>CAXBKL010000056.1:0-23490 GCA_963976125.1 uncultured Sulfitobacter sp. | reverse complement strand
CTTGATCAGGTCTGGTTTGTTCATTGGTTTTCTCTTTCGTGGTTTGGCCGTCATTGGCCTGGTGGACCCGGCGCTATGAGCGCCGGGGTGTTAAGATGTCGGGGCGATCAGGACGCCTCTTGCAGGGCCGTCTCAAACGGCTCGACAATGAAATCCTCGCCGTCTGAACCGATGGTCACGCCTGCGATTGCCGCCGCCGTGCTGCGTTCTTCAAGCATCGCCTCTTTGTTGATGTCCTCTTTGATGCGCAGGAACTTCTTGCCCAGGCGCGCGCCCTTGATGGCTTCAATGACAGCATCCTTGCCCCGGATCGTGACCTTGGCCGGACGCAGCCGCCATGAGATTTCACCCGTAGCAAAGCGGTGGAATTTGACCTTGCCGCTCTTTGTCAGCCTGTCGCGGTTGACCTCGCAGAACATCTTGAGGCCTTCCTGTTTCGCGGTCACCTGGTCGCGGATCGGCGCGACCAACGCGCCATAATGCTCTTGCAGCTTGGCGATCTGGTCATTCATTTCAGCCTCAAGGCGCAGCGCATCGCGGTTGAGGTCACCAATCTCACGAATGGTCTCTCGTGCCTCACTGTCGTCTTGCGGAACAGGTACATTCGTCCCTGCGGATTTCATCTTACGTGGCGGCATGTCTGGAACTCCTTTTCAGACGTTTGAAATTACGGCTGGCTCTGGCCTGCCTGGGGTGGGTTCTGGCAATGCGGTGTCCTCAAGAAAGACATCCGCAATCCATGCGAGCGCCAAGATTTCCTCTTGCGTCACAAGGCTCCAACCGCGCGCGCTCGCTTTGACTTTGGTCTTGGCGCGCGCGGCCACCAGCACGGTTTTCCCGGTGATCGGATCAACCTTTTCATGCAGATCAATGCCCTGTTGACGATACCACTTTTCCTTGAGGTCTGATGGCAAGGTATCGGCGTTCACCTGCAAAATCTTACCGCCTTGGCCAACCTCACTCTTGACCTCGCGAACTTGCAAATCCACGCCCCGCCAACGCCTTGCTCGCAATGCATCTTTGGACACTGTTTTACTGATACCCGCCAGCTCGCGCAGATCGGATGTATTGAGCCAATTTTTACCCCGGCTTAGGGGCGGCTTAGCCCCCGGCTTAGCCCCCCCATCTGCGCCGACTAAGCCGCCCTCAATAACTCTCAAAACCTGTCCCATTTTTACACCGCCACGCTCTCAGCCGACGCGCCGCGCTTGCGGCACTGCCCACACATCCTGTTGTGTGGGCCTTCGCTCATGAATTCTTGGGGGCAGGTCAGGCACTTGCGTATCTTGTGACGCGCCTTGCGTTCCAGCGCGTCCCGCTTCTCCTCAGCCTGGGCAATGGTGTTTGGGCCAAACACCACAACACCATCATCCAGAACGTAACCGCGCCCATTGTTGTTGGTGACGGTAAACCTCATGCCGCCGTCTCCAGGCGCTTTGCTTCGGCCTCAATGCGGGTGCGGTAGCTCAACGCGACAACAGCGCGCCCAGCATCGTCAATGACGCGGTCCAGGATTGCCTTGCCGCGATCACCGCCTGATTGCCCAAAGGTAGCCTGTCGCGCGGCATTTGCTGAGCCGTTGGGCGTCAATGATCACAAGATAAAGCACATTGAGACTGGCAAGCAGAGGGCGGATCATGAAGTACTGGCTGCACTTCGAACTGTTTACGGCGTTGACCTTAATTCCCTGTTTGATGAGTATGTTGAGCCTAGTTTGGAAACAGTGGTTGACCCAATATTCGTAGCAATTCCGAAACTCTCTGTTTCCAAAAACGGCACAACCGGAAACTCCTTTGTTTCCGACAAAATGGACGTGATCGACTATGCGTTTCGTGCAGATTGGCTGGACCGACGCGGTTTGAAGCCTGAAAACCTCCGTGTCATCACCGTCAAAGGCGATAGCATGGAGCCAAAACTCCATGAGGGTGATCTCCTACTGGTGGATTACTCGGATAACGCGCCATCGGATGGCAGCACCTATGTGGTGCGGGTTATGGATGATCTGGTGGTCAAAAACGTCCAGCACACCGGCATGGACACAATCGCGCTCATCAGCGCCAACAATACCTATCCAGCGCGCGAACTCAAGTATCCAGCGGATGTTAACGACTTCGAAATCATGGGCCGCGTAGTTGCATCCATGCACGAATGGTGACCAATAATGCCGCTTTTGGGTAGGTACTGCCGATCTTTGGCAATATTGCAGTCTAGTTTGGTTCCATTGTACGTGTATTGCAAATTTGCACGCTCCACAGGAAACCCTTATAAATCAGCGAAATTTTGGAGCACCAATCTGGGCTAGTGCACAAAAGGACGTTCACCCCTTTGCATATTAATCCGCTCCCCCCCAGCAAAGCTGACTCCCCCGGAGTTTATTTGGAAAGATGAAGAGGATCAGGGATGCAGAACTGGGATGACTTGCGGTTGTTTCTGGCTGTGGCGCGGGAACGCAGCCTGTCAGGGGCGGGCAAGCAGCTGCGGCTTGATCCGGCGACATTGGGGCGGCGGGTGGCGCGGTTGGAAAAGGCGCTTGGTGTTGCGCTGTTTGTCAAATCCCCGCAGGGCTATGCGGTGACGGAAGCGGGGGCGCAGCTTTTGGAGCGCGCGGAGGCGGCAGAGCAGGCGATGCGCCAGGCCACCGCCGGGGTGGCGGCCCCCAGCGATCAGATGCGCGGCCAGATTCGGCTGGGCGCGCCAGATGGATGTGCCAATTTTCTGCTGCCGCAGATATGTGCGCAAATTGTCGCAGATCATCCCGGTCTGGATGTGCAGATTGTGGCGCTGCCACGGCTGTTCAACCTGTCCCGGCGCGAGGCCGATATGGCCATCGGGGTCAGCGCCCCCACGGCAGGGCGGCTGATGGTCCGGCAGGTGACGGAGTATCATCTGCACCTCGCGGCATCGCAGAGTTACCTGGCCGCGCATGGCCCCATCGAGACATTGGCCGATCTGAAGGATCATCGGATGGTGGGCTATATTCCGGACATGATTTTTGATCAGGAGCTTGATTATCTGGCGGATCTGGGGGTCGGGCGGGTGCCAATGGCGTCCAATTCGGTGTCGGTGCAGTCACAGATGATCGCACGGGGCGGCGGCGTCGGGATGATGCATGATTTTGCGCTGCCCTTTACGCCGGGGGTCCGGCGCATCCTGACGGCGCAGTTGAGCCTGACGCGGGCGTTCTATCTGATCCGGCACGAGGATGACCGGCGCAATCAGCGTCTGAGCGCCTTTGCCGAAACTTTGTCGGTGGCGTTGCGGGCGGAAGTTGCACGATTGCAGTCGGTGCTTTGCGCCCAGACGCTTGACAGCATGCAGGATTCTGGCGGACGGTAGGGCAACCGTTCAAAAAAGGAAGGCCCGCCATGCTGGTGTCACAGATCCTGAAGTCAAAAGACAGTGCCGGGGTGGTGACCTCGCCCCCAACGCTCAAGGTCTTTGAGGCGGCCAGGGAGTTGTCGGAGAAACGCATTGGCACCTTGCTGATCTCATCTGATGGTACGACCGCTTTGGGTATTTTGTCAGAGCGCGACATCGTGCGGGAGCTGGGCAATCAGGGGACCGGCTGTCTGGATCTGACCGTGGACAAGCTGATGACCAAGAAACTGGTGACCTGCACACGGCAAGACCGGGCGGAATCGATTTTGCAAAAGATGACCGATGGGCGGTTCCGTCACATGCCGGTTGTCGAAGACGGTGCCCTGGTCGGGCTGATTTCGCTTGGGGATGTGGTCAAGGCGCGCCTTGCCGAACTGGCGATGGAGAAAGATGCCCTCGAAGGCATGATTATGGGGCACTAAGCGTCTTGCACCCGCGCGCCGGTCATGTTTGCTTGCGCAAAATGAACTCCAGCTGAGGATCAGCTCATGCGCGTCGGCCTTTATCCGGGAACCTTTGATCCGATCACATTGGGGCATCTGGACATTATCCGAAGGGCCGCGTCCCTGGTGGACAAGCTGGTGATCGGGGTGGCCATAAACCGCGACAAGGGGCCGTTGTTTTCGCTCGAGGAGCGGGTGGCGATGCTGGAGGAGGAATGTGTCAGCCTTGCCAAGCAGACCGGCGTCGAGATTGTTGCCCATCCTTTCGAGAACCTGCTGATAGATTGCGCGCGCGATGTTGGGGCACAAACCATCATCAGGGGTTTGCGGGCGGTTGCGGATTTTGAATATGAATATCAAATGGTTGGAATGAATCGCCAGTTGGATAATTCGATTGAAACGGTGTTCCTGATGGCCGAGGCGCAGCACCAGGCCATTGCCAGCAAGCTGGTTAAGGAAATCGCCCGCCTGAAAGGCGACGTCAGCAAGTTTGTCACGCCAAGGGTGAATGCCGCCCTGCTGGAACGGTTTGACCGCTAGAGACAGCGCGCCATAACGCTCGCCGTGTCCAGCATGCGGTTGGAGAAAGCCCATTCATTGTCATACCATGCCAGCACCCGCAGCAGGGTTCCTTGCTGGATCGAGGTCTGATCGGCGGCATAGATGGCGCTGCGCGGGTCGTGGTTGAAATCTACCGAGACCAGCTTGCGCCCCGTGACGCCCAGCACACCATCAAGCGCCCCGGCGGCGGCGGTGTTCATCATGTCGTGCACATCCGTTTCCGAGATTGATTTTTCGGTTTCCACCACCAGATCGACGCATGAGACATTTGGTGTGGGCACCCGCACCGCCGTGCCGGTAATCCGTCCATCCAGATGTAGCATGACGATGCCCAGCGTATCGGCGGCACCGGTCGAGGTGGGAATCATCGACAGGGCCGCGGCCCGGGCGCGGTACAGGTCGTTGTGTGCCCGGTCGTGGGTGGGTTGGGTGCCGGTGTAGGCATGAACGGTGGTCATGTGGCCGCGTTTGATGCCAAAAGCCTCGTGCAGGACATGGGCAATCGGTACCAGACAATTCGTGGTGCAGGACGCATTGCTGATGATCTGATCCCTGGCGGTGATCTGACCATGGTTCACACCATAAACGATTGTTTTCAAATCACCTTTGGCGGGAGCCGAGATCAGGACACGGGTCGATCCATTGTCCAGATGCAGGGCGGCCTTTTCCGGGGTGCGGAAGACTCCGGTGCATTCCAGAGCAATATCGACGTCGCCCCAGGGCAGCTTGGACGGGTCGGGTTCCGCCGTGAAGCGGATCGGGCCGTGGCCGACATCAAGGGTGTTATCGCCAAGGCTGACGGTCTGGCCATAGCGGCCATGCACTGAATCAAACTCGAAAAGGTGGGCGTTTGTTTCCAGCGGAGCGAGGTCATTGATGGCCACCACCTCGAAATCCAGATCGGGGCGGTCATTCAGGGCACGCAGGATATTGCGGCCAATGCGTCCGAACCCGTTGATTGCCAGTTTTACCGTCATGTCGCGCCTCGTTTGACCAAATTCGACCCTCAGAAATGCGCAGGCCACAGATCATGTCAACGGGCACGGGGGGCAGAAAAAGGTACCGATACAATAAAACCGGGAGGCCGGATCAGTGGATCCTGATCCTAACGCCAGAATGCGATCCATTCGATCAGCTCAAGCAACTTTTTGCTCAGGAAAATCAGGTTTTCAGTGCCGAATACCAGAATATCCACAGTGATAGCGGCGATCACGAACAGACCAAGGATAGTGGCGATCAGATTGGTCACGAAACATCCGTTTGGTAGGGGGCCTGCCATTTAATGACAGGGCCGCCCCTGTGACGCAAGTCTTTGGGCGGAATGGGCAGCCGGACCCGGCCTAACCCAACTGGCCCATGGCGACGGCAACATCGGCCATGCGCACCGAAAACGCCCATTCATTGTCATACCAGCCCAGCACACGGACGGTGCGACCGGCGACGACAATGGTCTGGTCAGGCGCAAAGATGCAGCTTTCTTCGGTGTGGTTGAAGTCGATGCTGACCTTTTGCTCCGGGTCATAGCCAAAGACGCCTTTCATTGGCCCTTCGGCGGCGGCCCTGGCAGCGGCATTCACTTCCTCGACCGTGACATCGCGCGATGCGGTAAAGGTCAGGTCAACCGCGCTGACGTTCGGGGTGGGGACACGCATGGCGGTTCCGTCCAGCTTGCCCTTGAGCGCGGGCAGCACTTCGCCAAGCGCCTTGGCCGCGCCGGTGGATGTCGGGATCAGTGCCATGGCGGCGGCACGGGCGCGGTACAGGTCAGAGTGGCGCCGGTCCAGTGTCGGCTGGTCGCCGGTATAGCTGTGAATGGTGGTCATCAGGCCGCTTTCTATCCCGATGGCCTCGTGCATGACTTTGGCCAGGGGGGCCAGACAATTGGTGGTGCAAGACCCGTTCGACACCATCCGGTCGGAGGTCACGAGGGTGTCATCGTTCACGCCATAGACAACCGTCCTGTCGATGTTCTTGCCCGGCGCGGACAACAGCACCCGTTTTGCGCCCTGTTCCAGATGCACACCGGCCTTGTTGCCATCATTGAATTTGCCGGTGCATTCCAGCACGACATCGCAGCCGGTCCAGTCAAGCTCTTCGAGATTGTAGGTGGACATGACCTCAATGTCATTCTGACCGAGGTTCAGGTAGCCGTCGTCGACCGACACATCGCCCGGAAAGCGGCCGTGGACGCTGTCGTATTTCAGCAGATGTGCCGCTGTTGTGATCGGGCCGGTTGCGTTGATCTTGACCACCTGGATGTCCTCCCGTCCAGATGCGGCGATGTGGCTGAGGGTACAACGGCCAATGCGGCCAAATCCGTTGATGCCAACTTTGATGGTCATGGGAGGTTCCTTGGGACGGGGGTTTTGTCCGCTCTATATCCGGGCCGTCGGAGGAGGCGAAAGGGGGAAATCTGTCCTTTTTCCGCATGTTAGCGTTAAACTTTGATGTTAGCGGTAAAGGCAAGTGTTGTATGGCGCGCCTCACGGGGTAAACTTCGGAAAAAAGAGGGAGAGACAGGCATGAGCGGATTGATTGCGCTGCTGGATGATGTGGCAGCCATCGCAAAGGTCGCGGCCGCGTCCGTGGATGACGTGATAGGCCAAGCCACAAAAGCGGGCACCAAGGCGGCGGGCGCAGTGATTGACGATGCCGCCGTCACGCCAAAATACGTGCATGGGTTTGAAGCCAGCCGTGAATTGCCGGTGATCTGGCGGATCACCAAGGGGTCGCTGCGCAACAAGCTGTTGATCCTGCTGCCGATTGGGCTGCTGCTTTCCAATTTTGCGCCGTGGTCGATTGCGCCTTTGCTGATGCTGGGGGGCGCGTATCTGTGTTTCGAGGGGGCCGAAAAAATTGCGCATGCGTTGGGGCTGAGCCAGGGTCACGAGGATTACGAGGGCAGGGAGGTGACGGTCGAAAGCCCCGAACACCTGGAGGAAAAGAAAGCCGCGGGGGCGATCAAGACCGATTTCATCCTGTCGGCGGAGATCATGACAATTTCACTGGCGGCGATACCGGCAAGCACCTTCTGGATGGAGGCGGCGACATTGGCCACCGTTGCGGTGATGATTACGGTTGCGGTCTACGGGGCGGTTGCGCTGATTGTGAAGATGGATGATCTGGGATTGGCGATGGCGGCCAAAGGGCGGCTGGGTCTGACCCGGATGCTGGGGCGCGGGTTGGTCAGGGGCATGCCGGGGTTTTTGCGGCTTTTGACGGTGGTTGGCACCGCCGCGATGTTGTGGGTCGGGGGATCCATTATCATTCACGGGCTGGACGTGCTGGGATTTGCCGCGCCCGGTCACCTCGTCGATACGGTGGCCTATGCCGCCGGGCAGGCGGTTCCCGACAGCTTTGGCGGATTTGTCATATGGGTTACCAAGGCGGCGCTGGATGCTGTTATCGGGGTTGTTCTGGGCCTGTTGCTGATCCCGGTGGGGGAAAAGATCGTGACACCGATCTGGCGCAAACTGACCCCGTCAGAAGCGTGAGCGGGGCCCTGCGTCATTCAGGTAGTGGCGTGCCAGAAGTGCAGCAACAGAGAGGTTTCCCGTCAGGACATAGACGCCCAGACCGCTCAGCACCGATCCGCCTGACCCAATCCAGAGCACGGCACCGGTGAGCCCCGACAAAACCGCCGCGATCAGATATGAGAGTGCCATGTCCACCCCTTGTTGTGCCAGATGCTCTGCCGTGAGTGTTGGGCAAAATTCTGAACGATCCGTTAATCTCTGTCGAACAACCATAGGTTATCCCGCTTCGGTTGGATTCTGAAAGGTGAAAATGACAGGGATGGGGCGCATTTGTGGCAGATCTGCCCAACTTCGCGGCATTCTGCTCAATAGGTTGCGCAAAAAGGAAAACCCCCGCCCATTTTCATGGGCGGGACCGCCAAAGGGCGCACAGGCGGAGATTTCTCGTTAAAGGAGAGCTTTGGCCCGGACCGCGACATTCTCGGCGGTGATGCCGAATTTCTCGAACAATTCATCCGCAGGGGCGGAGGCGCCGAAACGGTCCATGCCGACAAAATCGGCCTTGCCGTATTTGCCCCGCTCACCCAGAAGCCACTGGTCCCATCCCTGCCGCACACCGGCTTCGATGCCGACACGTACCGCGCCACCGGGCAGAACCCGCTTGCGGTAGGCATCGTCCTGAGCAGCAAACAGTTCCATGCAGGGCATCGACACAACCCGTACGCCAATGCCCTCGGCCTGAAGCAGATCACGTGCCGCCAGGGCCACGCTGACTTCGGAGCCGCTGGCGATCAGGATCACCTGGCGCTTGCCGTCGGCGTCCACCAGCGTGTAGGCACCCTTTTCCACCATGTTGGTGTTCTTGTGCTCTGTGCGCACGGTCGGCAGACCCTGACGGGTCAGCGACAATACCGAGGGCGTTTCCTTGGCAGTCAGGGCGATTTCCCATGCTTCTGCCGTTTCCACGGTGTCAGCGGGGCGGAACACATAGGTGTTCGGGGTGGCGCGGCTGATGGCGAGATGCTCGACAGGCTGGTGAGTTGGCCCGTCTTCGCCCAGACCGATGGAATCGTGGGTCATGACGAACACGGTTGGCATCTTCATCAGTGCCGCCAGCCGCATGGCGGGGCGGGCATAATCGGTGAAACACATGAAGGTGCCGCCGTAGGGCCGCACGCCGCCATGCAGGGCCATGCCGTTCATTGCGGACGCCATGCCATGTTCGCGGATGCCCCAATAAACATAGCGCCCGCCGCGATTGTCGACGTCAAAGACGCCCAGATCGGCGGTTTTGGTGTTGTTGGAGCCGGTCAGGTCCGCCGAGCCGCCAACCGTTTCGGGCATGATCGGGTTCACAACTTCAAGCACCTTTTCGGAGCTGGCGCGGGTCGCCAGTTTTGGAGCAGTTTCCGAGATCTGCTTTTTGAAGGCCTTGATTGTGGCGCTCAGTTTCTTTGGCACCTCAAGGGCCAGGGCGCGGTTGAAGGTCTCGCGCTTGCTGCGGGGCATCTTGTCAAAGCGCTCTTCCCACGCCCGCCGCGCATCCGCGCCGCGCGCACCGATGGTCTCCCAGGCGGATTTGACGTCAGCGGGGACTTCAAACGGGCCGGTGGTCCAGCCATAAGCCGCCTTGGCATCGGCCATCTGGTCGGCGTCGGTCAAGGCGCCGTGGCCTTTGGACGTGTCCTGGGCCGCATGTCCCAATGCGATGTGGGTCTTGCAGGCGATCATCGTGGGTTTGTCGGAACCGCGCGCCTGGGTCAGGGCCGCGTCGATCTCGACGGGGTTGTGGCCGTCGATTTCGATGGTGTGCCAGCCCGCGGCCTGAAAACGCATCACCTGATCGGTGCGGTCCGACAGGGTGACGGGGCCGTCGATGGTGATGTTGTTGTTGTCCCACAGCACGGTCAGTTTGCTGAGCTGGTGACGCCCTGCCAGGGTGATCGCCTCCTGGCTGACGCCTTCCATCAGGCAGCCGTCGCCGGCAATCACGTAGGTCTGGTGATCGACAACCTTGGCACCATAGCGCGCGCGCTGGATTTCCTCGGCCATGGCAAAGCCGACCGAATTGGCAATGCCCTGACCCAGAGGGCCGGTGGTTGTCTCGATCGCATCGGCAAGAAAGTTCTCGGGGTGCCCGGCGGTACGCGCACCCATCTGACGGAAGTTCCGGAGTTCCTCGATCGGGAATTGGGCATCGCCCACCAGATGCAGCAGGGAATAGATCAGCATCGAGCCGTGGCCCGCCGACAGGATGAAACGGTCCCGGTCGGGCCAGAGCGGGTTGGCCGCATCAAATTTCAGGTGCTTTTCAAAAAGAACGGTCGCCACGTCCGCCATGCCCATCGGCATGCCGGAATGCCCGGAATTTGCGGCCGCAACGCCGTCCAGCGTCAGGGCGCGAATGGCGGTGGCTTTTGACCAGTGGTCAGGGTGGGCAGTGCGCAGGGCTGTCAGATCCACGATGGGCTTCCTTATCAGGCAAAACGGGAATTTCCGTGGTCATACCAGCCGGGATGCAAAGTGCAAGCCAAAGCCCGCCCCCCGATGCTGCGGCGCTTGATGGGCTGCATCAACTTCATCGGTCAAGGTGCTGATCTGAAAGGGGGGCGCAATTGTCCGGGACTTTGGGTAGGATCGGGAAAAAGGACAGGATCATTCGATTCGCATATGGAGTGAGGCGTCAAGCCATATTAGGGTCGCGAATGACGAAAATGGGGGATGGACCGCGTCATGAGTAACATTGACGAATTGCAAAGTCGGATAACGGCAGCCATGGACCGTGTGGCCCAGGGTCTTGAGAGCCTGTCGGCACAGACCTCAGCACCCGATCCCGGCATTGCCCAAGCGCTTGAGGAAGAGCGCACCGCAAATGCCCAACTGACCGAACGGGTGCGCGCGCTCAAGACCAAATCGGATGCGGAAATGGCCGGGATGCGGGCGCAGGTCGAGGAAATGCAGGCGCGCATGGCGCAGCTTGACGTGGAATTGCAGCGGGTGCGCCGCGCCAACGGGCAACTCACCGATGCCTGCGCGGCATTGATGAAAGCCAACGAGGAGGGTGTGGGCGAGCCACATCTGATAAACAAGGCGATGCTGGCCGAGCTGGAGGGGCTGCGCGCCACACGTGCCGCGGATATGGCCGAGGCGAGCGCCATTATCGCCGCCCTCGGGCCGCTGGTCGAGAACGGGACAAACAACGGGGAGGCGGGCTGATGCCGGAGGTCAGAATCACAATTGGCGGACGCCAGTTCGAGGTTGCCTGCCAGGAAGGTGAGGAAAGCTACCTGCATTCCGCCGCCAAGATGCTGGACGACGAGGCGCAGGTGCTCAGCGATCAGGTGGGGCGAATGCCAGAGGCGCGCATGTTGTTGATGGCGGGGCTGCTTTTGGCGGACAAGACCGCATCGGTTGAGGACCAGATTGCCGAAGCACGCGCCGAATTGGCAGAGCGGGAGGCCGAATTGGCGGGGCTGCGCAACGTTACCATCGAGCCGGAGCGGATCGAAGTGCCGGTGGTGCCGCAGTCGGTCACCGATACGCTGGCCGAGCTGGCCGCACGTGCCGAAGCGCTGGCCGCCGAGGTGGAGGAAAAAGCGGGCTGATACACGCACCCTCAACCCCCTGGCTGGGGTAAGTGGATCACGTTGGTTTTCAAGGGTTTTTTGCTATTTTGCCGAGGCATCCGCGTGAACACCCCAGGCGGGGCGGTCACGCGGGAAAAGGTCTGGTCAGCCGTTGGCTTCGCGGATCTTGTCTGCGGCGTCCTTGTCGTAGGTCACACCGTTTTCCTCAAACAGCGTGTCCAATTCGCCCGAAAGGGTCATCTCGGTGATGATGTCGCAGCCGCCGACAAACTCACCCTTGACGTAAAGCTGCGGGATTGTGGGCCAGTCGGAAAAATCCTTGATCCCCTGGCGGATGACCTCATCGGCCAGCACATTCACGTCGGAGAAATCGACGCCCATGTAGTTCAGCACACCTGCCACCCGCGAGGAAAACCCGCATTGCGGCATTTCCTTGGTGCCTTTCATAAAGAGCACAACATTGTTGGCGGTGATGGTTTCTTTGATCTGTGTTGCGGCGTCGCTCATGGGGGTCAGTCCTTTGAAGAGTTTTTCTGGAACGCCGCGTGATAGCGCGCGGCATATGTTTCGTCATCCGCCAGCGGGCTGATGGCGGTTTCGGCTGCAGCCCCCAAAAGGCCGCTGCCCTTGCGCATCCAGTTGGTGGTTGCGCGTTCGAGGCTTTCGTTGCGGCGGGTGGTCCTGGCGACATAATCCAGGTCGACGGCCTCCAGCCCCAGAGGCACATCCTGTTGCGCCGGGGCCTGGGGTTGCCGCTCTGCCAGGGGTCGGTAGACGCCCCTGCGGCTGCGGTGCTGGAGATAAGCGACCAGCGTGCCCCCTGCAATCAGGGCGGATATGAGCCAGTAAATCATGGGTCAGTCAGGGGCCTTGGTGGTCAGGGCCAGCGCATGCAGGTCGCCGTCCGGCCCATCCATCTTGCCTTTCAGGGCGGCGTAGACGGCGCGCTGTTGCTGGACGCGGTTCATGCCTTTGAAAGACGCATCCACCACCATGGCCGCCATATGTACCCCATCGTTTCCCTGTACCGTGATGCGGGCCTCCGGAAAGGCCGTGCGGATCAGGTCTTCAATTTCTTGGGCCTGCATGGGCATGGGCGGTGCTCCTGTTGTGCGTGGTGATCTGGTCACAGATGTAGTCGGCCACGGCGTACTCTGCAAGCGGGCGCGGATGTCTTTGTGAGGGGGTGTTATTTGATTGAGCGCAGCAAGGCTGCGCATTACATTGTGAAGAACGGGGCGCTTTGGCCCACCATCCCACAACATCCAGAGCGATTGAGGGAGGCAGCAGATGCAGCAGATGCAGACAGTACCGGAACAGGCCCTGGCCTGGATTGAGGCGGGCAGGGGCGCGGCACTTGCCACGGTGATCGACACCTGGGGGTCGGCCCCGCGCCGGGTCGGGGCACAGCTGGCCATTTCGGGTGATGGTGAAATGGCGGGGTCCGTTTCGGGGGGCTGTGTCGAGGGGGCCGTGGTCCTTGAAGCGCTGGAGGTGCTGGAGACCGGGGGCACGCGGGTGTTGGAGTATGGTGTCAGCGACGGGGATGCCTTTGCGGTCGGGCTGGCTTGTGGCGGGACGATTCGGGTTATCGTGGAGCCTCTGGGGTCCGGGGGCATGCCGGTTCAGATGCTGCGCGACCTGGTGGCAGCGCGCGCCGCCCGGCGGCAGGTCGCCTATGAAGTGGCCCTTGATGGATCGCACAGGGCATTGCGCCATGACGGCCATCAGGATCGGTTTCGCATGGACCGTTCGGGTGTGGATGAGCAGGGGACCACCTTTATCGCGGTGCACAACCCGCCGTTGCGGCTGGTCATAGTGGGGGGGGTGCATATTGCGCAGACCCTTGTGGAGATGGCACGGGCCACAGGATTTGACGGCTTTGTGGTCGATCCGCGGGCGGCATTTGGCAGTCCGGCGCGGTTTCCGGGCGCGGAGGTTGTCAACGACTGGCCGGATGAGGCGCTTGCCGGGATCGGCGTGGATGCACGATCTGCCGTGGTGGTCTTGACCCATGATCCCAAGCTGGACGATCCCGCATTGCACGTGGCCTTGCGATCGGAGGCCTTTTACATCGGCGCCCTGGGGAGCAAGCGCACCCATGCGTCCCGCGTTGCGCGGTTGAGCGAAGCGGGTTTTGATGCCATCCAGATTGCGCGGATCTGCGGTCCTGTCGGGCTGAACATCGGCGCGGCGGGCCCGGCGGAAATTGCGGTGTCGATTCTTGCGGAAATGATCCAGACCTTGAGGGGCGCATGAAGTTCGGTCCGGTCCCGGTCGGCAAGGCCGAAGGCGCGGTGCTGGCGCATTCGGTTGCGGTCGGGCGCGGGCGGCTGCGCAAGGGGCGGGTTCTTACGGAGGCGGATGTCGCGGCGTTGCAGGATGCCGGTCTGGAGCAGGTCATTGCCGCACAGCCTGGTGCGGCGGATGTTGGCGAAGATGTTGCGGCACGGCGATTGGCGCTGGCGGTTGCGGGACCGGGTCTGGAGGTGACGGAGGCGTTCACCGGGCGGGTCAATCTGTTGGCTCAGGGGCCGGGGGTGGTGCAGATGAATGTGGCAGCCCTTGAGGCTGTCAATGCGGTGCATCCGATGATCACGATTGCCACTGTGCCCCCCTGGCAGCAAATGCGGCAGGGCGGAATGGTTGCAACCATCAAGATCATTTCCTACGCGGTGCCGGAAGCAGATCTGGCCCTGGCGGTCGCGGCGGCGGGGGATGCGGCGGTTGCCTTGTGCGGTCCGCGTCTGACGCGGGCGGCCCTGATCATTACCGAAATTCCCGGCGGCGCCGGCGAAAAGGGCAGACCGGCCATCGAGGGGCGGCTAGCGGCGCTGAACGTGGCACTTTGCGAGGTGGTGGTTGTCCCGCATGATATTGATGCGCTCGAAACCGCCCTGCGCGCGGTGCGCAGCGATCTGGTGCTGATTCTGACCGGGTCGGCGACCTCGGATATTGACGACGTGGCCCCGGCCGCACTCAGGCAGGCGGGCGGGGTTGTCGAACGCTTTGGCATGCCGGTTGATCCGGGAAACCTGTTGTTTCTGGGTCATATGGCGGGCATGCAGGTGATTGGCCTGCCGGGATGCGTGCGCTCGCCGGCGCTAAATGGGGCGGATTGGGTGTTGTCACGGGTGGTGTGCGGCATACCGATCACCTCGGCGGACATATCGGCCATGGGGGTGGGTGGATTGCTCAAGGAAATCCCGACTCGGCCGCAGCCAAGGCGCGGCATCAAGCCAGGCGGCCAGATGTGAAAAACCGCATAATATTTCAATAATTACAGTGCGTTATTTTGCCTAAATGACTGCGGATTGCGATTTGGTGTTCTCAACCGCGGGTTTGCATGCTTAAATCCGGTCAAACAAGATAAACACAGGGGAGGATATCCATGACACAGGTCACAATGACCGTGAACGGCAAGGCTGCGTCCGGCGATGTGGAGGGGCGCACATTGTTGTCGCAGTTCCTGCGCGACGATCAGGGGCTGACCGGCACCCATGTTGGCTGTGACACCAGCCAATGCGGGGCTTGCGTGGTGCATGTGAATGGTGCGGCGGTCAAATCCTGCACGATTTTTGCCATAGAGGCCGATGGGGCCACAGTGGACACGATCGAGGGACAGGCCAATGACGACGGGTCGCTGAACGTGATCCAGCAGGCGTTTCAGGATCACCACGGGCTGCAATGCGGTTTCTGCACGCCGGGTATGGTGATGTCGGCGGCGGCGCTGCTCAAGGAGAACCCCAAGCCCACGGAGGCCGACGTCCGGCATTATCTGGATGGCAATATCTGTCGCTGCACGGGGTATCACAACATCGTCAAGGCGATCATGGCCGCATCCGGTCAGGACGTCAGCGCGGTTGCGGCGGAGTAGTCAGGACGCGCAAGGTCAATCAAGCGGCCAGTCACCCGCGGGAAACCGTGTTGAGATCAGGTCAGGCGAAAATGGCGTGCGATGCGCATGCCACTCTGGGAGGAATTAACAAATGCCAAAAGACGGTGGAATTGGTGCCAGCAGCAAGCGGCGCGAGGACGTCCGGTTTTTGACCGGGAACGGCAAATATACGGATGACATCAATCTGCGGGGACAGGCCTATGTCTATTTCCTGCGCTCTGATGTGGCGCATGGGACGCTGACGTCGGTGGATACGTCCGCCGCAGCGGAAATGCCCGGCGTGGTAAAGGTCTTTACGGGGGCGGATTTCGAAGGTGTCGGCAGCATCCCCTGCGGCTGGCAGGTGACGGACAAGCATGGGCAGCCGATGCAGGAGCCGGCGCATCCGGTGCTGGCACAGGGCAAGGTGCGCCACGTGGGCGAGCCGATTGCCGCCGTGGTGGCCGAAACGCTGGAACAGGCGCGCGATGCCGCCGAAGCCATTGCGGTTGATATTGCCGAGCTGCCCGCAGTTGTCGATATGAAGGCGGCGGTGCAGGATGGGGCCACCAAGGTCCATGATGATCTGACCTCAAACCTTTGTTATGACTGGGGGTTTGTCGAGGAAAACAAGGAGGCGGTGAACAAGGCATTTGACGATGCCGCCCATGTCACCACGCTTGAGCTGGTCAACAACCGATTGGTGGCCAACCCGATGGAACCGCGTGTGGCGGTGGGTGACTATGACCGCTCCGATGAGCAGCATACGCTTTATACAACCTCGCAGAACCCGCATGTGATCCGGCTTTTGATGGGGGCTTTTGTTCTGGGTATTCCCGAACACAAGCTGCGTGTTGTGGCTCCGGATGTGGGCGGCGGGTTTGGCACCAAGATCTTCCACTATCAGGAAGAGGCGTTCTGTACTTTTGCCGCCAAGGCCTGCAACCGTCCGGTGAAATGGACGTCGAGCCGCACGGAAGCCTTCATGTCGGATGCACATGGGCGCGATCACGTGACCAAGATTGAACTGGCGCTGGATGCGGAGAATAACTTTGCCGCGATCCGTACCGACACATATGCCAACATGGGGGCCTATCTGAGCACGTTTGCATCTTCGGTGCCGACCTGGCTGCATGGCACGCTGATGGCGGGGAATTACAAGACGCCCCTTATCTATGTGAACGTGAAGGCGGTGTTTACCAATACTGTTCCGGTGGATGCCTATCGCGGGGCCGGTCGGCCCGAGGCGACGTTCCAGCTGGAGCGGCTGGTGGATAAGGCCGCACATGAGTTGGGCGTTGATCCGATTGCCCTGCGTCGGCAGAACTTTGTCACGGAATTCCCCTATGCCACGCCGGTGGCGGTGGAGTATGACACGGGCGACTACAATGCCACGATGGACAAGGTTCTGGAGATGTCCGACCGCGAAGGTTTTGCGGCGCGTCGCAAGCAAAGCGAAGCGAATGGCAAGCTGCGCGGCTTTGGCGTGAACGCCTATATCGAGGCCTGCGGCCTTGCGCCGTCGAACCTTGTGGGTCAGCTGGGCGCGCGGGCGGGTTTGTACGAATCCGCCACGGTTCGGGTGAACGCGACGGGTGGTCTGGTTGTGATGACCGGGTCGCATAGCCACGGGCAGGGGCATGAGACGTCTTTTGCGCAGGTTGTCGCCGAGATGATCGGCATTGACGAAAACATGATCGAAATCGTGCATGGCGACACCGCCAGGGTGCCGATGGGCATGGGTACCTATGGGTCGCGCTCCATTGCGGTGGGGGGTTCGGCCATGGTGCGGGCCACCGAGAAGATCATCGCCAAGGCCAAGAAAATCGCCTCGCATCTGCTCGAAGCGTCAGAGACCGACATCGAGTTGAAGGACGGGGCGTTCAGCGTGGCAGGCACGGACAAGTCCGTGGCCTGGGGCGATGTGACACTGGCGGCTTATGTGCCGCACAACTATCCGCTGGATGACATTGAACCGGGTCTGGAGGAGACCGCGTTTTACGATCCGGCGAACTTTACCTATCCCGCAGGGGCCTATGCCTGTGAGGTGGAACTGGACCCCGAAACCGGCCAGGTGACCATTGAACGGTTCTCGGCGGCGGATGATTTTGGCAATGTGATCAATCCGATGATTGTCTCCGGTCAGGTGCATGGCGGGTTGGCACAGGGCATTGGCCAGGCGTTGCTGGAGAGTTGCGCCTATGACAGCGACGGTCAGTTGTTGACCGGATCCTATATGGATTATGCGATGCCACGGGCCAGCGATCTGCCGATGTATCAGGTAGATCATTCCTGTCAGACCCCGTGCACGCACAACCCGTTGGGTGTCAAAGGCTGTGGCGAGGCGGGTGCCATTGCGTCACCGCCGACCGTGGTCAATGCGGTGCTCGACGCGATGCGTTCCGGCGGGCATGATGTGGACCATATTGATATGCCGGTGTCGCCGTCGCGGGTTTGGGCGGCAATGAACGGATAAGACGCACGGGCGGAACCGGGGGCCAGCCCCCGGACCCCCGGAGTTTACCTGGAAAGATGAAGCAGGGGAGATGGCGTGATACTCAGAGCCTGCGCCCCATGTGGAAGGAAAGACGATGTATAATTTTGATGTGGAACGACCTTCGACCATTGCGGATGCGGTGGCGGCCCTGGGCCGTGATGAAGCCCAGCCCCTGAGCGGCGGGCAGACCTTGATCCCTACGCTCAAGGCGCGGTTGGCGGCACCGTCGGTGCTTGTGTCACTGGGGGATGTTGAAGAGATGAAGGGGGTGTGCGTTGACGACGCGGGCCTGCTTTGTATTGGCGGCGCGACAACCCATGCGCGGGTTGCGGCAGAGGCGGCGGCACATTATCCGGCCCTGGCGTTTCTGGCGGGGCATATCGGGGATCCGGCGGTGCGCAATCGCGGAACAATTGGCGGCTCGATTGCCAACAACGATCCGTCTGCCTGTTATCCGGCGGGTGCCTTGGGCAGCGGTGCCACGATCGTGACCAACCAACGCGAGATCGCGGCGGATGACTATTTTCTGGGAATGTTCGAGACAGCGCTGGACGACGGCGAGATTGTCACGGAAGTGAAATTCCCGGTGCCGGAGGCTGCGCATTACGAAAAATTCCTTCAGCCCGCCTCGCGGTTCCCTCTGGTGGCGGTTTTTGTGGCGAAGTTCAGCGATGGGGTGCGGGTGGCCGTGACGGGCGCGTCGAACAACGGTGTGTTCCGCTGGTCTGAGGCCGAAGCGGCGCTGGGGTCTGATTTTTCAGCCGATGCGGTTGCCGGATTGAGTGTGGACGACAGCGACATGATCAGCGATCTGCATGGCACGGCGGCGTATCGGGCGCATTTGATTGGCGTGATGACACGGCGGGCGGTTGCAGCGATGGGCTGAGGTCGCCTTGGGCCGGACGACAAAAGCCCCCGGTTTCCGGGGGCTTTTTTATGCGGTGTGCCAGGTATTACGGCCCCGGCGCAGGTCCGGGGCGGTGGTGGCGTTATTTGGTGGGCAGAGGCCCGATCAGCATGACCATCTGGCGGCCTTCCATCTTGGGGAAGTTTTCGATGCGGCCATGTTCCTTGGTGTCTTCTGCAACCCGTTCCAACAATTCGCGACCCAGGTTCTGGTGCGCCATCTCGCGGCCCCGGAAACGCAGGGTGACTTTGACCTTGTCGCCGTTTTCGAGAAACTTGAACACGTTGCGCATCTTGACGTCATAATCGTTCGTATCCGTGTTGGGGCGGAACTTGACCTCTTTGATCTCGATGATCTTCTGTTTCTTGCGCGCTTCGGCCTCGCGTTTCTGGGTCTCATATTTGAACTTGCCGAAATCCATGATCTTGCAGACCGGGGGATTGGCGTTGGGTGAGATTTCAACCAGATCAAGACCAGCCTCGTCGGCCATGTCCATGGCGCGGGCGGGCGTGACGACGCCGACGTTTTCACCGTCGGCACCAATCAGGCGGATTTCAGGGGAACGGATGTTTTCGTTAACGCGTGGGCCGGTGTCCCGTTGGGGCGGCGCATTGTGTGGTCTGCGAGCGATGGTGGTTGTCCTTGAATGACTGATGATTTCCAGCCTGCAAACTAGACGGCACGGGGATCATCTTCAAGCTGGATTTCGGCGGTATGAAGCCGAACGGTGGATTTTCCCCTTGATCCTGCGCCATATGATGCGCATTTGCGGCGACAGAGATACAGATGGGCGACAAAAGGGCGCTTATCGGCACATTGAGGGGAAATTCGATGAGAAATTTGATCTGGATTGTTGTGGCTGCCGTGGTTGGGGTCGGGGGCTATTTGCTCTTTTCCGGCAAATCGCCGAGTGAGTTGGCGACCCAAGCGGCAGACGCAGTGAATGCGCCAGAGGCGTTGGAGGCGGCAACGGAGGCCGCAGGTGATGCGGCGGATGCAGGTAATGCGGTTACGGATATGGTGGACGATGCGGCAGAGGCGGCAACGCAAGCCGCGTCCGATGCGGTTGATGCCGCCACCGACGCGGCGGAAGAGGCGGTGGATACAGCCACCCAGGCGGCAAAAGATCTGACCGATGCAGCGTCGGATGCGGCCAGCGATGCGGTTGACAGTGCCACCGAATCCGCAGGTGCGGCAGCGGATGCCGCCGCCGATGCCGTAGATGCGGTGACAGAGACGGCCGCAGATGCGGTCGATGCGGTGACACAGACAGCAACAGATGCCGTTGATGCCAGCACCGATGCCGTGGACACCGCGACCGACACCGCAACAGATGCGGCGGAGGCCGCAACAGAGACGACAACAGATACGGCGGAGGCTGTGGACGCCGCGACCGAGGCCGCAACGGACGCCGCCGAAGAGGTCGCGACGCCAGCAGCTGACGACGCGGTTGAGACGGCCACCGAGGCCGCCGGGGACACCAGCGATGCCGCGGCTGAAGCCGTTGACACCGCAACCGACAGCGCCGAAGCGGCGCCCGAGGCCGTCGAGGCCTCCCCTTCCGATCTGAGTGAGTTGTTGACTGTCGACGGTTTCAACATGGAGAAAGTCACGGAGATGATCGACGGCTCCGATCTGGGGGGAATGCAAAAGACCCTGCTGTCGGGGCTTTTGACGAAGGCACAGGAAAATCCTGAGCAGCTCAAGGCGGTTCTGGCGCAAATCCGTGAAGCGTTGAACATCTGATTTGCCCCGAAATAGACTGATCTGGACCGCGCCCCTTGTTTGGGCGCGGTTTTTTTGTTTGCTGGTGTGGTATGCGGGATCAGCGAAAGGATAGATCATGCCGGGGTGGAACATCACGAAAATGAGCGGGCATTGCGGGGCGGTGCTGAGCGGGATGGCGCTGGCGCGGGCGGGCCAGGCCGATTTGGAAGCGGTGCAACAGGCGCTGTTTGCGCATGGGGTGGTGGTGTTGCCGGATCAGCATCTGACGCCAGCGGATCACATCCGTCTGGCGGAGGTTTTTGGACCCATCGACGTCAACCGTTTTTTCACCCCTGTGGCCGACCATCCGATGATCGCAGAAGTGCGTACAAACCCCGATCAAAAGGCGGTAATTGGCGGCACCTGGCACACCGATCACAGCTATGATCCCGCCCCGGCGATGTGTTCGATCCTGAGCGCGCAGGAGGTGCCGCCCTATGGGGGCGACACGCATTTTGCCTCGATGACGGCGGCGGCGGCGGCTCTGTCGGACGGGCTGCGCGCGACATTGGCGGGCATGAAAGCCTGGCACAGTGATGGCAGTTTTGCCAATTCCAGGGTGGGGATCAAGGAAAGGCCGGAGGCGCACCGCCCCCCGGCGCTGCACCCGGTTTTGATCCGCCATCCTGAAACGGGCGCGCAGGCGGTTTATGTCAACGGTGATTTCACTACCCATTTCGACGGCTGGACCGCAGAGGAAAGCGCGCCCTTGCTGGACTATCTCTACCGCTTTGTGACCCAGCCGATATTCACCTGCCGGGTGGTTTGGTCCCCCGGTATGGTGGCGATCTGGGACAACCGGCTGGTTCAGCATTACGCCACCGCCGATTACACCGGCCATGCCCGTCTGATGCACCGGATCACGGTGCAGGGTGTGCCGTTGGGCTGATCAGCCGACAAACGCCTTTTCGATGACAAAATGCTTGGGGTCGGAATTGGCCCCTTCCTCAAGACCGTATCCTTCGAGGATGGCGAGGATGTCCTTGTTGAAAGCAAGGCTGCCGCAGACCATGGCGCGGTCGGTGTCCACGGAAATGCCGTCGATGCCCAGATCGCGGAACACGGTGCCATCCTGCAAGAGCGTGGTGATGCGGCCCATCCGGGGGCTTTGTTCACGGGTGGTGGTGGGGTAGTAGCGGATCTTGGCAAGGTTCTCGACCCCGATCAATTCCTGCATCATTTCATCGGCTTGCAGTTCTTCGATCAACTGGCGGCCATACTCAAGCTCGGCCACATCGCGGCAAGTGTGGGTGACAATCACCTCGTCGTAGTTTTCATAGGTCTCCGGTTCGCGCAGGAGCGAGGCAAAGGGCGCAAAGCCGGTGCCGGTGGCAAAGAACCAGATACGCTTGCCGGGCAAGAGCGCGTCATGCACCAGCGTGCCGACAGGTTTGGGGCGCAGGATGATCTGATCGCCGGGTTCGATGTGTTGCAGTCTGGAGGTCAACGGCCCGTCCTGGACCTTGATCGAATAGAACTCCAATTCGTCATCCCAGGCCGGTGAGGCGATGGAATAGGCGCGCAAAAGCGGCTTTTGCTTGCCCGTCTTGGGGTCCGGGTCGCCCATCAGGCCGATCATCACAAATTCCCCGGATCGAAACCGCAACGAGGCAGGCCGCGTCACGCGGAAGGAAAACAGCCGGTCCGTCCAGTGTTTTACGGCGGTGACGGTCTGGGCGTCGGGCAGGGTGGGAACGGCTTTGGCGGTAATCTGGTTCACGGGGCGGTGCTCTGTCATGTCAAAAAATCCGCAAGGACTACCCTTGCAGCCTCACTGTTAGAAGATGGGAGGGGTCAGCGCAATTGCTGCTTACGCCGCAGGGGTGCCGCGCAGACGGGATTGGTAGTCATGGGCCTGCCAGTCGGCGCGGAACAGCCATTGGGGGGCAGGCTGGCGGGCGGCGATGTCATCGTTCACTTCGACCTCGTCAAATCCGGCGCGGCGCGCCATGGCATATTGATCGGCCAGAACATGACCCCGCGCACGCAAACGCCCCGTAAAGCCGCGCAGACGCAGGGCGCGGGCAATGGTAAACCCGCGACCGTCCGCAGAGGACGGGAAATCAATGCGGATCATTTCAAGGCCTTCGCTCAGCTCGATGTCGTCGGGATCGGTGTCAGAAGGCAGATCAAGGGCCAGACAATCATTGGCCGCCCCAGCGCTGCAAAATCCATGAGTCCAGTCGTCGGCTACAAATCCGGTGTCGTTGATCAATTGAGTCATGTTGGTGTTCCTGTGCGGATGGCTTTTCCGTTGGCAAAGTGGATGCCGCATTCAATTTTGGAGTGATCGCGCCAGCGGCCCGCACGCGGGTCTTCGCCGGATGCGACTTTGGTCGTGCAGGGGTGGCAACCGATAGAGGGAAAGCCCCGTGCGACCATTGGATGACGGGGCAGGTTGTTTTCGGTGATATACTCCTGCACATCGCCCGGTGCCCAGAACGCCAGTGGATTGACCTTGATCCGGTTGCTTGCCGCTTCGGTCTCGAAATGGGGCAGATCCGCGCGGTTGCCGGACTGAAACCGCTTGCGCCCGGTGATCCAGCCATCAAATCCTGCAAGCGCTTTTTGCAGCGGTGTGGTTTTGCGCAGCGTGCAGCAGGCGTCGGGATCGGTTCGGTGCAACGACCCGTCCGGGTCATGTTCGGCACTGTCATGCGCCCGGATGAGCGTGACCTTGCGCAGTCCCAGCTTGCGCGCGACCTCGCGTTGATACTGGAGGGTCTCGTCAAACAGCATCTCGGTGTCGATGAACAGCACCGGCAGATCCTTTTTGACCCGCGATGCCAGATGCAACAGCGCCACGGATTCCGCGCCAAAACTGGACACCAGCGCCAGATTGGGCACCGATGCAACCGCCAGACGGATCACGTCATGCGCCGCGTGGTGGCGCATTTGTACGTTCAGCCGGGCCACCCGCGCATCAGCTGCCGGTATCTCGTTGGGATCATCAAGCGGCATTGGCCTGCGCTTCCGGGTAGAGTGCGGCCTTGAACG
>CAXBKL010000055.1:0-23590 GCA_963976125.1 uncultured Sulfitobacter sp. | reverse complement strand
AATATCGGCCTCTGTGATCTCGACGGAGCCGTTGAAACGGCCCCGGACAAAGGCCCGCCAAACAAGGGAGTTTTCAATGAAATCGCGGTATGTCTCCACATCCACGCCAGCCTGGCCCAGGATTTTTACAAATTCTTCCGTGGTCAGGTCCGCCCGTGCGGCAAAGTCGGACAATCCGGCGGCCAGTCCCTCTTCGGTCAACTCGATGCCGATGGTTGCCGCTGCCGCAGTGCGCAGGCGATCATCGATCAGCGCTTCAATCACGGACTCACGGGTGGTGTTGGGCGCGTTCAGCATCTGCATGAAACGCAGCCGTTGCTGCACCTCGTACTCGGTGACGACATCGTCGTTGACCCGTACAACAGGAGCAAAGAGGTTCTGGGCGCTGGCGCCATATGCCCCGATCAGGATCAGGTAGACTGCCGCTGCGCAGCTGAGGAAGGTTAGTCGGGTCATCATTGCTATCTTTGACATGTGCGCTTGTATCTTTCTGTGCCCGTGGACACCGCAAAGCCTCTTAGGCCAACGTTAAAGCCGAAATTGGTGGTCGGCTCAACACTTGTTGATGACGAATAGCGCCGCTCAACCGCAAGGTCCACCGAGACGCATTCGTTGTTGTAGGTCAGGCCAAGTCCCGCAGTGGCAGAGCGGTCGTCGGCAATGTCGAAACGGTAATCTGCCGTTGCGGCCCAATGTTTGCTGATCAGGTAATTGCCATTCAGCAGGATCTCGGACGAAGAGGTCGTGCGTTCCACGTCCGCATCCGCGTCAAGCCAGATGTAGCTGCCGCCGATGCCCCCTCGGGAAAAATACCAATCGCCCCGCACTTCTGCCCGTGCAAACTCAAAATCCTCGTCAAACACGCCCCGGCCGGTCACGGACAGGCCATTGGGGGACTTGAACTGTGCCGCAACCAGGAAATCGGATTGCAGGCCAGTCAGACCGGAGGTCTGGGTGAAATCCGGATCGGCATCGCGCCGCAAGACCTGACCGATGGTCAAATGCGCGTCCCAGCCCTTGGGGTCGAAACGCGCCCAATTCAGGCCGATTGCAGCCGCAACGCCGCGTTCGCGCCGGTCGGCACTGGAAAACCGCGACAGCGCCAAAAGGTTGCCTTCATCAAATTCGGGCCGTGTGCTTTCGTCATTGGGAATGTTCAGCCGATCGCCCCCGGTCCAGGCCAGTTGCACCACCGGTTCCAACATCTGAACCGCGCCGTCCTTTCCCGTTCGGATCATCGGATAGCGCAACGCCAGGGCCGCCTGAGGCACGATGTCGGCTTGATTCTGCGCAAATGTGCTGTCCTGGGTGATGTTGAATGCGGCAAAGCTTGCCCCGACCTGAACATCACTGACCAGACCCCAGCCGAATGTATCCCGGCGCAGCCACATGACCTCGCCGTTGATCCGGGCTATGTCGCGCCCGTCAACCACCAGATCGGTATCGCCGCTGTCCACGTCCAGATCGGAATTGCGCCGATGGCTATGGGCCTCCAGCGAAAACCGCAACTCACCGCCAACGGACGTCGGGAAATGGCGCTTTTCGTATTCGCCGTCCAACACGATAGTCGGCAGCGTGTCGTTCACGTCGCCGTCCCGAAGGCTCTCGAAATTGAAAAGACTGCTGCGGATGAATTCGTCCCGGCGCGCACGGCTTATGGTGATCTGGCTCTCAAGACGGTCCTGATCATAGTAGAGGTATTCGGGGAAATAGGCCCGGTCGCTGACCGCTTCGATGTCGAAGCGCAGCTTGAAATCGCGTTCGAGATCAAAGGCACCACGTCCAATCAGATAGCCGCGGTTCTTGCCGGGGCGCTGGTCATCGCGGGTGATGGCGCCGTTGAATTCAATGCGTCCGCGTCCGAACGCCTGCCGGTATCGCAACTCCAGCGTACTTGTGGCGCTGGACAAATAGGGCGTCAGGGTCAGGTCACGATGATCGCCCAGCTTTATGAAATAGGGCAGTTTGAGCCCGGTACCCAACTGCGAAGTGGTCCGGATGGACGGCACCAGAAAGCCGGTCGAGCGTTCAAGGCCCGGACCGGGCAGGCGCAGGCGCGGAACATAAAATACCGGAACCCGAAGGATGCGAAACTGCGCGTGGTCGAAATAGAGCTGCTGTTCAAGCTGGTCAAACACGACCCGCCTGGCCCGGATTTGCCAAAGCGGCGCGCGCCCGTCGTTGCAGATCCGGCAGGACGTGGCGGTGGCCTTGTAAAGCTGGTCATACCGCCCATCGACGCGGTTGATTTGCGAGGCCGCAAGTTGCAATTGCTGGTTCAGCACCATACGCGCGCCGATCAACAACCCAGAGCGCAGATTGTCGTCCAGTTCGCCCGCGTCTGCAAGAATCAGCGTCCGGGTGCCCTGGGTCAGCACAATTGGCCCTGTGATCACAAGATCACCGGTGTCCTTGTCGTAGGTGATGGATTTTGCGCGGATCTTCGTGTCGCCCTGAAACGCCTCGACGTTGCCCTGAGCAACAAGCGTCCGGTCATTGTTGATGAACACGTTGTCGGCAATCAAGACGGCTGGTTTGACCGGCGCGGCCTGGTCCTGTGCTGCCGTCAGAGATGGCAGGACAAGCGCCAGAAGGATCAGGGCGAAACGCAACATGAAACTACCCGTCCTCCGCATGCAGAAGCAGGCCAAGGCCCAGAAGAATTGAGGCCACCGGAGGTGCCCACGCGGCCAACAGAATCGGAATCTGGCCGTTTTCTCCCAAGATCTGAGCAAAGCTGCGAATGAAATACAAACCGAACCCCAGAAGCACCGCCGTCAGTACGGCCATGCCCGTACCCCCAAATCTGGTATGCCGCATGGTAAAGGCGCTCGCAACCAGAACCATCGCCATCAAAAAGGCGGGGCGGGCAAATTCCGCCTGAAGCCAGACTTTATGCTTGCGCGGGCTGAACCCCGCTTGCTCCAACTGCCGGATAAAGGTCGGCAGGGCATAGATCGACACCGCGCCCGGTTCTCCGATGCTTTCGCGGATACGATCCAGCGTGAGCGTGGAGGGGAGAATCAGGGTCTCGTGGACTTCCGAGTTCGCTTCGGAGTTCACGCCGGGATCAAGCGGCCAACTCTTGGCATCTTGCAAGGACCACTCGCCCGCCCTGAGGGAGGCCGACGACGCTTCGATCCGGCGCACGGGGCCATTGTCGGGGTCGTAGGAGATGAAAGTGACGTCAAAAAAGATCGAGGCATCGCCATTGGATCGCAGGGCGCGGATGACGGTCTGCCCTGTCGCGCTGCCCTGGCGCAGCCAGAGACCTTCGTCGCTGATGGAAAACGTCGCGCCGCCGCCCGCGCGGTAGCTTTCTGAGAGTTCAAGGTAACGGTTCGTGGTTGCCGAAACGATCGGGTTCATTGTCGTGATTGCCAGCACGCCCACAAAAAGGGCCACCAAAACCGGGGCGATCAGCGTGCGCAGGCCCGACCGTCCGGCGGCGCGCGTTACCACCAATTCCGATGATCGCGCCACAGAGACAAACAAGACCACCGTCGCCAGGATCATGATAAGCGGAAGGATCAGGTTGATCGTTTGCGGCGCACTCAGCAAAGTCAGGCCGAGGATCTTGCTCCAGCCAAGATCGAGATGGCCAAATTCGCGGGCCTGTTCGACCGTATCAACCAGGATGACCAAGGCAAAAAGAACAACCGTGATGAGCACAAAGGCGACAGCAAACCGGCGGGCAAAATACAGATGGAGGATCATACCGCGCCCCGCCGTGGCAAGAGCCGCCCGATCCAGCCGGGATGCGTCGCATGCCAAAGGGCCGCGATGGAGATCATGGCCCCTAGGGCGGACGGCAGGTACATCAGCGCCCAGAGGTTGGCGTCCGCCCGGACGGTACCGACCAACGTTCCCCTGATCCCGTCGATTGCAATCAGTAGTCCAAAAGCGATGACGATCTCGCGCCATACACCAAAGCGCGAAAAACTGCCGATGAACAGGATCGAAAAACCGACCAGCGCGGCAATGATGCAGAACAACGCCTGGGCAAAGCGCCCGTGCAATTCCTCGGCGATCACGCCGACCGGATCTCCGCTGCGGGCGGACAGGTCATTCCAGTCCCCAAACAGCTTGGGTGTTGTCATGTTGGGCACCTGCAAGGCCCCATCAGCGGATTTGCTGACCAACGAGGAAATATCAAAGGAAAAATCACGGAACTTTGCCGTGGACAGGCGTCTGTCGCTGGTCTGCAACCGCTGGGCCAGCCCATCCACCATGATCAGCGTCGTGCCGTCCCCATTGCGCACCAGATAGGCCTCGGAAGCGGTATAGATCACCCCTTCCTCGGGATTGCGCCGATCGGACAGGAACACGTCGTGCAAGACCCCGTCATTGCCAATCAGCCGGGTATAGAAAGTGACATTGCCGGTGGGGTGCAGAAACTGCCCTTCTTTCAGCAATCCGGCGGTAACATTTTCGGCAATCTCGGTCTCGCGCTGGTTAAGCTGCGCCTGTGCCTTGGGAACCAGATAGTGGCTGAGAATGCTCATCATCAGCGCAACAGCAATGCCATATACCAGCACCGGACGCGCCAGCCGCCAGGGGCTTGTCCCGGTGGCCAGCAAGACTGTCATCTCAGATTCGCTGCTCATTCGGTTGGTCACATAGACCGCCCCGGCAAAAGTCGCGATCGGCAGGACGGTCGCGATCAGTTTCGGCAGGCCAAGCGCGGTGAATTCCAGAAACACCAGCGCCGATTGCCCATCCCCGATCAACCGATCAAAAAGCACAACAGCGCGATTGATCCAGAACAATGCGACCAGCACCAGCGCAAAAAAGCCGAACAAAAGCAACAGCTGCGACAGCATATAGCGGTCAAATCGAGCCACTGCTTTCCCCATTTCTGCTCTGTTTACGTCTTTTGGCTGGAACATACTGCAAAATATCGCACAGGAAAACTGCTATCTGGTCATCTGTGGGCGGCCAAGCTAGGTCTTGTGGTGTACCCCGGATGGAGGCCCATAGAATGACCCCGCTTACACCGATCAGTTTTGTAGAGACAGACATCGACCAAATTGCCGAGTTTCAAGGGCGGATCGCGGTCATTGTTGATCCCGAAGGCCGCATGGACGCAGGGGCGCGCCGGGTGAACAAGCTCACGCGGGGGGCCTTGCGGCGCCTGACCGAAAGTGAGGAATTTGCGAAACTGAAGGTCGGGGGCACCGCGTCGCTGGCCTATCCGGCCGGGATGGCCGCGCGGGCGGTGGATGTGGTGCATGGCCCCCGCAATCCAGATGTTCAGCAGGCCCGCAAAGCGGGTGCCAGCCTGGCCAAGTTGCGTGGGAATGCAGATATGCTGCTGCTTGCCGGGGCGACGCGAAAGGTGGCGGAAGTGACCTTTGGACTGGTGATGCGTGACTATAGATTTGATGACCATAAGTCGGACGCCAAGGCAAAGGCCGGTGCCGTGACGATCATGTGCAGCAAACCAGATGAGGCGACCGAGACGGCGGCGGCGTTGATGGCGATTGCCGAGGGGGCGTTCATGACGCGCGATCTGGTCAATACCCCGGCCAATGTGCTGACCACCACCGCCTTTGCCGATCAACTTTCGGAAATGGCGGCATTGGGTCTGACGGTCGAAGTGATGGAGGAGGCCGAGCTTGCCGAGATGGGTATGCGCACATTGCTGAGCGTCGGCCAGGGGTCCGACAGCCCCTCGAAGGTTGTTGTAATGCGCTGGGAAGGCGCGGCTGGGGATCAGGCCCCGATGGCCCTGATTGGCAAGGGTGTGGTTTTTGATACCGGAGGGATCAGCCTCAAGCCCGCAGGCGGCATGGAAGACATGACCATGGACATGGGCGGCGCGGGCGTTGTGGCCGGGGTCATGCGCAGTCTTGCCCTGCGTAAGGCGCAGGCGAATGTCGTTGGACTGGTGGGCCTGGTTGAAAACATGCCGTCGGGTGCCGCAATCCGGCCCGGTGATGTGGTCAAATCCATGAAAGGCGACACCATCGAGATCATCAATACCGATGCCGAAGGACGGCTCGTTCTGTGTGATGTGATGTGGTACGCGCAAGAGCGTTTCAAGCCCGCAGCCATGGTTGATCTGGCGACCCTGACCGGTGCAATCATCATTGGTCTGGGCCACGAGAACGCAGGTGTGTTTTCCAACAACGATGCGCTGTGCAACGCATTTCTGAAGGCGGCGGGCGCCGAGGGCGAGGGGGCCTGGCGGATGCCGCTGGGGGCTGGCTATGACAAACAGCTCAAGAGCCGGATTGCGGACATGAAAAACATCGGGGGACGGCCTGCGGGGTCGGTTACGGCGGCGCAGTTTCTGCACCGCTTTGTCAAGGATGAAACCCCCTGGATCCATCTCGATATTGCCGGGGTGGCGTCGGTGAAATCCGAAACGGCCCTTGCCCCTGCCGGGGCAACGGGATGGGGTGTTGCGTCGCTCAACCGGCTTGTCGCCGACATGTTTGAAAAGGAGTAACCCGCTGGTGGGGGCTGCATACTTTTATCATCTCACGCGTCGACCGCTGGTTGAAACCTTGCGGATGCTGCTGGCAAAGTCGCTCGATAACGGGTGGCGGGTCGCGGTGCGGGGCAGGGAGCCTGAAGGTCTTGAGGCATTGGACCGCGCACTTTGGCTCGGGCACGAGAGCGAATTTCTGCCGCATGGCCTTGCCGGAGGGGAACATGATGCGTGCCAACCGGTGCTGTTGACGGTGACCGGGGATGCACCCAATGGCGCGCATTGTGTGATGTCGGTGCACGGGGCGGAGGTGAGCGCGGAAGACGTGGCGCGGCTTGACCGGGTCTGTGTGTTGTTTGACGGCAATGACGACGCGGCGCTGGATCAGGCGCGCCGGCAATGGAAGGCGCTCAAGGAGGCCGGAGCGTCGGCGCAGTATTGGTCCGAGGAATCGGGGCGTTGGGAGAAAAAGGCGGAAACCTGATGGGCTGGAGGACGTGAAGGAAGAGGCCCCGGATCAGGTCCGGGGCGGGGTCGTCACATGGAGGAAGAGGCCCCGGATCAGGTCCGGGGCAGGGTGGATACCGGGTCAGCGGGTCAGGATCAATTCGCCATCGGCAATCTCGATCCGGCCCCACCGTTCAAGATAGCCCATGCCCAACAGCGATTGCTTCATATCGACCTGGTTCACGACGGCCCCCACATTGCGGTCGGTCGTGTTGCCCAGTGTGACGGCATCCAGCCGGACAAAGGCGGTGCGGACCTCACCGTTGGCGGTGTTGGCGCGGCCAAGATAGTTGAGCGTATCGGGATCCAGACCCGCGCGCAGGGCGTCTGATTGGGTCAGCACCATTTCGGAGGCACCGGTATCCACCACGAAACGCACCGGGGTGTCGTTGATCCCGACGGTCAGGTAATAATGCCCGTCGCGGGCGCGGGGCACGATGATCTGGCCCGTGCGTGTCTGGCTGATTTGGGACCTGCCGGCATCGCGGCTGATGTCCTGCCACAAGCCCACAGCGGCGGCGCCGCCGACAAAAATCATCGCCCAGACGGCCGCGTATTGCAGGGTGCGGTTCAACCCTTCACGCGACTGCATGAAGAACCATCCCACCACCATCAGCAGCAGTACGATCAGATAGACCAACTGTCCGGTTTCGATGTGCGCCATTTGCCGCTCCTTTCGCCTCTTGCCACCATATAGGGGCGCAAGTGCCCGGTGTCAGCCGGGACCGGGGCCAAAACCGAAGGCGGCGAGACCGTCCAGCACAAATTGCACGGACAGGGCGGCCAGCAGCATGCCCAGAATGCGGGTAATCACGTCGATGCCCTTTTTGCCGATGATCCGGTCGAGATAGCTGCTTGCCATCAGGGTCAGGGCGAGAACCAGCAGGGTCAGAGTGGTAACGCCAAGCACCATGATCAGGCCCTCGCTGCCTGGTCTTTCACCGATCAGCAGGATGACGGAGGCGATGGATCCCGGTCCGGCAATCAGCGGGATTGCCAGGGGAAAGACCGACGGGTCGTCGATGTCTTCGCCTTCGGTGCGGTCCTCGCGGCGTTTGGTGCGCCGTTCAAACAGCATGTCGAGAGCAGTCAGGAACAAAAGAATGCCGCCTGCGATGCGGAAGGCGGGCATGGAGATGCCGATGAACCCCAGCACCGCCTCGCCAAAAAAGGCAAAGAGCACCAGGACCAGCCCCGCAACCAGGGTTGCATGCAGGGCTATGCGGCGGCGCTGGGCGGGGGTCATGCCCTGGGTCAGGGCCAGAAACAGCGGCGCGATGCCGATAGGGTCGATCACCACGAACATGGTGACAAGAGCAGTGATCATATAGGCGGTGTCGAGTGTCATGTAATGTTATGGGGGCTCTGCCCCCAAACCCCCGGAGTTTATGGGAAAGATGAAGTTCAGGAGGATGCTTTTTCGAGCTTTTCTTCTGCCGCGAGCCAAAGCGCTTCGGCGCGGTCCAGCGCGCCCATCACTTCGGCGTATTTCTTGTTCCAGACCTCAAGCTCGCCGTTTTTGGTGTCCTCATAAAGGGCGGGGTCGGCAAGTTTTCTGGCCAGTTTGTCGCGCATCTCGTTGATCTTGCTGACCCGCGCTTCGGCCTTTCGAACTTCGCTGCGCAGGGCCAGAACCTCGTCCCGGCTGGCGCGTTTGGGTTTTGGCGCTTCTTTGGGCTTGCTGTTCTTGCTGACAGGTTTGCTTGGTGTCAGCAGCATCTTGCGGTAGGATTCCAGATCATCCTCATAGGGGACAACGGTGCCATTGGAGACCAGCCAGAGCCGGTCGGCCACCATTGACAGCAGGTGCATGTCGTGGCTGACAAGGATCACCGCGCCTGAATAATGTGTCAGCGCTTCAACCAGCGCCTCGCGGCTTTCGATGTCGAGGTGGTTGGTCGGCTCATCGAGGATCAGAAGATGCGGTGCGTCCAGCGTGGCCAGCAGCAGCGACAGCCGGGCCTTTTGCCCGCCCGACAGGCGGCCCACTTCGGTTTCGGCCTGATCGGGACCAAGGCCAAAGCCTGCCATCTGAGCGCGCAGCTTTGAGTGCAGCACACCGGGGCGGGCCGAGATCATGTGTTGAAGCGGTGTTTCGTTGACGTTCAGTTCTTCGACCTGATGCTGGGCAAAAAACCCGATCCGCAGTTTGTTGGCCTTGATCGCCTTGCCGCCCATCAGGACCAATCGGTCAGACAGCAGCTTGGACAGGGTTGATTTGCCCTGGCCGTTCTTGCCCAGCAGCGCGATACGGTCGTCCTGGTCGATGCGCAGGTTCAGGCGGCTGAGCACTGGCGTGTCGTCGGCATAGCCTACCGATCCGCCTTCGATATGGATGATGGGGGGCGACAGCTCTTCAGGTTCGGGGAAGGTGAACACCCGTTTGGCCGCCTGTTCGGGCGACGCAATCATATCCATCTTTTCGATCATCTTCAGGCGCGATTGCGCCTGTTTTGCCTTGGACGCCTTGGCCTTGAACCGGTCCACAAAGGCTTGCATGTGATCGCGGCGGGCCTGTTGTTTCTTGGCCATAGCGGCCTGAACCGCGCGTTGTTCGGCGCGTTGACGGGCGAATTGGTCGTAGGGGCCCTGATAAAACGTCAGCTTGCGCTCTTCCAGGTGCAGGATGCCGTTCACGGCGCGGTTCAACAGCCCGCGGTCGTGGCTGATGATAATCACGGTATGGGGATATTTGGCCAGGTAGCTTTCCAGCCACAGCGCCCCTTCGAGATCAAGGTAGTTGGTCGGTTCGTCCAGAAGCAGCAGGTCAGGTTGGGCAAAGAGGACACCGGCAAGGGCGACGCGCATGCGCCAGCCGCCCGAAAAGGCAGAGCAGGGCATGAGGGTTTCGGCGTCGTCAAATCCCAGACCCTTCAGGATTGCGGCGGCACGTCCTTCGGCGGACCAGGCATCAATGTCGGCGAGGCGCGACTGGATGTCGGCAATCCGGCCTGGATCGGACGCGGTTTCGGCCTCCTGCATCAACGCGGCCCGCTCTGTGTCGGCCTCCAGAACGGTATCGAGAAGCGATGTCTCCGATGACGGGACTTCCTGTGCGACGCCCCCGATCTTGGCCCGGCTGGGCAGGGAAATTGCCCCTGCGTCCAGCCCCAGTTCCCCCCGGATGATGCGGAACAATGTGGTCTTGCCGGCGCCATTGCGCCCGACCAGACCAACCTTGTGGCCATCGGGGATGACGGCAGAGGCTTCCTCAAAAAGGGGGCGGCCTTCGACGGAGTAGTTGATTTCTGAAATACGTAACATGGGTGCGGCTCTGAACCAGTGCCGCACCCATGTCAACGTCCAAGCGGCAAACGCGCCCTGACGCTCAGTTCAACAGTTGCGGAAGGCTGTCGAGCTCAAAGCTGCGAAACCCCACCAGCGGGCTGTTATCGTCGAGCGAGAACGCAAAGACATGCAGCATGTCATCCGCCAATGTGGCCCTGCAAAACACATCCTCCTGCGCGAGCGCGGCGGGGCATTCTGCAAGATCGGCATGGGGGATTGCGGTGTCAAAGGTCTCATAGGTGAGCGGCAGGGCCTCCGGCGGGGCGGCCAATGTGGGTGTGGCGGTCAGCCCGGCGAGAGCAAGGTGGAGGAAAAGACGCATGCGGGTATCCTTTTGATTTCAGAAGCGGTGAGTCACCTGTCTATTCTGACCAAAACACTAAGATATACAACATATCTTAGTAAATAACTCAGATATGACCGGAACAAAGTCCTTTTCTGCGCTTGGACCCCGTGTTAGGGAGCGCCAAATTCAACACCCCACAGGAGCAAGCCACATGGCCCTTGAGCGTACATTCTCGATCATCAAACCTGATGCAACCCGCCGCAACCTGACAGGCGCGATTGCAATGAAATTCGAAGACGCCGGTCTGCGTATCGTCGCGTCCAAGCGCATCCACCTGACCAAAGCGCAGGCAGGCGAATTCTACAAGGTGCACGCCGAACGTCCCTTCTATGACGAATTGTGCGAATTCATGGCCTCCGCGCCCATCGTCGCACAGGTTCTGGAAGGCGACGATGCCATTGCCAAGAACCGTGAAGTCATGGGAGCGACCAATCCGGCGGATGCGGCCCCCGGCACAATCCGCGCGGAATTTGCCGAAAGCGTCGGCGAAAACTCTGTGCACGGCTCGGACGCGCCGGAAACCGCGGCGATCGAGATTGCCTATTTCTTTTCCGGTCTGGAACTGGTGGGTTAACCGCCTTTTCCGACTGACACGAAATGCACGAAAGGGACCGCTGAACAGCGGTCCCTTTTTTTTGGGCTTCTGTGGGGTCGGGGCCCGCGCAGGCCAATCACATTCATCAGGTGTTCAAACGCCGATCTGCCGGGGTCCGCGCGGTCGGCCCGACTGGCGTCGAACCTGAAACGAAGGGCGGATTTCTCAGCGTCCGCGCAGCCTGTCCATGGGCGGCCTTGCAGGCCCATGACAAGCACCTAACATCTGATGAAATGGGGATTTGTGCCGGACCGCAGAAGTCTGGCCTAGGCGGCGTCAGCGCCAGGGGTGCGCAGGTGTTCCGCAGTCAGGATATTGGCCGCGGTGCAGCTTTGTTCAAAAGCGGGTCCGGGGTTTCGGATCGAGGAAATGGCCGTACCCATGCCGCATGATGGCATTTTCATCCGGGGCTGTCATCTTCAGAGGCTGGCGTAATCCGTGATCACCGGCGCCGGACGCGGGGCGGGGGCGCCTTTTGCATCCGTTGTTGTGGTTTGCTGAGCAGGTCTCGGCTTTGGTGTCTGCGGTTCTTTGTCGAGGCGGGCCATTGGGTGTTCCTTTGTGCTCGTTTTCCTTCACGGGTCAGTGACGTAAGGGAAGGATGCGCCCTGAACCTGCCGCTGGCGGGGCGCAAATAAGGCCATTCGGCGGTCTGTTCAAGGCAGGGAGATCTGGTAGCCTGAAACTTGCCGATAGGTATCGCTCGGGTTCAGCAGCAGACTGGGAAAACCGGGGTGGTGGGGCGCGTTGGGTCAGTGCTGTGGTTCGAGGGCGATGGCACCAAACGGCACAAGATCACGCCCCGCCCCCAATGCATTCTGAAGCAGGGGCAGGTGAGAATTGCCCCGAGTTTGTCGGAGACCATCAACTTGAGTAAGGATGATGGTTTTGACAAAAAATCAAAATGGCAAACCGCTATTCTCCAAAGGTTCGTGCGCGCGGTTCGGATGGAGTTCGAGCACCGAGGTTCGTATGAAACACAGTCGGCGGCGATCGCGGCCATTGTCCCCCAAGATAGGATGAATTCCGCAGACGTTGCGCGAGTAGGTCAAGCAACTTCAAAACGCCGCCTGATCACGCCGTCACCAACTTTCGGGTATAGATCCGCGCCCCGCAGCACGGCGCCCGTTAACGAATTCAGGCGGAATACCCCGCAAATCCTGTGTATGCCTGTTTGGTGCATAAAGAGTGTACGTGGTGTGACATCCGGTTTTTGGCGCGCCACGGCGTTAACCATTGCCTTGACGCTCCGCCCGAAACCTTCAAACTCACCCCATGTTTGACCTTGCAAATCCCCCCGCCGGATTCATCAAAAATCCCTTTCCGCACTACGATGACCTGCTCCGCAACAGCCCCGTCACGCCACAGCCTGACGGGTCGTTCCTGATTTGCCGCCATGCTGATCTGAACGCCATTTACCGCGATACCGGAACCTATATTTCCGATAAAAAACAGGCGTTTGCGCCGAAATTTGGCATCGGTACCCCGCTATATGAACACCATACGACAAGTCTCGTTTTCAATGACCCGCCGCTGCACACCCGCGTGCGACGGATCATGACCGGCGCGCTTACCCCTGCGGCGTTGGCACGGATGGAGCCGGGCTTGATCGCCACTGTGGACAGTCTTCTGGATGGAATGCCGCAAGATGCTGATCTTATTGAAGATTTTTCTTCCGCCATCCCCATTCAGATCATCGGAAATCTGCTCAACATCCCACGCCAGGAACGCGGCCCCCTGCGCGATTGGTCACTTGCCATTCTGGGCGCCCTGGAGCCGACCCTGACAGAGGCGCAAGTGCAGCGCGGGCACGCCGCCGTTTCCGAATTCAAGGCGTATTTACAAGACCTTATCGCCCGTCGACGGGCCGCGCCGGGCGATGCCGAAACGGATGTTCTGACCCGGCTGATCGAGGGCGACGCGTCGGGTCGCCTGTCTGAAATTGAGTTGATCCAGAACTGCATCTTCATCCTGAACGCGGGCCATGAAACCACGACCAACCTGATCGGAAGCGGCTTGGCTTTGTTGCATGACCTTCCCGACCAAAAACGGTTCCTTTTGAATGACTTATCCTTGATCGACGGGGCCGTCGAAGAAATCCTGCGCCTGCGGTCACCCAACCAGTTCGGCAATCGCGAGACGACCCGCGGGGTGGTGATCGGCGGATATGACATTCCGGCGGGGGCAAACTTGCATCTGTGCATCGGGGCCGCCAACCGGGATTCGGCGGTCTTTGACAACCCGACCCAATTTGACATCAAACGCAAACCCAACCGGCACCTTGCCTTTGCAGGCGGGCCCCATGTCTGTATCGGCTTGACCCTGGCCCGTATGGAGGGCCGCATCGCGATCGGGCGGTTCCTGAAACGCTACCCGGACTACCGGTTGAAACCAGGGCGGGCCAGTGGGGGCCGCATCCGGTTTCACGGGTACAAAAGCCTGCCTGCGCGGGTTTGCTGAACGTCGATCCCAAGAAATTACTGGACTTGACCCCATCGGAAGGCCAAGGTTGGTCCTATAAAATGCGGTGAAAACAAAGAGAACGAGGGAAACATGCGTCTCACAACAGCAGCTTTGACAGGCGTCGGTATGATGTTGGCCACCTTGATGCCGATGCAGGTCGCGGCCGAAGCCAAGATCTATTCATACAACGCCAGCGCCAATTATTGCCCAGCCGGATTGCAACCGATCACGATCTCCGGGGTCATATGCTGCGGTGTTCCCAATCAAAATGTGAGCTATCAAAGCATGAAAGCTCAGCCGGCTAAAAGATATTACCGGGTACAGAAGCAGCGGTCCGCACGTGCCCATTGCCCGGCGGGCGAAAAGGGCTGTTCGTGAGGGTCTCGGCGCATCGCTTCGCGTGATGCGCCGCCCACCCGGTTGGGACGCTAAAGCAATGACAAATTGGACGCCATCTGCCGGCCATCGCGTCCTTCGGCCAGTTCATAGCTGACCTTCTGGTCATCGGCCAATCCGGTCAGGCCCGATTGCTCGACGGCTGATATATGGACAAAAACATCATTTCCGCCCTCTTCGGGTGCAATAAACCCATATCCTTTGGTGGTGTTAAACCATTTTACGGTTCCGGTAGGCATCTGTGTGCACCTCCTTCTTCTTTCACTTGCCTGCACGTGCAGGGCGGGTGGCTTTTGTGATCCAAAGCACACGACGCACCTCATAAGATCGTCCGTGCCGTTGAAAAATCAAGAATTTTCCCTCACGTCTGTGTGAAGCGGCTCGGTGGGCCTGATACTCAAGGGAGATCTGATGCGAATATATGGCCTGAAAAATTGCGACAATTGCCGCAAGGCGATGAAGGCATTTCCACATGCGGAATTGGTGGATGTCCGGGTTCAGGGTGTGCCGCCTGAGGTGCTTGATCGTGCCCTTGAACAATTCGGAGCGGCGCTGCTTAACACCCGGTCAACAACGTGGCGGGGGTTGGATGCAGTGGAACGAGAACGGGAACCTAAGGATCTTCTGGTGGATCACCCGGCCGTGATGAAACGACCGCTAATTGACACGGGAGAAGCGCTTTTTCTGTCTTGGAACAAGGGTGTACAGGATGAAATTAATTCAATGCTTTAGGTCAGGGTGCCCAACCCTGACAGAGAATCCCTTGTCTCCGGTTGAGAGTTTGGGGGGCAGCCCCGCCCGACCTCGGCGCTTTTACTGGCGCGATTTCAGGGCGCGATCAAAGGACAAGGGACCGGCGCCTTTGATAACCATGACCACAAGCAGGATGATGGCGTCCGGGAAGCGGTCGAACCAGGCTCCGATTTCAGCAGTCAGCCCGTGACCATAGACATCCGTCAGCGACAGGACCACGACAAAGCCGATCATGCCAAGGGCGGCGAGGCGGGTGAACAGGCCAATTGCAATCAGGGTTGGCAAAATGAATTCTCCCCATGTGCCGGCGATGACGACCGCATAGTGGAACCAGCTCATCGCGTCGCTGTCATATCCGGCAGCTTCCAGTGCGCGCGGCCAGATCTGCGCATATGCGCCTGTTGATGGGGTCCACAGACCAGAGATGCCGGGGCCAAGTTTGGTCAGGCCGGAGTTCAGCAGATAGACCAACAAGATGGCGGCAAAGAGCAGGCGGGCCAGCGTCGGGATCAGCCAATCTGCTTTTTCAAGGCGGGCGGTCAACGCGGAATAGAGGGACAATAATGCAGTCATGTCAGTTCCTTATGAGATACTTCTGCGATGGCACCTGTGTGCAAAAGCAAGGTCAGACAGTCCGATAGGTCAAAGTCGGGCTGCGCCAGGGAGGCCGCTTCAACGGCTGCACCAAAGGGGTGCTGGCCGGCCAAATGGTCAAGCCACACTGCCCCGCCCGGCGGCAGCAGATGGGGCATGGGATCAAATTCGGGGCGGGTAATGAGTACATCTTGGGCGATGGCTCGCGGCTTGGGTGCATCGGTGACGGTGTTGAAACGCCAGATGTCGAACAAGGGCCAGGGAGATCGTATGATCCGACAGGCCGGTGTCAGGGTCAGAATGCTGTCCATCAGCGCATCGGGTGACAGATCCTGCAATATGCCGGGATCAAAAACCGGTACATCGGCAGCATGATAGCTGTGCCGCATGCCCAAATCGAGCCGGGCGGCGTCGGGCAGGTATCCAATATGCGACAGGTCGTCGATAGAAGTCAAAAACGTTGGAAAATCATCACCATAGAACATCAACAATGGGGATGACGGAGGGTGCGCGCGGACATAGTGCGGCGCAAGGCTGTCGAAGTTCTGCGCACCGATCAGGCCGCGAACAAGGGGAAAGGCCGTCTTCAAGGCTTCCACAAGGGAGTGGGTTACATTATTTCGATAGACCGAATAGCGCCCCTGCGCTGGCCGGCCTTGCCCATCCACAAGGCCATCGGGTGTGGCAATCCGTGGATCCAGCAGGCCCGCGCGAAAGACCGCCTGGTCCATCATGGCGCAAGCGCATGGGCCGCCCGCGCCGCCTCGCTGCGCAACACGGACCAATCGGGCACGTCATTGTCCCATTCTACCAGAATCGGTTTTGGACCCGTCTGTTCAAGCGCATAATCCAACAAGCCCCAGACCGGATCGACCACCGGCTTGGCATGGCTGTCGATGAGCAGGACGGCACCGTGGTCATCGGTATCTTCGTCATGTCCCCCCACATGAATTTCGCCAACCCGGTCCGTTGGAAAGGCGTCAATGTAACAGTGTGGGTCCAGATCAAGATTTACGGCCGAAACGAACACATTGTTCACATCCAGCAAGAGGCCGCAGCAAGTTCGGTGGGTAACCTCAGATAAAAAGTCAGTTTCAGAGAAGGTGGATTCGGTAAAGGCAAGGTAACTGGACGGATTTTCCAGCAACATCTGACGCCCGAGAGTATCCTGAACCTGATTGATATGCGCGGCGATGCGCTCCAAGGTGGCCTTGGTATAAGGCAGCGGCAACAGGTCATTCAGGAATTCCGCGCCGTGGGTCGACCAGGCCAGATGTTCGGAGAAACGTGCCGGGTTGATCCGGTCGCACAGGCTCTTGAGCCGGGTCAGATGATCCCGGTCCAACGGCCCTTCGCCGCCGATGGACAGGCCGACGCCGTGAACGGAGATCGCAAAGGTTTCTGAGAGTGCCTGTAACTGCGCAAGCGGGCGACCGCCGTTGCCCATATAGTTTTCCGCATGGACCTCAATCCATGTGACAGCGCCGGGATTTTGCTGAAGATCGAGGAAATGCTGGGGCTTGTAACCAACGCCGGGGGCATTGGGCAGGGCACCAAAACGCGGGGGATTGTCGAGCATGATGTGCTCCGGGATAGGGGGTGTTTCGGGTGGCCGTTGCCACCCGAAATCAATTTCTTATGCTGGCAGGTCGCGGTCCAGTGCTTCGAGTGATCCGGTCCGGGCCTTGCCGTTGGCCATCTCGGGCAGTTCGATTTCCGCACAGGTTCCCGTCGCGACAAGCGTCCAGGCATTGCCCTGATAATCGACGGTCGAGGTGCCCGCGCATGTTGTACCGGGCCCGGCGGCACAGTCATTTGCACCGGCAAGGGACACGCCATAGCATTTTTCCTTGGCTGCCGCTTCGGCCGGGGTTGTGGCATGGGCGGTCATTGCGGCCGCAACCGCACCGGCGATTGCGACAGATTTCATTACGTTCGACATCAGCTTTTCCTCTTTGTGTTCTGAGCTAAGGGGGTGATGTGGATACTAAACCACTGCTGACACCATAACACCATTCACGACCCGGTGTCTCACGATCCTGTCAGGAATTGCGTGACAATCCGGTGAAATCTGGTCGGAAAACCTGCGATTTCTTCTCATATTGTTACAGTTCCGCCCTGCGATGCGGGCGGATCGGGCCGCTCCGCAGGGGAATTGTTACAACGGGCGATCAGCGCAGATCAGGCGGCGTGGCTTCCGCGCCCAATGTTACAGCCATCTCGGCCAGTGGCTCCACTGAGGTTTGTTTCTGGCCCAGACGCCGAACAGACACGGTTTTTTCTTCCACTTCCCGCGCCCCCACGGCCAGAATCACCGGCACCTTGCCAACCGAATGCTCGCGGACCTTGTAGTTGATCTTTTCGTTGCGCATGTCAGCTTCGGCACGCACGCCTGCGGCTTTCAGGGTGTCGACCACTTCCATCACATAGTCGTCGGCCTCTGAGGTGATTGAGGCCACAACAACCTGACGCGGGGCCAGCCAGAACGGCAGTTTGCCTGCGTGTTCCTCGATCAGGATGCCGATGAACCGCTCAAACGATCCCAATGTCGCGCGGTGCAACATGACGGGGCGATGTTTGCCGCCATCCGCCCCGATATAGGTCGCGTCAAGCCGCTCGGGCAGGACAAAATCAACCTGATGGGTGCCACACTGCCAGTCGCGTCCAATGGCGTCGGTTAGCACAAACTCCAGCTTCGGGCCATAAAACGCACCTTCGCCGGGGTTCAGCTCCGGCTCGATACCTGCCTTGCGGGTGGCAGACAAAAGCGCCGTTTCGGCCTTGTCCCACACTTCATCGGAACCGGAACGCGTCTCTGGCCGATCCGAAAATTTCACTTTGAAATTCTCAAATCCCAGATCCTTGTAGATGCTGCGCAGGAATTCGATGTAGACGGCGGTTTCGCTTTCGATCTGGTCCTCGCGGCAGAAAATGTGGCCATCGTCCTGCGTAAACCCCCGCACCCGCATGATGCCATGCAGTGCACCGGAGGGTTCATACCGGTTGCAGGATCCGAATTCGGCCATGCGCAGGGGCAGGTCGCGGTAGGATTTGAGGCCCTGATTGAAAATCTGCACGTGGCAGGGACAGTTCATTGGCTTGAGCGCGTTCACGGATTTCTCGCGTGCATGTTCCTCGTCCACTTCGACGATGAACATATGCTCCTGGTACTTTTCCCAGTGCCCGGAGGCCTCCCAGAGTTTGCGGTCCACCACCTGCGGTGTGTTCACCTCTACATAGCCGCCGTCGCGTTGCTTGCGGCGCATGTAGTCCTGCAACTGGGTGTAAATCATCCAGCCGTTCGCGTGCCAGAACACCTGACCGGGGGCCTCTTCCTGCATATGGAACAGGTCCATCTCGCGGCCCAGCTTGCGGTGATCGCGCTTGGCGGCTTCTTCCAGCATATTCAGATACGCCCGCAGTTTTTCCTTGCCGGTAAAAGCGACTCCGTAGATGCGTTGCAGCATCGCGCGGTCGCTGTCCCCACGCCAATAGGCCCCGGCGATGGACATCAGCTTGAACGCGTCCCCCGGCACCTGGCCGGTGTGTTGCAGGTGTGGCCCCCGGCACAGGTCTTGCCAGTCGCCATGCCAATACATCCGCAGCGGCTCATTACCGGGAATGGCGTCAATCAGTTCAACCTTATAGGGTTCGTTATTGTCCTGATAATGCTTGATCGCGCGGGCGCGGTCCCAGACCTCTGTGCGGACGGGGTCACGCTTGTTGATGATCTCTTTCATCTTCTTTTCGATGACGCCAAGGTCTTCGGGGGTGAAAGGTTCCTTGCGGTCAAAGTCGTAATACCAGCCGTCCTTGATGACCGGACCAATGGTGACCTGAGTATCAGGCCAGATTTCCTGCACCGCACGTGCCATGATATGGGCAAGGTCATGGCGCACCAATTCGTTTGCCTGCTCTTCATCCGCCATGGTGTGGATGGCGATATTGGCGTCCGTGTCGATGGGCCATGCAAGGTCATAATGTGCGCCGTTCACTGTGGCGCTGATGGCCTTCTTGCCAAGGGATTTGGAGATGTCCGCGGCAACCTCGCCCGCAGTGATACCTGCGTCGTAGTGTCGTGCATTGCCATCGGGAAGGGTAAGAGCGATCTGGGCCATGGGGGCCTCCTCGTCAGTTTGGCGCCCACGAGACGCCCGGTTGCGGGTTATATATGCGCGCCTTTTGACCCTGTGATCCGGTCAGGTCAAGAGGCGGCGGGACTCAGCCGTATTGAAAGCAGCAGATGGAAGAGCGCAAAGGCCGCAGCCAGCCCGCCTGCGGCCCCGATCGCGATGATGCCAAAACCTGCGATCACCAGCCCGCCAATGGCCGATCCGATTGCAGCACCGATATAGATGGCCGCCGCGTTCAGCGCCAGGACAACCGGGGCCTGCGGCCCTGCAAGACCGATCAGCCGCATTTGCTGGCCGGACATGAAGGCCCAGCCAAAGGCCGCCCAAAGCACACAGAAAACAGCAAGCAAAACAGGATTGAATGGCAAGACCGAGAAAACCGGCATCAGCAACATCTGGCTCAGGCACAGAATTATCAGCGTCCTGCGCCATCCCAATCGGTCGGCCAGCACCCCGCCGATGATATTGCCGACCACCGCCCCCATGCCGAACACCAGCAACATCACCGTGATGCCATCGCGGCCATAGCCCATCGTCTGGCTGAGCAGCGGCGCGATATAGGTATACAGAACATAAATGGATCCCAGAAAGCTGGCCGTGAACAGAATGGCCAGCATCAAACGCCCTTGTACGATGATCTCACCGAGGTCTTTCATCGACACGGGCTGGAACCTGAGCCCCGCAGGAACCCGCGTCCAGGTCAACCAGATGCAGGGCAGTGTCAGGGCCAGAACAAGCCAAAAGGCCCAACGCCAGCCAAAACTGTAAGCGATCCAGCTGCCCACCGGCACGCCAAGAACCTGCGACAATGTCAGCCCGAAAAACACAGCCGCCAGCACCCGCGCGCGCTGCGCTTCCGGATAGAGGGCCGCCGCGACCGCAGCGGCGACCGGCGTAAAGATACCCGCCCCCGCAGCGGCAAGAATGCGGCCAATATTGAGGACGGTAAAATTGGTGGCCAGAGCCGAGAGCGCCGCCGCAAGCGCAAAGACCGCCAGCGCCGCCGCGAGCACCCGCCGGCGTCCAATCTGCCCGGTCACGGCAACCAGCAATGGCGACAACACCGCGTAGGCCATTGAATAGACAGTCAGCAACAGCCCGGCGCCTGCCGCACTGCGCCCCATGTCCGCGCCAAGCGGTTCCAGCAGACCGATGATGACAAAAGCCCCCATGCCAATGATGAAATTGCCAAGCGACAACAATGGCACCAGCAGCGGATCGGGGGAAGGTGATTGCATGGTACGGGCTTAGCAGGTCTACTCTGACAGGCAAGTCCGGTCTGGCACCGGGTGGTTTACGGTCATGAAAGGAACTGCGCAATGATCGAAGTGGAATGGCAACGGATGAAAGCGCAGGAATTGCGCACCCTGGCGGATCAGAATGCGGTGGTGATCCTGCCTGTTGCCTCGATTGAACAACATGGGCCGCATTTGCCGACAATGACCGACACCCGTCTGGGACATGAGGTTGCAGTGCGCGCCGCGCGCAAGGCATCCGCCACGCGTCCCGTGGTGGTGACGCCGGTGGTCTGGGCGGGGCTGTCCGAACACCACATGCCCTTTGGCGGTACCTTGACGGTCAGCCACGCAACTTTTCACGCGGTGCTGCGCGATCTGATGTCCTCGATCATCCGGCACGGGTTTCATGACATCGTCATTTCCAACTCCCACGGCGGCAACATGACCGCGATGCAGCAGTTCTGCGAGGAACACGCGCCGGGCCTGGCTGCGACGCTGGTTGCCACCACCTATCCGGGAGAGGCGGCAGAGGAGATTGGCAAGATCCTGGAAGATCAGGACACCCTGTCCCACGCCTGCGAGGCGGAAACCTCGATGATGATGGCCTGCGAGGGGGATCTGGTGGACACCTCCGATCTGGCCGCGCTGAACAACCCAGACGGGGCAGGTGCAGGGTTTCTGGCGGCGGGCAAGGGGTCGTATCGCTGGCGGCCTTACACCCAGACCACTCCACACGGCGCGACGGGCATGCCGGGGCGGGCCAGCGTGGACAAGGGCGAGCGGCTGTTTGAAGCGGCGGCAGAGGCCATCGCGGCACTGATCCTTGATCCAGACACCTGGGCCGCCCCGGTCGATCAACGTGGTGCCGGAGCAGGCGGGGTGCCATTCCGTCGTTAAGGCACCTCTCGGACTGTCCAGTGCGCGGCTGATCACTTCACGTATCGAACCTTGCGATTTCAGGCCGCGTCACCTGTGCCAGGTCTTATGGCGCATTTGCGCCGTGGCCCCAGATGATGCCCCATCCGGGTCATGTATACCAAGATATACGTTGACTGCGACAATTCAGGGTATATTTACGACATGAGCTGCCGCGTCTTGCGGTGGCCCCAGTCGATTAAGGAATACCATCATGCCGAGCTATAACCGCACGTTTCAGCTGACCATCGAAGATGTGGATCTGATCGAAGAGGCCCTGCGGGCGCGGGGGCGTGAATTGTGCCGGATGCGCCGGGCGCTCAGCGATGAAAACCCGGCCACCATGGAGGCGGTCCGGGTCATCGAAGAAGATCAGCGCACCGGCGAAGAGCTGTTGGGGCGGTTGCATGGTCAGAAGGTGTTTTATCGCCCCAAGACATCGACTTACGTCAGCGGTTAAGCCATCCGGGCCGCAAATATCGCGTAGCCCATCAGCATGCAGCACAGCCAGCCGAGGTTGAACAGGATGGGCCGCAGCGGCATCCGCGCGATGCCGGTTATCATCCCGGCAGCATGGGCAATTCTGATCCAGAAAAACGCAATCGCGGTCCAGTAAGTCAGGGTGCTGAACCCATCAACCCGGTCGACCAGCATCACGAGAATCGCGAAGGGCAGGAATTGTTCGAGCAGGTTCAGATGCGCCCGATGTGCCCGATGTACCCAAGCGGGCAGATGATTGAGATCGCCGGGGCGCAGAAAACTGTCCGGCGCACCCTTGACCTTTGGCTGGCGTGTGACACCGACGATATAGGGAACCCAAAGGGTGGCCGCCAAAAGCGCAAGACTGGCCAACACGCTTAGTTCGGTTGGAAAATTGGTCATCGCATTTATCCTTCAACGATTGCTACATTGCCGACTTGAGAGCGGTGCCGGTTTCAAGCCAGGACTTGAGCGAGGACGCCAGCCGCGCCCAGCCTTCGGCGACACCTTCTTGGCCTTCGGGAAGGTCATAATGTTCAATCGTCAGCTTGCAGACATCGCCCTGCGGCTCAATCACGAACGCCATCCGCGATCCCGGCGCGTCGGGACCAAAGAAATGCGGCTCAAAACTGGCTTCGATCCGGGTTTTCGGGTCCACAAGCGTGCGCCGCTGGGACAGCATCCTGTCGCCGTTAGGTAAAACCCAACTCAACTCGGCCCCCACGTCGCCGGTGCCTTCAACGCGGTCACACATGAAATGATAGGCCGCCATGCTGGCCGGATCGGTCAGCGCATCCCACAGCGCGTCCTGCGTACAGCGGATAAAGGTCTGCATCATGAAATCAGGTTTTGTCATATTCGTCGTCCTTTCGAGGGTTGATTTGAGGTTCAGTACCGCTCGTGCCGCCGGTTTTGCGCGCATCGGCTCAATCCAGCGATCTATGGTCTGTTGCAGGGGGACGGCGTTCAGATAGTGATGCTTGAACCGTCCCTTCTTGTGGGTCACGACCAGCCCCGCGTTCTCAAGCACGTTAAGATGCTTCATCACACCAAATCGGGTCATATCGAGCAATTCCGTCAACTCCCGCAACGTCTGCCCGTCTTGCCTGCGCAGAGCGTCAAGCAGGGTGCGGCGGGCCGGATCGGCAAGGGCCTTGAAAATGACATCCATGGGGTGACATATAGGTGAATAAACAGTCACGTGACAATAGAGTCACATAAAAAACTGCATATTGCACCGCGCGCCGGGGCCGCGCATGATCTGGAAAACCAAGGGGGACGGCATGGGCGAAACAGCATTTCTTTCAACAAAACAAGGGCGCAAGCTGGCCTATCACCTGACAGTGGGGGCAGGCCCATGTGTCGTTTTCCTGGGCGGGCTGAAATCAGACATGGAGGGTACCAAGGCGGTGTTCCTGGAAAATTGGGCGCGCCGCACTGGGCGCG
>CAXBKL010000054.1:0-23943 GCA_963976125.1 uncultured Sulfitobacter sp. | reverse complement strand
GGAAAATGTCCGACCTGTCAGGGTGTTGGACCCGCGACGGTGGTGGCGCCGGGCGTGTCCTGACTGAACACATTGATCCAGCCTGCATCGTGGCGTTGCCAGATTGAGCTGACGAACATGATCTCCGGGCTGGTCCGACCGCGGCGCGTAAAGGTCGCGCGGTAGCTCAGGACGGCGTGGTCCGCGCCCAACAGCCGCGCCTGGAGTTGATCGAGGGCAAAGCGCGCGACCGTGGGGCCGTCGGCAAGCTGTCCGGTGTGGTCCGATTTTCCGGCAAAGCCATCCGGGTAGACGCCCAGAAAATCATCGCTCAGGAGCCTGCTGTCGGCATGGCGATTTCCGGATACCAATGCCTCCCAAACCTGAGTTTCATGGTCAGCGAGCGGTGCGAAATCGGGGTGGTTTCCGGCGATTATCATTGTCTGTTCAACACCTTGGCGCTATGGGGGTCTGGGCGAGGATGGCCTGCCCGGCACAATGGTGCAAGGCATTGGTATTTTGGTTTGAACGACTCACTTGCCAATCCCTGCAACCCGTCCTATACGCCACTCTTCAACCCCGTGCGTCCGGCCCAAGTGGCATGCCGAGTGTGCACGTTAACCGACCCAAACCAGGAGACGGAAATGCCTAAGATGAAGACGAAATCGAGCGCCAAAAAGCGCTTCAAGATCTCGGCGACCGGCAAGGTCATCGGTGCCCAGGCTGGCAAACAGCATGGCATGATCAAGCGGAGCAACAAGTTCCTGCGCAACGCACGCGGCACGTCAGCATTGTCTGCGCCCGATGCAAAGATCATCAAGGGCTTCATGCCCTACGACCGCTGATAAGGAGAGCCCCAGATGTCACGTACAAAAGGCGGAACAGTCGCCCACGCCCGTCACCGCAAGATCGTCAAAGCCGCCAAAGGCTATTACGGTCGTCGCAAAAATGTCTTCAAGGTCGCCACGCAGGCGGTCGACAAGGCCAACCAATACGCCACACGCGACCGCAAGAACCGCAAGCGCAACTTCCGCGCCTTGTGGATCCAGCGGATCAACGCTGCTGTGCGGTCACACGACGAGGCGCTGACATACTCGCGCTTTATCAACGGTCTGAACATGGCCGGTATCGAAGTGGACCGTAAGGTTCTGGCCGATCTGGCCGTGAACGAGCCCGAAGCGTTTGGTGCAATTGTGAAGACTGCACAGGACGCGCTGGCCGCGTAAATTTTACGCAGGTTTGTAGAGATTGCGGCCGCCTCGGAAACGGGGCGGCCTTCTTTGTCTTGACGCGCATTTTTCAAATAGAGCCCGCCCGCCAGTGCCGCTTTCGCGATCGCCCCGTATGATATGGGCTTGCCTTTGAGCGATCTGTTGACGCCTTTTTTAGGGGCTTTCAGGTTGTACGCATCGTCGCACTGTCTTGTATCTTCATAGCATTGTGCTAGCACGTCCTACAGCATTTCAAGGACGGCATCAGATGGACGATCTCAAGCAGAAATACCTCAGCCAGATTGCCAATGCAGCGGACGAATCTGCGTTGGAGGACATCCGCCTCGCGGCGGTTGGCAAAAAGGGTGAAGTCGCGCTGAAAATGCGTGAATTGGGCAAGATGACGCCCGAGGAACGGCAAGTGGCCGGGCCTGCGCTGAATGCGCTCAAGGATGAGATCAATTCGGCGTTGGCGGCCAAGAAAGCCGCGCTGGGCGATGCCGCGCTTGATGAACGGCTGCGGTCGGAATGGCTGGATGTGACATTGCCGGTGCGCCCGCAGCGGGTCGGATCGATCCATCCTGTGTCTCAGGTCACCGAAGAATTGACGGCAATCTTTGCCGAGATGGGGTTTTCGGTTGCGGAAGGGCCGCGCATTGATACGGATTGGTACAACTTTGATGCGTTGAACATTCCCGGTCACCACCCGGCACGCGCCGAGATGGACACGTTTTACATGCACCGCGCCGAGGGCGATGATCGCCCGCCGCATGTGTTGCGCACGCATACCTCGCCGGTTCAAATCCGCACGATGGAAAAAGAGGGTGCACCGCTGCGCATCATCTGTCCGGGCGGCGTGTATCGTGCCGATTATGACCAGACCCATACGCCGATGTTCCATCAGGTTGAGGGGCTGGCCATCGACAAGGATATTTCGATGGCGAACCTCAAGTGGGTGCTGGAGGAGTTCTTTGCCGCGTTTTTCGAGATTGACGGCATCAAGACCCGTTTTCGCGCCTCGCATTTCCCGTTCACGGAACCATCTGCCGAGGTCGACATTCAGTGTTCATGGGTCGATGGCCAATTGCGCATCGGCGAGGGGGACGGATGGATGGAAGTGCTGGGGTCCGGCATGGTGCATCCCAAGGTCTTGCAGGCCGGTGGCATTGACCCGGATGTCTGGCAGGGCTTTGCCTTTGGCATGGGGATCGACCGGATTGCGATGCTGAAATACGGGATACCGGATTTGCGGGCGTTCTTTGACAGCGATCTGCGCTGGTTGCGCCATTATGGGTTTGCGAGCTTGGATCAGCCGAATTTGCATGGTGGTTTGTCGCGGTGACACGGCGTGTGCACCTTATCGTTGAACGTGGACGTATTCTTGGTAAGGTGGGTCTTGATCCCTGCAGGAAGCCCAAGACATGCCCAACATCCTGATCGTTGATTCAAACACCGAAGAAGCCAACGCGCCCTTTTTGGAACATCAGGACGCGACGATAGGGGAGGGCTACGCCGCTGCGCTCAATGCCTGTCGGGATGATCTCAGCATCACCATCGTTTCGCCCTACCAGGGCGAAAACCTGCCGCCGTTGGACGGGTTTGACGGGGTGGTGTTCACCGGATCGTCGGTGGATTGGAACACCGATGATGCGCGCGCCAAACCGCTTGCGGAGGCCATGCGCCGGGTCTTTGCCGAAGGGTTGCCAACCTTGGGATCGTGCAACGGCATGCAACTGGCGGCGAGCGTCCTTGGCGGGCGGTCGGAGGCCTCTCCCAACGGGCGGGAGGATGGGTTGGCCAGGGAAATCACCTTGACCGAGGCGGGCCGCGCGCACCCGTTGTTGCAGGGGCGGCAGGCGGGTTATGCGGTGCCTTGTGTGCACCGCGATGAGGTTACTCAGCTGCCTGAAGGTGCCGTCTTGTTGGCGGGAAATGCCCATTCCGGCGTGCAGGCGTTCGCCTATGAAAAGGACGGTGTCAAATTCTGGGGCATGCAGTATCACCCGGAAATTGACCCGGCAAATCTGGGGCCCAGCATGGGGCGGCTGGGGTTGATGCCACCGCAGGAAACGGCTGATCTGGCCCGTGTCGAACATGACCCGGAGGCGGCGGCGCGGTTGGGCATTCGCCACAGCGACATGCAGCCAGAGGTACGCATGACCGAACTGCGCAATTGGCTGGCGTCTTTGTGACGTGACAAATTCACGGGGCTGGGCCATGTCTTGCCCATGTTGATCCGTGCACTGGCTGTTGCCCTTTCGTTTGTTTTTCTTCTGGGGGCCGGTGCGGCTTTTGCCTGTCAGGGGGCCGAAGCCTGTGCCTTGGGCGACCGATCCTATCATATCAAACTGCCCGATGACTGGGATGGTAAGACGGCCCTGCCGGTGCTGCTGCATTTCCACGGATGGGGGCGGCAGGGCGATCTGATTGTCAATCATCGCCGGATTTCCGGCCATACGCGGCGGCGTGGTGTGTTGCTGATTGCGCCAAATGGGCGGGGCCGCACCTGGGATTTCTGGAATGAAGGGAGCCGCGATGTCGGTTTTGCCGCCGCAGTGGTTGAGGACGTGGCGAGGCTATACCCGATTGATCGGGATCGAATTTATGTCTCCGGCTATTCATACGGCGCGGCGATGGCCTGGCGCTATGTCTGTCAGAATGGCGATGGGGTGGCGGCTTTGCTGGCCATTTCGGGGACGATTCCACAGGATGAGACATGCCCACAGGCCCCCGGCGAAGTCAGGCAGGTTTATGGGTTTGACGATACCGTGATGCCGTTTCCGATGGGGCCGGGGGGTGATGAATCCTATCCCGTTGCCCTGTGGCGTGGACTCTATGGCTGTGGGGATCAAACCGGGGGCGGATTGTGGAAGGCCGTGGACTGGTTGACGCTGGACCGTCGGGTCTGGGAATGCGACCGGGGAAAGGTGACGCTTGATCTGCATTCGGGCGGGCATTTCATCCCGCATGGGTGGATTGGCTGGCAGCTGGATCAGCTGATGGGCCGGGTGCCGCGCTATCCCTGAGCGTGTGCTAGCGTCGAAGGGGGGCTGCGTTGTGGGTTCCGCCCCGCCGTCTTCTGCACCCCATCAGGAACGAGACCGGATAGGGCAGGGAACACGTGGCAAATGAGTGGTTTTGTCAGGGAACATGCTTTAACTTGGTCAGACGGCAGGCGCAAAAAAGCCCGGCACAATGGCCGGGCGTTTTATAACTATTTCATCGCATGGCATTGGAAAATTGGTGTATTCGGATCGAGCGAATACCAAGGTTTCCAGAAAATCCCTTAGCGGCGCAGGCCCAGGCGTTTGATAAGGTCCTGATACCGGGCTTCATCCTTGCCTTTTGTGTAGTCCAGAAGCTTGCGGCGTGTCGCAACCATTTTGAGCAGACCACGGCGGCCGTGGTTGTCTTTTTTGTGGGTCTTGAAGTGCTCTGTCAGCGTCGCAATGCGAGAGCTGAGAACGGCAACCTGAACTTCGGGCGAACCGGTGTCACCTTCGGACGTGCCGAATTCCTTGATCAGCCGGGCTTTTTCTTCTGCTGTAATCGACATCGGGGTCTCCTTTTCAAAAGGGTTAAAGATATGGCGCAGGCCGGGATGTCGTCCAGCACAGGCCCATGGAGGACGCCTGCGGACCGGAATCAGCAGGCGATGGGGGCGTATAGGAGGATTTTGGCAGGATGGCAAAGGGTTATTGTGTCAGGCACCGCCCAGACCCAGCGCAGCAACGGCGCTTTGCGGGATCAGAGAAATATCGGCGCCGGTGAGGGGGCCGTCCAGTGACCGCACCTGGGCCAGAAGCTGATTGCCCATCCAGACCTGCAATTCCCCTTGCTGATCGGGATCGGGACGGACTTCGACATCCGGCGGGGCGATGTCGTCGCTGTCGTCCCAGACAAAAAGCAAGGTGTCATCTTCGGGTGTGAAATCCGTAATGTCGGCGCGCGCGCCCTCGGTCATCCAATCCCCGATCATGATGTCATCGGTGCCGTCACCGGCGGTCACGATGTCGCCGTCACCTGCGATAATCAGGTCATTGCCGCCGCCTCCATTCAGGAAATCGGGCAATTTGTTGGGATTGGACGGTGAAGGGGCGGCCTCATCCGTGACACCATCAACCGTGTCATTGCCCCAGCCGCCAAACAGCACATCGTTTCCGCCGCCGCCTTGCAACAGGTCATCGTCAAGCCCGCCGTGGATCGAATCATCACCCGGCCCGCCAAAAAGGCGGTCGTTGCCCGCCGACCCATTCAACGCGTCATTTCCGGCGTTGCCGTGGATCACGTCGTCATCGTTGTGTCCCGCAATCGCATCATCCAGATCACCACCCAAAAGCGCGTCATCACCGTCTTCGCCGGCAATGCTGTCATTCCCGGCGCCGCCGATGATGGTGTCGTTTCCCGCACCGCCACGCGCATCGTCGTTGCCCGCGCCGCCATGTATCAGATCGTCGCCGTTATCGCCGCCGATCCGGTCCTCGGCGTCGGTTCCTGACAGGGTATCGGCCTCCTGCGTACCCAAAAGCAGATTTACTCGGGTATTGGTTTCGGTGTTTTCTTCAGGCAGATCATCGGTTTCGTCACCCTGGGCGCCGATGTCGACATAGGCAACAGCACTGACCGCCATCAGGCCCATCAATCCTGCCAACCACAACATCCGATGCCCTCTTTGTCAGTACGATCCGGGGTGAATAGACCCTGCACAGCATGGCAACACGCAGGCCACAGGTCAAAGCAGAGTTGGGAACGTGGTTAACAATTCCCTGCCGATCCGGGGATCAGGTCCAGCCGACAGGGGCCTGCGCATAGGGCAGGTACAATGGGTGTTTCGGGTGGCCCGCCTTGGAAAGCCCAAGATGGAAGAGCGGTGTTGGTTCTTGGCGCAACATTTCGCCAACCGCAGGCCCCCGCATGTGATGTTCGCCGTGCACCCCCCATGCCGCGATGATGTCATCCGCCCATGCCGCCCCCTCACGGATCGCCATGTCATTGCCCGGCCCGACGGGATCGGCCACGGCGCGCATGTCGCGTGGATCGGTTGCGCGGTAGGCAAAGATGTTCGTTACCCGGAAGCCGCCGTACCCCAGATGCCGGGCGCGGCGCTCGCAACGTTCCACGGTCGGGTCGTTCTGGACTTCGGTTGCGGTCGAGGGGTTGAGCATCACGAACATCACCCGCCTGGCTGTCTTGTCCCAGATCCGTGTCAGGCTGTAGCGGTAGCGTTCGCAATCGGAATAGACTGCCGTTGACGGCGCGTCGCCTTTGGTATGGGTGCGGGTTATCATGTCGGTGTTGTGCCAAATCGTCGGGCCGGCTTCAAACCGAAAAGGCCGCCCAACGACGGGGCGGCCCAATGTCTGTCAGAAAGGATCATGCCGGGGCGACAATCCTGCGGGTCTTGAGGTCAAAGACGAGCGCTTGGGTTTCAATTACCGCTGCCACGACAACGGCAAAGACGATGTGCCCCCAAAGGGCGACCCAGGTGATCCCGGTAAAGCCAAGGAAGGCAGGCATTCCAGCCACCAGATGAGCCATGACGTACAAGGCAAAGATCCACAGCGCGGTGCCATAGGCCACGGCCGTCACGCCCCAGTGCAACGCAGGCAGAATGGCCCGCTGGATCGGGCGGGCAATCAGGAAATAACCAAGGGTATAGAATATCACGCCGGTGGCGATGTGCAGCAGATAAGCAGCGCCAGCGGGGCTGCTGCCAAACACCTGCTTGAGGGTCGAGGTGGCCAGCCCGACAGGCGCCAGTTTGGCGTAGCCCAGAAGCGGGCTGAGGCCCTGACCAAATGCGTCAAAGGCCACGGTGGCAAGCGCACCTGCGCTCAAAAGGGTAAAAATGCTGCGGTTCATCGTCTGTCTCCTTTGGGGGCGGCGGGTTCAATACTGTATAAATGTGCCCTGTCCGGGCCGACGTCAGCCGTTCTCACGCAGGCATGAACGATTGCGCGGGTTCTGAAACAATTTCTGAAACAATCCCCGCGAGATGCTGACAGCGGCGTGATTTGCGTGTCAGTCTGTAATATTTGGAACTGAAAGGTTCCAAATATTTTGCCGTTAACCTCGAATTAATCTTATTCAACTTTTATCGGCCCGATGATCAGAGTGCCTGGGGCCTGCTCTTGCAGGGCCAGATCGGCGCAAAAACAGATGGGGCATGTTCATGTTGTTTGCACTAATTGCGATGGCTTTGGCGGCAGCGGCGGGATTGACCGACTTTGCCAGCGCGGAACTGGAAGAAGAAATTGAAAAGCTGGAAGAAGAGTTTGAGCGCGAGATAGCGGACCTGGATGTCGGGGCACTGATTGACGATCTGCGCAATGGGTCGGACAGCGCGGAAATGCCGGTGATCACGGCAGGGGTCGATCAAACCATTGAAGGCACGGAGGGCGCGGATACCCTTGCCGGTGACGCCGGTGATGCCGACCTGTTGCTGGGGTATGGCGGGGACGACCAGCTGGCTGTCAATGACCAGAACACAGGCACCGGCGGCGCTGGCAGAGACATTTTTGACCTTTACGCCGGTTCGGACGCGGTCATCACCGACTTTGTACCCGGAGAGGATTCGCTGCGCGTCAATGCCAACGAAATACTGCTGTTCCAGAACCCGCCTTATGCGATGGACTGGCAGGTGACAGATCAGGGGGTTGAACTGCATTATGTGTCCGAAGGGGCGGTGGGCGACGCTGAAAACAGCAGGATCGTCACTCTTGAGGGGCTGGACGCCCCGCCACCCGTCGAAGATGTCACGCTGCTGATATACGATGAGATACAGGACGAGAATTTTGTCCTGATGGGCGATGAGATCAATTTTACCCAGCGTCTGGAAGGCACCGGGGCGGACGATCAGTTCACGGTTGAGGACACCTATTCAGCGTATGAAATCGCCACCGGCGCAGGGGATGACCAGGTCGAATTCAACAGTTTTCGCGGTGTCACCGATCTTGGTGAGGGGGACGACACCTATGTATCAGAGGCGGAACCGTTCACGGATAACCCGTTCCTCAATCCTTCTGAGACAATCATGGGCGGCGCAGGCAACGACGTCATCACCGGCGGCGAAACCGGGTTTATCGTCGATGGCGGACCGGGCGACGATACGATCACCGCCCTGCGTGACAGCCGGGCCAGCGCCTTTTATGCGCAACTGGATGGCGGAGCCGGAGAGGATGTCATCACCTTTGGCGAACATACCGTCGCGACCGGCGGAGAGGGCGCGGACAGCTTCGTGATTACCCCGGAACTGAAAGGGGGACCAACGCCGTCACAGATCACCGATTTCGACCCGGCAGAGGACGCTTTGGTAATCCAGCTGCACGAAGGGTATACCGGCGCAGGAGAATTGTCGCTTGCGGTTGCGACCTACGGGTATGGGTCTGCGATCCTTGTTGACGGGATTGTTGCGGTTCAGTTTGTCGAAAACCTGAATGATCTGTCATCCGTTGTCGTCGTCCGGTGATGCCGGGCCGGTTTCGGATACATTGAAGACCCGCGAAGGGTGCAGCATGCCTGCCTTGAAGCGCCCGACCGCAACGGCCCGACCGTCAAACGAGGCCCAGCATTCATCGCCGTAATCCACATCATAAGCAATCACCATGCCCGGATTGCCATTGCGCAGGCGTGTCGCACCTTCGGCGGTGGCAGTGACTTCAGGCAGGTCCACCAGACCCTGCTCCAGAGGCAGAAGATGCTGATCCAGCTCGGGACTGCGCGCCAGCGCGTCGATCTGATCCATTGTCAGCCCGTCCGCGGCATCAAATGGGCCTGACCAGATGCGGCGCAGTTCGCGGACATGGCCATAACACCCCAGAACCTGCCCCAGATCGCGGGCAATGGCCCGAACGTATCCACCCTTGCCACAGACCATTTCAAGCGTGATGTGATCGGCATCGGGCCGATCGGTCAACAGCAGGCTTTCCACGAACAACGGGCGCGCGGCCAGGGTCATTTCCTCGCCGTCGCGGGCGCGCTTGTAGGCCCGTTCGCCGTCGATCTTCACGGCCGAAAACTGTGGCGGTACCTGTTCGATGTCACCGATGAAGCCTGACAGCGCCTGTTTTATTGCGGCGTCGTCCGGGCGCAGATCTGAGGTTTTCAGCACCTCGCCTTCGGCGTCATCGGTGTTTGTCGACACCCCCAACCGGACCGTGAACTCGTAAGCCTTGAGCGCATCGGTGATGTAGGGCACGGTTTTGGTTGCCTCACCCAGCGCCACGGCAAGCACGCCCGTGGCTTCGGGATCTAGTGTGCCGGCATGCCCGGCCTTCTTGGCGTCAAGGGCCCAGCGGACCTTGTTTACGACGGCTGTTGATGTTGGCCCTGCGGGTTTGTCCACAACCAGCCATCCCGAAATGTCCCGACCTTTGCGTTTGCGCGCCATAATATCCCCATCCAATCTGGCCTGCGCTATACAGAGGTCACGCGGTACTGCCCAGACCGATTTTGGCGCGGTCAATCAGAGACTGGCCGGGGCTCCACCACGCCAATGATCGGCCCGATGGTTGTGAACCCCGCATCGTCCCGGCCCAGGTCAGGCGCGCGGACACGGGATATGTTGCCATCCAGATAGAGCGCATTCGGAACACCGAGATGATCCCGAAAAAGCAATGCAAACTCATAAAAGGACACCACGTTGTTGGAAATTGCAAACACTGCCCTGCTACCGTCCGGGCTGGTGCCGACGCCGTTCCGAATGTAGCGGGACGTGCTCTCGGCCAGAAAACGCGGATGCAGCGCGCCGTCAATGACCAGCATCGGACCCGATTGGGTAGCCGACCGGCACTCAGGTGTACGGGCGACAAAGACAGACGTTTCAAACACATCAGCGCGGCCTTCTCGAAGGCATAGAACCCCATTCGGCAACAGGCCGAAATTTCCCGGCCCGGCGTTCCGCATCACGTGCTGGGCTTCGACCCCGTCTTCCAGATAATAGCCGACAGGTCTCCGGTCGTCGTGATACATCCCGGCATTCATCGCAAACCCCAGCGAAAGGCCCGATGCAGACAGAATGGCGTCCAACGTCCCGAAATGGCCGATTATCTCGCCATTTTCATCGCGCAGGAACAACCGCAGGTCTTGCGCGGCTGGCTGAACCTCGCAGATGACGTAGGAATTGCCCTGATACACGTCCTCGCGGCACTGGGCTGCCTGCGCGCCCCCCGCCGCCAACACAAGCGCAAGGGTCGCAGGCCACTTCATGCGTCGCCTGGTCGGTCGGGCGCGTCGGCGTCCCGGCGCACCCGGTCCTCCGACAACATCCGCCGGGTCTCATCCATCTGGTCAAAGGTCTGATCCAGCTGAAACCGCAGCTCAGGCGAGAATTTCAAGGTCAACTTCTTGGCCACGGCCTTGCGCAACTCGCCCTTGTTGCGGGCCAGCATCTTGAGCACATCCTCCTGGCCCTGTCCCCCCAACGGCAAGACATAGGCCGTCGCGATCTTGAGATCCGGCGAGGTGCGGACCTCGCCCACGGTGATCGACATGCGGTTCAGGTCGGGGTCATGCACGTCACCACGTGCCAGAACATCTGACAATGCACGGCGAATGGTCTCGCCGACGCGAAGCTGACGCTGAGAGGGCCCCGGCCCGTTATGAAATTTGTTCTTTCCCATGCCCCCCATCTAAGGGTTCAGGTGCCCTTTGCCAAGCGTGCGCAAGCGGGGTACACCAGCGCGAAACATGCGATGAGGAGCACGACCATGTCCAAAACCCTCGGGATAGCCGTGACAGGGGCATCTGGCCGTATGGGGCAGATGTTGATGACGCAGATACTGGCGTCTGACCGCATGGCTCTGGTCAGTGCAATCGAGCGGCCCGGCCACGGCTGGATCGGGCAGGATGCGGGTGTTGCAATGGGCGGCTCGGCTCTTGGAGTGGTGGTGACGCAGGACGCGAGATCAGCCATATCACAAGCTGACGCCGTGATTGATTTCACAGCCCCCGCCGCGACGCTTGAATTTGCCTCCCTTGCCGCCGCCGCAGGCATCGTTCACGTCATCGGGACAACCGGAATGACCGAAGATGAAATAGCCGCACTGGCCCCTGCGGCACAACGTGCGGTCATTGTCCGGGCTGGCAACATGAGCCTTGGGGTGAACCTGCTGACCCAACTGACCCGAAAGGTCGCGGCGGCATTGGACGACGATTACGACATCGAGGTGATCGAGGCGCACCACAACAAAAAGGTGGATGCGCCATCCGGCACTGCGCTGATGCTGGGTGAGGCCGCCGCTGAAGGGCGCGGTGTTGTGCTGAATCAGGTTTCGGACCGGGGCCGCGACGGGATCACCGGCGCCCGCAAGCGGGGCGACATCGGGTTTTCCGCGATTCGCGGTGGGGACATCGTGGGCGAGCATGACGTGATGTTCGCAGCCGCCGGGGAACGGATCATCCTGCGACATGTGGCGTCGGATCGTTCGGTATTTGCGCGCGGTGCACTCAAGGCCGCGCTGTGGGGGCATGGGCGTGCGCCCGGAGAGTATGACATGCTTGATGTTCTGGGCCTGTCGGACAAGACCTGACTCTTTTTTCATTTCTGATGAAACCATTTGCCGTGCTGGCGCGTATTTACGTCAGCGACAGCGCGTGGAGCGTCCCATGAAAACCATGACTCTAGCAATTCTAGCGGCGGCATTCGGGTTGGCGACCCCCGCCACAGCAGAATACCAAACCGTTCAGACCCGCGCTGAATTTGTTGCGCTGGTCAGCGGCAAGACCCTGACCCGGCCCCTGGTCCGGTTGGAGGTCAGGCCAGATGGCAACATTACCGGAAAGGGGGCCGCCTGGGACGTGTCGGGTAAGTGGCAGTGGAAAGACGGGTTCCTTTGTCGCAGCCTTGTCTGGGGCGGCGACGATATGGGGTACAACTGCCAACGGGTAAAGGCCAACGGGTCAAAGGTGCGCATCACCTCTGACCGCGGTCGGGGTCAGTCCGCAGATTTCCGGTTGCGCTAGCGGAACCGCTCAGGTGTCCAGCCATTGATCGAGCGTCGCGCGCACCTCATCGGGCCATGGCACCGAGATATGTTTGTCGAGATCGGACGCCGCCAGCACCTGAGTGGAATTCCAGCGCGGTTCATCACCGCAATTGATCTGGTGCTTCAGGGTGACAGAAGATCGCCCGACCTTCACCACACGCAATTCAAACGTCAGCGTTTGACCAAAAAAGGAGGGGATCGAAAAGTCGCAGGTCAGGTGCACGGTGGGCGTGCCCCAGCGGTCCTTCCAGATGATTTCGTGCCAAGGATAGCCGATGTGGTCCCAAAATTCCTCGTTCACGCCGTTGAGCAGGTTCAGATAGGACGGAAAATAGGCGGTGCCCGAAATGTCGCAATCGCCAAACCGCAGTTCCCGATCTGTGGAAAAGGTTTTGCCCATGGTCTGGTTCCTTCTGTGGTCCTGCAAGCTGGCATAGCCTCCGATGGCGACGGTGGCCAGAGCTTGTGCAGATGCGCTGCCGAATTGGCTCTGGCAAATGGCGACCCGCATGCCGCCTGTCCTGGGAGTGCGATTTTTCGGGTGGGGCGGTCTGCGTGTTGTCATTGCGACCTGCCACCGGGTAGCATCAGCCAAACCCCGACCCCGGTCGCGAAAACAGGAGTGCCAGATGAAAGTTGATTACCTTATTGTGGGCGCCGGTGCATCGGGGTTGGCGTTCCTCGACGTCATTCTGGCTGAAACGGAGGCCACGGTTGCCATCGTGGACCGCCGGGATGCGCCGGGTGGCCATTGGAATGACGCCTATCCCTTTGTCCGTCTGCACCAGTCGTCGTCATTTTACGGGGTGCCATCAAGGGAGCTGGGTCAGGATCGCATCACACCGCGCGGCTACAATGCCGGGTTGTTTGAACTGGCGTCGAAATACGAGATCCTGCACTATTACGAAGACCTGATGGAAACCCAGTATATTCCCAGCGGCCGGGTCTCGTATTTTCCGATGTCCGAATACCGTGACGGCGCGGTTTGTTCGCTGTTGACCGGGGACAAGACACCTATCGACGTGATCGGAAAAACCGTACAGGCGGGAATTTGGGGTGATTTGACCAGCATTCCTTCAACCCATACCCGAAATTTTGCTGTCGATAACGATGTATCCTGCATCCCGCCAAACGACCTGCCCCGGCAGGCCCCGTCGCACGACAAATTCACCGTGCTGGGGGCGGGCAAGACCGGGATGGATGCGGTGCTGTGGTTATTGGCCCGTGACGTCAACCCTGATGACATCACCTGGGTGCGCCCCAATGACTACTGGATTTTCCAGCGCGACAAAATCCTGCCACATCCGGATTTCTTTGAACAGACCATCGGGTCAATGACCGCAGACCTCGAAAGCCTGGCCACGTCAACGACCATCACCGAACACTGTCTGAACCTGGAGGCGTGTGGCCGTTGGCAGCGCATTGACCCCGACGTCTGGCCAGAGCGATTTCATGCCGCCGTGTGCTCCAGACGCGAGGTAGAGGCCATGCGCCGGATCACCGATGTGGTGCGCGCGGGTCATCTCGTCAGCCTGCACCGCGATCGGATGATCCTGCAAGACGCAGAGCATGCGACGCCTGAGGCGCGGCTTTATGTCGATTGCACTGCGCGCGCCGGCGTTGCCATCAACCGCCCCGAGATGAAGGTGTTTGACGGTGATGTGATCAATCTGGCGATGGTGCGCCCGTTCCAGCCGTTGTTCAGTGCGGCACTGGTTGCACATCTGGAAGCCTGCGTTCCGGACGAAGAACTCCGTCAGCAGGCGACCGGGATCACGGATTTCTTTGATACCCCCGCACTTTCGCTGATCGGACAGCGGCAGGGGTTCATCAATCAACATGTCTGGAATCAGACACCGGCGATCAAGAATTGGGTGGATGGATGCCGGTTGAATGCGGGATTCCATCTGTTGCGCGGACTTGGACCCGAGGACGCGGAAAAAATGAAAATGCTGGGGCGGCTGCGGCCGCTGACGGCGGCGGCGGTCAAGAATATTCCCAGAATTCTTGCTGCGCAGGACGGGTGAGACAACGCCTATGGCCGTGCCATCCGATTTCCCCGCGCCCGGGTCCATTCATCCCGTCAAACTGGCGGATGGAAAGGCGCACAAGGGCACGGTGTTCCTCAGGGCGGCGCTCAATCATCCGCGGATCGAGGTGGGGGACTACACCTATGCCAGCGCCCACGCGCCCCCCGACGACTGGGCGGCGCATCTGGCGCCCTATCTCTATGATTTCAGCCCCGAGCGGCTGGTGATCGGGCGGTTTTGCCAGATCGCGGACGGTGTTACCTTTGTCACGGCGTCGGCAAACCACCGCTATGACGGCATTTCGTCCTTTCCTTTTGCGGTGTTTGGATCAGGCCCCAGAGAAGGCCGTCCGTCGATGCCTGCCCCCGGTGCGGACACCATCATCGGCAATGACGTCTGGATCGGGCAGGGCGCGCGCATATTGCCGGGTGCGCGTATCGGGGATGGCGTGGTCGTCGGCTCAGGCGCGGTGGTTGCGGGGCATGTGGCGGATTATTCCATTGTTGCGGGCAATCCGGCCCGGGTGATCCGCCAGCGTTTTTTGCAGGCCGATGTGGCACGGCTCAAACGGATCGCATGGTGGCATTGGCCGATAGATGCGATTCTCGCCAACGAGGCGTTGATCGCAGGGGGTGACGTCTCCGCGCTTGAGGCTGTCGCGCCCTGAGGGCGGTACGAAATGGCGGGGCATGTTGCCATCTGTTGATGGCGCAATGACGCGGCTGGTGTGCCTTGATCGGGAAAATCCCGTCAAATGGCATTGATCCCCCTTGATCGCCGTCGCTTTTGCGACTAGGCCAACATCCGGCATAGGGGTTTAGCTCAGTTGGTAGAGCATCGGTCTCCAAAACCGAGGGTCCCTCAGCCCCTGCCACCAAATCCATCAAGGCGTTCGGTTTTCGTGCGGTCTCAGGGGCCGTGTAGACACAGTATCGTCTTTCAGGGTGGCCTCCCATTTGGCAAACAGACCAGCCCCTTCACCAGTGAAATGCGCGTCCAGAAGCGCCCATTCCTGTATCCGGTCCAGTCGAAAGTGGCGCAGGTCCTGGCGCAGTTCGCACCAGGCGGCGATCATCACCGCATCGACGAAATAAACCAGGACAAGCGGCCAAACCACGCGCTGCGAGGAATGTGCGTTTGCGTCGCGATAGACCAGCCTGAGCTTTTGTTCGTTGCGGATGGCCGCGCGCAGCCGGCCCAGATCAATGGTGGTGACCGCGTCCAACCCCCGGGATGACGCCAGTACCTGCCCGGTGCCCGGCGCCACCTGATCGAGCTTGCGCGCAGCGCGCCCTGCGGCGCGCCACAGACCAACATCACCGGTCCGCGCAATCAAGGCCAATCCGATTGCCACGGCCTCTGCCTCGTCCACATCAAGGTTGAGTGGCGGAAGGTCATACCCTTTGCGCAGGACATAGCCGACGCCTGCTTCTCCGTAGATTGGTGTTTGCATTGCCTGAAGGCTGGCGATGTCCCGGTAAATTGTGCGGGTCGATACCTCGAGGTGTTCGGCCAGATGGCCTGCCGACACCGGGCCGGTCGCCCGGCGCAGTATTTGGATGATTTCAAAGAACCGGAGTGATTTGGACATGGCACCTCAATTTCCCGCCATAGGCTAACACTCATGACACGTAGATGTCAGCATGGGTGCGCTAGATTTGGCACGTAACAGGGGAAGCGGGGTTCGGTATGGCAAATCAACATGGAACCGGCGTGCTGCTGGTGGTCATTTCCGCCTTCGTGTTCAGCAGTGCGGGGGTTTTTACCAAAGGTGTGCCGACGCCGGCATGGGACATCATCTTCTGGCGTGGCGTCTCTGCGGTCACATTCACGCTCGGCTATCTGGCCTTGCGCGGCAAACTGATGGCCGAGGTGCGGGCCTTCTGCGGCCCGGCCTTGTCGGCTGCGCTGGTTTTTGGCGCAGGGAGTGCGGCCTTCATCCCCGCGTTCAAGCTGAGCACGGTCAGCAATGTCGCGCTGATCTATGGGGCTGTTTCCTTTGTTGCGCCGGCGCTGGCGTGGCTCTTTCTTCGGGAACGACCGTCGGTCCGTGCCGCCTGTGCGAGTACGATCGCCTTTGCGGGGGTCATCATGATCGTGTCTGGCGGGATCGCGCGGGGGCATCTGGCCGGGGATTTGCTTGCGCTGTTCATGACCGTGATGATGGCGGCGGGTCTGGTGATATATCGCCGGTTTCCACAGACGACCGCCGCCTTGCCCGCAGCGGTGTCTGCCCTCTTGTTGCTGCCTTTGGCGCTCTGGTTCGGAGATCCGTTCGCCGTGCCGGTGACCGAACTGCCGGTGCTGGTGGCATTCGGGCTGGTTTTTGCAGTGGCGTCGGTGACCTTGTCAGAGGGCGCGCGCAGATTGCCATCGGCGGAAACCGCATTGCTGACGACCCTGGAATTGCCGCTGGCCCCGGTGTTGGCGCTGGTTGTATTGAACGAAATGCCGCCGCTGCCCACCGTTATGGGCGGGGGGATCATCGTGCTGGCCGTCCTGTGGTCACAGCGCCGCGTGCAGGCCGCCACAAAGCTGCCATAATTCGGTCAATGAAGGGTCGGAAAGGGCTGCTAGAAAACGGAGAAGTCTGTAACAGAGAAACCCCATGACGCAGTCCCCGAAACACCAAGCCACGCAAGAGAAAACCGCTGACAACGATGGACTTGACGCCACTTCATTGGCGGCAATCCGTTCCTTGTTGGTGGCTGAGCCCGAAGCATTCAAGGCAACCGCACCGACCAAACCCGGCAGACACCGCAAGACACCGCCTGCGCGCACAGCCGAGCCTGCTCGGACTGCGACGGACGAACCTGGTACCAGAATACAAGCCGCTCCGGCGCAGGCGGAGAACGAACCGTTTCAGGCCGAGCGCCCCGCCACCGCCAGGAGCCGGATTGCCGGATTTCGCCCGTCAGCCAAGCACATCCTGTTGGGCGGCATCGTGGTTCTGATCGTGTTCAGACCCTGGCTGATCCTTGGCCTGTTGGCGCTTTCAACCTTTGTGATGGTCGGGGTCTTTCTGATCCTGGGCTATGACGGGTTCTGGCGCAGAGCCATGGCTGTGGCCCGTTGGTATGCGCGGCGCAGGCCATCACGCGCCGCTGCATTGCACAGCAAGCTCGACCGGTTTGCAATGAAATGGGACGGCGTGCTTGATCGGTTCCCCGAAGGAACGGTCGATGGACTTTACCTGCCGGATTTCGGGTATCTTGCCGAAGCGGATGCGCGCCATGACGCGGCACTGGATCGCAGATTCGAAAAGCTGCGCGGAACCGAAGGGTAGCGCACTGCGCAAGCAGGCTTGAAACCGGAGGCCCAAGCCGTTAGATGCGGCCAAAGGCATTCCGAAGGACATCCGATGGCGATCACCAATCCACTTCAGTTCATTCAGCAGGTTCGGGCTGAGGTATCCAAGATCGTCTGGCCGACCCGGCGCGAGGTGATGCTGACCACCGTGATGGTCTTTATTCTGGCTGCGCTGACGGCGGTGTTCTTTGCACTTGTGGACATTATCATCCGTTTCGGTTTGCAGTCGGTGCTGGGGATGTTTGGCTAGGGACAGGGCGGGCATTTTTCGCATTCCTCCCTTGAATCCTCACCCGCCACAGTCTAAGCCGCAGGCCTGACCTGAGACGGGCGTGCGGCGATTCGAGCCCGCGCGCCATTTTTTATTCAGGTGCGTCGGGATGGACCCGGCAAGATGATTTGGAACCAACGGTGTGCCTGAACGGGCCTGCCGAAAACACACAGGGACTTTGAACTCAGATGGCTAAGCGTTGGTATTCGGTCAGTGTCCTGTCCAACTTTGAGAAAAAGATCGCTGAGCAGATCCGCACCTCTGCCGAGGAGCAGGGTCTTGATACGGACATCGACGAGGTGCTGGTCCCCACCGAAGAGGTGATCGAGGTGCGCCGTGGCAAGAAAGTCACGACAGAGCGGCGCTTCATGCCCGGTTATGTTCTGGTGCATATGGAGATGTCCGATCAGGGCTATCACCTGATCAATTCTATCAACCGCGTCACTGGATTTCTGGGCCCGCAAGGCCGCCCGATGCCGATGCGCGACGCCGAAGTGGAGGCCATCCTTGGCCGCGTACAAGAGGGCGAAGATGCGCCACGCACGCTGATCCACTATGAAGTGGGCGAAAAGGTCAAGGTTGGCGATGGTCCGTTCGAGGACTTCGACGGCATGATCGAGGAGGTCGACGAGGACAACCAGCGCCTCAAGGTGTCGGTGTCGATCTTTGGCCGCGAAACGCCGGTTGAGCTTGAGTTCACACAGGTCATCAAGCAGACCTGACCGCGCGGTCGAGAAACGCGGAGGCCCCGGATCAGGTCCGGGGCGCGGATCCTTTCAAATGTCGGTGAAACTTCGCCGGGCAGCGCCAGACCGTGGGGTGGCGTTTCTGACATGGCTGAAGGTCGCTTCATGGCAGCCGAGCACGTTCCACCTTGTCAGCAAGCCACCTGCATTTGCCAAAGCACCAGCTGTCACGCCAAATGCGCGCCTTGGATGCAGGCGCACCTTTGGCCCATACCGCTGTTCCAACGTGCTTTCGTCGCGCGTGGCCTCTTCGTTTGGGCGGATTACGTGTTCCCAGATCGGCGATTCGCCAGGTCCAACTTCGTGGGTTGCCATCAAGCGATGATAGACACGCCCCGCCAAGGTAACGATCTGTTTGAAGGGTAGCGGTTCTGGTGTGGCCCGTAGAGCAGTCCAGTGGCGTTGGATGGCCGCATACTCAGCCGCAAACCGTTCCTTGGCCACGGCAGGTTCGCGCGCCCGCAGCGATTTCGAAATCTCGGTGCGCCCAAAAGAGGCCTTGAGGTCAGCCGGAACGCGCACGCGGATATAGTAGCTTCCGCTCTTTGGGTCTTTGACCGGATGGGGCATGTTCAGGGTCACTGTGTAGGACTCCCGTGTAGGAGTCTGTAAGTGCTAGGTGCTGATTTTACGTAACCATCTGTAATATATACGTTTTCATGGTGCTGCTGGAGAGAATCGAACTCTCGACCTCTCCCTTACCAAGGGAGTGCTCTACCTCTGAGCTACAGCAGCGCCGATGAGCGCGGTCATTAGCGTCAATCCCATAATGGTGCAACCCTAATCTGGACCCTCCGCACCCCCTGCGTTAGACAGACCCCATGGCAGACAAGAACCCACCCCGCAGGCCCGGTCAAAAAGCGCATAACCGCGAGGATCGGCTCAAGGCGGCGCTCAAGGCAAATATGGCGCGGCGCAAGGCGCAGGCGCAGGCGCGCGGGGCGGAGAACGAGGCAAACACAGGGCCCAAAGGGTCAAGCAGAGAAAGCAGTTAAATGGATTCGATTCTGGTCAGAGGCGGCAGGGAACTGAGCGGGCAAATCCCGATTGCGGGCGCCAAAAACGCCTGCCTGACCCTGATGCCCGCGACGCTTCTGAGCGAAGAACCGCTGACGCTGACCAATGCGCCGCGCCTCAGCGATATTCGCACCATGACCCAGCTTCTTGGCTCGCTCGGGGCGGAGGTCACATCGCTTCAGGACGGTCAGGTGCTGGCGCTGTCCAGTCATGGCCGGATCAACACCCGTGCTGATTATGATATTGTCCGTAAGATGCGGGCATCCAATCTGGTGCTGGGGCCGCTTCTGGCGCGCGAAGGCCATGCCGAGGTGTCGTTGCCCGGTGGCTGCGCGATTGGTGCACGTCCCATGGACATTCACACCGACGGCCTTGCGAAAATGGGGGCCGAGATCGAGCTGCGCGATGGGTACCTGCATGCAAAGGCGCAGGGCGGGCACCTGAAAGGCGCGGTAATTGATTTCCCCTTTGCCAGCGTCGGGGCCACCGAAAACATCCTGATGGCGGCGACCCTGGCCAGGGGCACAACCGTCATCAACAATGCCGCCCGCGAGCCGGAAATTGTCGATCTGGCCACATGCCTGCGCGCCATGGGGGCACAGATTGACGGGGACGGCACCTCCACGATCACCATCGAAGGTGTGGACCGCCTGCATGGCGCGACCCACCGGGTGGTGACTGACCGGATCGAACTGGGCACTTACATGCTTGCTCCGGCGATCTGCGGCGGCGAGGTCGAACTGATCGGCGGCCGCATCGACCTGCTACGGGCCTTCTGCGAAAAGCTGGACGCGGCGGGCATTGCGGTCTCGGAGACGGCAAACGGCCTGAGCGTGGCCCGCAAGAACGGCCGCATTCGCGCAGTGGATGTGACCACCGAACCCTTCCCCGGCTTTCCTACCGATCTCCAGGCGCAGATGATGGCGCTTTTGTGTACCGCCGATGGGACATCCGTGCTTGAAGAAACCATATTCGAAAACCGCTTCATGCATGCGCCCGAACTGATCCGCATGGGCGCACAGATCGACGTGCACGGCGGCACCGCGACGGTGACCGGCGTTGAACGGATGAAAGGCGCGCCGGTGATGGCGACCGACCTGCGCGCCTCGGTCTCGTTGATCCTTGCCGGGTTGGCCGCAACCGGCGAAACCCGCGTCTCGCGCGTTTACCATCTGGACCGTGGCTACGAACGTGTGGTCAGCAAATTCTCCGGCGTGGGTGCCGATATTGAACGGATTACCGACCTATGAATGATGACGCACGTTTTGAAGACGGCGGCGAGGCCCCGCTGTACCTTGGCGCGCTGGATGCCGAAGACCTGCAGGTAATCTCCTCCCTGTGTCAGGACGCCGTTTTTCCGGCCTCCGAAATGCGGTGGGACCGTGCGGCGGGGCGTTTTGCCCTGCTTTTGAACCGGGTTCGCTGGGAAGACCCCGGATCGGACCGCCACCTGCCTGAACGGGTGCAATCGGTTCTGATGTTTTCCCAGGTATTGAGCGTGGCCAGTCAGGGGGTGCAAAAAGGCGATGCGGACACCATCCTGTCCCTGCTCAGCGTGACATTCGAGCAGACAGAGGCACCTTCCGGCTATGTCACCCTGACCCTGGCGGGGGACGGCGCAATACGCCTTCACATCGAGGCAATCGAGGCCAATATCAAGGACGTGACGCGGCCCTATGCCGCCCCATCGAAAAAGCGGCCACAGCACCCGGACTAGGCCCTGCACTTGAACCTGCTTGCCCTGCGCGCTATCGCACCCCGAAACCTGTCTCATTTGGCCCCATTACATCCGCCCGAGGCATTGAATATTTTTGCCGGAACCTGATCCAATGCCCGTCACTCTCGATGCTACCGCCGCAGACTTCGAAACCGCTTTCACCACCCTGTTGAATGCCAAGAGGGAAGACAGCCCGGATGTCGATACAACCGTTGCGGCGATCATTGCAGACGTGCGCGCGCGCGGAGATGCGGCGGTCATCGACTACACCGCCAAATTCGACCGGATCGACCTGACCCCGGATACCCTGCGCATTCGGGGCGAAGACATCGCACAGGCGATGGATCAGGTCGCTGAACCTGAACGCAAGGCACTGGAGCTGGCCGCTGACCGCATCCGCGCCTACCACCGCCGTCAATTGCCGGAGAATGCCTCCTGGACCGATGAGACCGGGGCGACCCTCGGCTGGCGCTGGTCTGCTGTCTCTGCGGCTGGTCTCTATGTGCCCGGTGGGCTTGCCAGCTACCCCTCATCGGTCCTGATGAACGCGATCCCGGCCAAGGTGGCAGGGGTCGAACGGCTGGCGATGGTTGTGCCCACCCCTGACGGCGTTCTCAATCCGCTGGTCCTTCTGGCCGCGCATCTGTCCGGCGTCGACGAGATCTACCGCATCGGCGGCGCACAGGCCGTGGCAGCCCTTGCCTACGGCACAAAAACCATCGCACCGGTGGACAAGATCACCGGCCCCGGCAACGCCTTTGTCGCCGCTGCCAAACGCCGTGTATTTGGCAAGGTGGGCATCGACATGATTGCCGGACCTTCCGAGATCCTCGTGATCGCCGATGGCGACAATGATCCCGACTGGATTGCCCTCGACCTGCTCAGCCAGGCCGAACATGATCCCAGCGCCCAATCTATCCTGATTACCACCGATCCCGCCTTTGGCGCGGCGGTCATGGCGGCTGTCGACGCGCGGCTCGAAACGCTGGAGCGGCGCGACATAGCCGGGGCAAGCTGGCGCGACAATGGCGCTGTGATCGCCGTGCCGGACCTTGCTACCGCCGCTCGGCTGTCAGACCGGATCGCGCCGGAACACCTTGAACTTTGTGTTGCCGATCCCGACGCGCTGTCGGATCAGATCACCCATGCCGGCGCGATTTTTCTGGGCCAATGGACACCAGAGGCCATTGGTGACTACGTGGGCGGACCGAACCACGTCCTGCCAACGGCCCGTTCGGCGCGCTTTTCCTCCGGCCTTTCGGTGCTCGATTTCATGAAACGCACCACCCTTGCCCGGATGACGCCGACTGCCCTGCGTGTGATTGGCCCCGCCGCCGAAACCCTTGCCCGGTCTGAAAGCCTCGAAGCCCACGGTCTGAGCGTGACCGCCCGGCTGGGCAAGCTGAACGATTGAACCACTGCCGCCGTGGGTGCAATCTGCGGACCGACGGGCGGCACTGCATTGCCACGCCTTGTCAGCTGTCGTATTCACCCCGAAACGCCAAGCAAAAGGATGCGCCGGATGTCTCGCATCACACAGATCGACCTAGACGACGCAAACCTGCCGCCGCCCACGCCCGAGATCGAGCAGGAACGCAAGGTGGCCATGTTTGACCTGTTGGAGGACAACACTTTTACCTTGCCCCAACGCGATGATCGCCTTGTGCCTCAAGGCCCCTATCACCTGGGGCTTTCGATCCGTGACAAACGGCTGGTCTTTGATGTCGAAACTGAATCCGCGGAAAAGGCGGCGGAGTTCCATCTGTCGCTTGGCCCCTTCCGGCAGGTTGTCAAAGACTATTTCCAGATATGTGAAAGCTATTTCGACGCGGTCAAGAAACTGCCGCCCAGCCAGATTGAAACCATCGACATGGCCCGCCGTGGCATCCACAACGAAGGCAGCCGGGTGTTGCAGGAGCGGCTTGAAGGCAAGGCGGACATTGACACCGACACCGCACGCCGCCTCTTCACCCTGATCTGCGTTCTTCATTTCGGGGGCTAAGTGGCACAGGCGCTTCCCCAGTCGGTCCTGTTTTGCTGCGATCACAACGCAGTGCGGTCCCCGATGGCCGAAGGGATCATGAAAAAGTTCTATGGAACAGACACCTACGTGCAATCGGTGGGGGTCAAGAATGACCTTGAAATAGACGGGTTCTCCATTGCTGTCTGCGCCGAAATGGGGGTTGAGCTAAGCCGCCACCGTTCGCGCAGTTTTGACGAAATGGAACAATGGGGCGACGATCTGTCGTCTTTCGATCTGGTCATCGCGCTCAGCCCCGCGAGCCAGCGCCGCGCGCTTGAACTGACCCGGTTTTTCCATCTCGATGTCGAATATTGGCCCATACTCGATCCCACGGGACTGGGCGAAAGCCGTGACGCCAAACTGACCCAATTCCGCGCCGCGCGCGACCAGATCGTCAGCCGATTGATCGAACGGTTCGGCGAGCCGGTCTGCGATTCGGAATAAGCCAGTTATTGCTGCAAGGAAATAATGGGCTTGAGCGGTAATTTGTTTGGTGTATGTGACGCTTGTGCCACTTTTTGGTACAGAACCACATATGGACTGCCCGATGCCCGACGCAACTGTACTTCCGTTCAACCAGAAAATCCGTCTCAGAGCACTTAGATTAATGGCGCTTGGTCTGATCCCATCCGCTTTTGTCATTCACCCTATCCTC
>CAXBKL010000053.1:0-24284 GCA_963976125.1 uncultured Sulfitobacter sp. | reverse complement strand
CCCGCCCGCGACGCCCGCAAAGAACCCCGATGCCACAAAACTATAGAACCGAACCCAGCGCGCGGAATAACCCAGGAATTCGGCGCGTTCCGGGTTGTCCCGTACCGCATTGGCCATCCGGCCCACGGGGGTGCGCGACCACAGGTACATCAGCACCGCAGAAATCAACACCCAGAACGAGGTGAGATAGTAGACTTCGATCTGCGTCCAGAAGTTGAGCCCAAAGAACGGGAGCGCCTCGCCCCGGTCACCGGAAATTCCTTCTTCGCCACCAAAAAAGGCGACGATGATAACCGAGCAGGCGGCAATCAATTCACCCACACCAAGCGAAATCATCGCAAATACGGTGCCGGCATTCCGGGTGGAAAACGCCCCGACGATCATTGCCAGCCCCATGCCGAACAATCCGCCAAAGATCGGCAGAATGGGCAGCGGCATTGCGGCAAACAGATCGCTGGAGTTCATGATGTGCATGCTGGCGAAACCGCCTACACCGGCGTAGACCGCGTGACCAAAGGACAGCATCCCGCCCTGACCCAGCAACATGTTGTAGGCCAGCGCAAATACCACCGTGATCCACATCTGGTTCATGATTGTCAGCGCAGAATTAGAGGTAAAGATGAATGGCATCATCGCAAGGAGCACCGCCGCAACAATCCACGGCCCCAGGGTGAGCGTCATTGAACCTGCGCGCATCCGCTGCGCAGGTTTTGACGGGTCGGTTGTCAGGTTTTCATCGGTCATGAGTGACGCTTTCCAAAAAGGCCCGCAGGACGGAAGATAAGGATCAACACCATCAGGATATACGGCAGGATGTCCGCAATCTGGGGCGAGGTGACCGTCCAGAAATCCCGAAACAGATTGTCATCCAGGTTTTCCGGTGTCGAAATGCCGATCCCGTTCAGGATGTCGGACATGCGGACATTGTAGGATTTGGCAAATGTGGTGATCCACCCGATCAACAACGACGCGACCAACGCGCCCCATAGCGATCCAAGCCCGCCGATCACGATCGTCACAAACACGATAGAGCCCAGCACAAACGCCATGCCGGGGAAGGTGCCCAACACCGGCCCCGCGATCACACCCGCAACACCGGCCAGAGCGGTGCCAACACCAAAGACCCCCATGAAGATCAGCGGCACGTTATGGCCCAGCGCCTCAACCGTACGCGGATAGCTGAGAGCGGCCTGAATGATCATTCCAACGCGTGTCTTGGTCAGAACATAGAGAAGCCCGATAAAGATCCCCAGCGAGATGAAGATCATGAAAATCTTGTAGGCCGGGATGGAATTGCCCGCGATGGAAAAGGCGGTAAAATTCAGGATTTCCGGCACATTGTACGCCATCTGGTTCTTGCCCCAGACAAATTGCACAAGCTCTTCGATCAACAGCGCCAGCCCGAAAGTAAAGATCAGTTCCGGCACGTGCCCGTATTGGTGCACCCGCCTCAGACCGTATCTTTCGACGCCCGCGCCCATGACACCGACAATCAGCGGCGCAATCAAAAGCCCCACCCAGAAGCCAAGTGCGAGGCTGATCTGGTAGGCGAAATAGGCCCCCAGCATGTAAAAACTGGCATGCGCAAAGTTGAGCACGCCCATCATGGAGAAAATAAGCGTCAGGCCGGCCGAAAGCATGAACAACAGCAGTCCGGTCACAAGCCCGTCGATCAGATTGACGAGGATGAGTTCCATCGGTCCCCCAAAGGGTTAGCGAAAAAGAATGTTAAATGGTCCACCCCGCATTCGTCGGGGCGGACCAGCAAAGCCTGCCCTTAAGGGCGCTTCATCTGACAGGTTGTCGGGCTGTCCATGGAGGCCATGACAACAGTCGATTCTGTAAGGACACCGTAACCAGAATTATCATAGTCGAAATCAAGGTTTTCGTCCGTGTGCACACCAACATTCATGTCCTGGATGGCCTGGTGATCCTGTGGGCGCATAAAGATCTTGCCGCCCCACATGCTGTCGTACTCCATGCCTTCCAGCTGCTTGGCGACCGCAACAACATCATCCGCCGTGCCCGCGCCTTCAATCGCCTGGGCCAGCATGCCGATCACGTTGAAGATACGGCTCTGGTCGATATTGCCATCGGGATACTTCGCCTCGAATGCCGTGTAGGCCGCCCGCGCTTCTTCGGTTGCAATCGGGTTGATACCACCCTGCGAGATCAGACGAATACGGTCTTTGGCGCTTGCGCCAAATGCCGCTGTTATGCCGGAGCCGGCCGCATAGTACGTAAAGATCGGGCCGTCATAGCCGTTCTCGATCACGGATTTGCCAAGACCCAGCATATCCGCGCCCCAGTTGCCGGTGATGATCGCGTCCGCACCCGATGCCACGATCTTGCGTGCATATGGCGTGAAGTCCTTCACCTTGCCGATGGGGTGCAGTTCGTTGCCGACAATCTCGACATCCGGGCGCTTGGCGTTCAGATTGGCAACCGCCGCCGCCGCCACAGCCTTGCCGAAGGAATAGTCCTGACCGATGATGTACACTTTCTTCATGCTCTCATCTGCCGCCATGACATCCGTAAGCGCGTCCATCTTGATGTCCGCGTTGGCGTCGAAACGGAAGTGCCAGAAGTTGCACTTGTCATTTGTCAGGGCCGGATCAACCGCCGCATAGTTCAGGAACAGAACCCGGCTGTCAGGGTTACGCTTGTTGTGCTTGTCAATCGCTTCGGTCAGCGCGTTTGCAACACCGGAGGAGTTACCCTGAGCGATATAGCGGATGCCCTGGTCGATCGCGACCTGAAGCTGGATCAGTGATTCCTTGGGGCTGATCTTGTTGTCGAACGGTACAATTTCAAATTCCTGACCGTCCAGCACGCCGCCGTTCTGGTTAATCATATAGTCAGCCGCAAACTGATACTGATGTAGGCCATTGGTGCCAGTGCTGGCAAACGGGCCGCTGAGCGGGTCAATAAAGGCGATCTTGATGCTTTCCGCAAATGCAGCGGACGCGCCGATGATCAATGACAGTGCGGATACCGCACCGAGTTTCGTGATTTTTTTCATGTTAATCCTCCCTAAGACGACCCGTTACCATTTGATTTCTTAATGTTCTGGCCGCCGGGAAAGAGTTGCACACCCCGGATCAAAGTCAAGGCCAGAGGGCGCGGCAAATTGCATATTTATTCTTACGTTAGGTCACTTCTTCCAGGATCGTTCCGCACAGCGGAACATCTGTTCGCGCATTGCTGCCAAAAATTTGGGCGCTCAGCTCTTGATGCTTAATGTCTGGGCTGCCCTGATCAGACGCGGCGCATAGATCGTTTCAAGCTGCTTCTTCTTGACCCGGAAGGACGGGCCGCCAACATTCAGGCCGTATACCCGTCCGCCGCCCAGCGACATCACCGGCACCGCAATCCCGTTCACGTCGCTGCGCCAGCTGCCATAGGCGGAACAATATCCCTTTTCCGCATATTCGGCCGCCGCTTCGGCAAAAAGCCTGCGGCCTTCTGATTCTGTCTCGGCACTCTGGTCGCGGGCCATTGAAAAGACCCGTTCACGGTCCGGCTCGCGCATCCCCACCAGAATCGCCCGGCCGATCGCGGAATGAAATATCGGCAGCCGGGACCCGACGCGGATGGCCAATGAAACCCCCTCAAAGGATCGCTTGGTGACCAGATACACAACATCAAGCCGATGTTGTTCCCCCAGAGCCACGGTAATGTAGGAATTCGGTCCGTCACGCAGGGCGTTCATTTCCTGTTCGGCGAGGTCAGCAATGTCCATGTTGGACAATACCCCATACCCAAGCTGCAAGACACCAGCACTCAGCCGGTATGTCCCGACACGGGCATCGGCGACAAGATAATCCAACTCACAAAGCGTGTGGGTCAGGCGCGAAATTGTCGCCTTGGGCAAACCTGTGCGCTCGGAAAAATCGCTGTTGGTCAGGGTAATTTCATTGTCCTGAAAACAACGCAGCAATTCCAGACCGCGCGCCAGTGCGGTGACAAAATTGCGGTCCTTTTCATCGTTTTCGGCCTCTGACCCATCCATATGCCGCTACCCCCGCTTGAGGGCATCCAGCCCGTGTTGCGCAAAGACCGGCACAAATTCCCCGACCTTGAGCGCCCTTTCAGGGTTCGACGCATTCCCATCCAGCGCGCGTTTCAACACACCCTGAATGATCCCTGCCATCCGAAAGAAACAGAACCCCAGATAATACCCAAAGTTGTCGATCCCCGGCAGCCCCCGGCGGTCGCAATATCTGGCGATGAACTCTTGATCCGACGGCAACCCAAGGGCCGCACGGTCAAGCCCGCCCATCCCGCGCCCTTCGGTACCGGCGGGCAGTTGCCATTGCATGATCACGGCGGCCAGATCGGCAAAGGGGTGCCCAATCGTGGACAATTCCCAATCCAGCACCGCGCGACACTGCGTCCCCGTTGCGTCAAAGATCATGTTGTCGATCCGGTAATCCCCATGCACCAGCGTGCGCTGCCCGTCATCGGCAGGCCGCTGTTCGACAAGGGCGGTCATCAGCTCGTCCATGGCGGGAATGCTCTGTGTCTCGGACGCCTTGTACTGTTTGGTCCAGCGCCCCACCTGCCGCTCGAAATAATTGCCCTCGGGGCCATAGTCGGACAAGCCGACGGCGTTGATGTCCACCTGATGCAACGCCGCCAGCACGCGCCCCATTTCATCAATGATTGCTGTGCGGTCGGCCTTGGACACATCGGGCATCGCGGGCTCATAGAAATTACGCCCTACGACCTGCTCCATGATATAGAACATCGACCCGATGACGCTGTCGTCCTCGCACAGCAGATGCATCCTGGCGACTGGGACATCGGTGTGTTCCAATGCCTTTTGCACGCGAAATTCCCGGTCTACCGCATGGGCGGATTTCAACAAGACCCCCGGCGGCTTACGTCTGAGCACGTAGTTCTTTGCAGGCGTTTTCAACAGGAACGTCGGGTTCGACTGACCAGTCTGAAACTTGGTGACGTCAATCGGCCCCTCAAACCCCGGAAGGTGATCCCTGAGATAGCGGCCAACCGCTTCGGTATCGAGTGTCTGTGTATCCACGCTCATCATCTTTCCTCAGCTATAGCTTAGCAGTTTGGCACCCTCAGCCGTCATGAAATGCGGCGTCACGTTGAATTCATGCACCGAAAACGACGGTCCTGAGAACATAAATCGCGTCATCGCGGTGTTTTTGATTTGCAGGTTGAGGTGCATCATCTGTCTGTCAGGCGCACCCAATGCCATGGCTGTCATCTGTCCGATCACCCCGCCGGACGATACCACCAAGACCCGTCTTGCCGTCGTATCCGTGGCAAACCTGCGCGCCGCCTCAACCCGCGCGGAAAAGGCCGCATAGGTTTCGGATGCCCCGTCAAAAGCCGCATCCTGCCAGTCAAACACTGTGTCACGCAGGGTGCGGAAATGCGTCTTGCGGTCGGCCTTGACCAGATTAGGAACCTTCCCCTTGAACCGTGCATTCAGAAGATCGGCAAAGTCGTATTCATTGAAACCTGCGTGTTCTTCGGGAGGCTGGTCAAACCCCATCGAGGCCAATGTGTCCTTCTGGCGATTGAGCGTACCCGTCAGCAGCCTGTCCGGCTGCCAGTCCATCTCGCGCAGGAGCGCGCCGACAACCCGCGACTGTTGGTGGCCGAGATCGGACAGCACATCATAATTGTCCGCGCCAAACGACGCCTGTCCGTGGCGGACAACTAACAGCTCGGCCATTAGTGACACGCGCGCCGGGCTTGCCCCGGGGCCTCTTGGTTCAAGGAGCGAGGCGCCGGGGCAAGCCCGGCGCGCGTGTTCACGCACATCTTCACAAAAACTCTGCCGCCAGCTTCTTGCCCGCGGCCAGGTATTCCGCTTCCATCCGGTCCACGATCGCACCTGCCGGTCCAACCGATTTGATCGCGCCAATACCCTGACCGGACCCCCAGATCGTCTTCCACGCCTTGGGCTTTTCCCGATCTGTGCCAAAATTCATAGATGACGCATCCGCCTGCGGCAGATTGTCGGGATCCATCCCCGCCGCCGAAACCGACCCTTTGAGGTAGTTGCCCCAGACCCCGGTGAAAAGCGAGGAATAGACAATATCCTCGGCTCCGCTGTCGACAATCATGTCCTTGTATGCACGATCCGCGTTTGCCTCATCTGTGGCGATGAACGGCGACCCGGTATAGCCCAGATCAGCGCCCAGCGCGCGCGCCGCCAGCAAGGATTCGCCCGTTGCAATCGCCCCGGACAAGGCAATCGGCCCGTCAAACCATTCCCGGATTTCCCGCACCAGGGCAAAGGGCGATTGTTGCCCTGCATGTCCGCCCGCACCGGCCGCAACTGCGACCAATCCATCAGCGCCCTTTTCAACCGCCTTATGGGCAAAACGATTGTTGATGATGTCGTGCAACACGATCCCGCCACAGGAATGCGCCGCCTCGTTCACCTCGACCCGCGCACCAAGTGACGTGATCCAGATCGGCACCTCGTGTTTCACGCAAATCTCAAGATCCCGATCCAGCCGCTCATTGGACCGATGTACAATCTGGTTCACCGCATAGGGCGCGGCGGGTCTGTCCGGGTTGGCCTGATTGTGGCGGTCCAGCTCCTCTTTGATCTCGGTCAGCCAGGTATCAAGCAGCGGATGTTCGCCTTCACTTTCGCGCGCATTCAGCGCCGGGAACGAACCGACAATCCCGGCCTTGCATTGCGCAATCACCAGTTCAGGCACCGAAATGATGAACAGTGGCGAAGCAATAAGCGGGATGCGCAACCCTTGCAGCGCCCTGGGAAGGTGAGAATCGTCGCGTGGCATGGGGCCTCCTGTCGGGTCTATGTTGATGGTCAGGGGGCGGGAAAAACCGCCCCTTTTGTTGGCAAACATCGCCATTGGTTTCTACCTTACATCCCCGGCCTGACCCGGAGCCTCTCGCTCAAACAATCACGATGTCCCGAATTTGATCCGGGATGCGATACACCCTTCGCGTTCACAGGACTTCAAACAGCCCTGCCGCGCCCATGCCGCCGCCCACACACATCGTGCAGACCACGTATTTCGCGCCACGCCGTTTGCCTTCGATCAGCGCATGACCAACCATCCGCGCGCCGGACATGCCGTAGGGGTGGCCGATGGAAATCGCCCCGCCATTCACGTTCAGAATGTCATTGGGAATGCCCAGCACATCGCGCGAATGCAGCACCTGAACCGCGAATGCCTCGTTCAACTCCCACAATCCGATGTCATCCATTGTCAACCCATGCGCCTTGAGCAACGGCGGCACGGCATAGATCGGGCCAATGCCCATCTCGTCCGGCTCAAGACCCGCCGCCATCACACCGACATAGCGGCCCAGCGGCTCCAGCCCGGCCTTTTCGGCGGCCTTGGCCTCCATGATTACGGACGCTGACGCGCCATCCGACAGCTGCGACGCATTGCCTGCGGTGATGAATTTGCCTTCCTTGATCTTCATGCCGCCTTTGAACACCGGCTGAAGCCCGGCGAGGCTTTCCGCAGTTGTACCCGGACGGTTGCCCTCATCCTTCGCAAGCGTGACCTCGTGATGCGAGATTTCCTTGGTCTCGCGGTCCTGCATCATCATGCTTGTTGTCATGGCGACGATCTCGTCGTCGAATTTGCCCGCTTCCTGTGCCAGATGTGTACGGTCCTGCGATTGTGCCGAATAGGCATCCTGTGCCTCGCGGCTCACCCCATACCGGGCCGCAACGGTCTCGGCTGTTTCAAGCATGGACATATACATTTCCGGCTTGTGCTCCATGAGCCAGGGGTCGGCCTTGACGCGCATTTCGGGTGTCTGGACCATCGAAATGCTGTCGACACCGCCGCCGACAACCACGTCCATGCCGTCCATCACCACCTGCTTGGCCGCCGTGGCAATCGCCATCATGCCGGACGCGCATTGCCGGTCCAGCGACATGCCCGCCACCGTCACCGGCAGACCCGCACGCACCGCCGCCTGACGCGCGATGTTGCCGGCCGAATGCCCCTGTTGCAGCGCCGAACCGATGACCACGTCCTGCACCAGCGCCGGATCAACACCCGCACGGGCAACCGCATGTTCGATGGCATGGCCGGTCAGGGCCTGTGGCGTTGTGTTGTTGAAAGCGCCCCGATAGGCTTTGCCGATGGGCGTCCGGGCGGTCGATACAATTACTGCGTCACGCATGTGTCTTCTCCTGAAAAAAGTTACCAGTCCAGCTTGAGGCCACGGGCCTGCGCTGCACTGAGGGCGTATTTCTTGGTCTGTTCAAACGCATTGCTCAGCTCTTGCTGACCATCCGGCGCCGATATTTCATCAAACCGCGCGGCAATCGTTTCGGGCGTGTTGTCGCCGTCCATCAGCGTGATGCCCTGGGTCTCGTACACCCGTGTCTGCGCAAAACTACCGGCACCGGCGCCAAGGATCACACGGGGCCAGCAATCCAACCGCTTCTTCGGGCAGCAATTCTTCCGTCATGCGCGTGGCCGCCGTCGGGGCCAGCGTGTTGACGCGGATGTTGTCGCGCGCCCCTTCCAGATGCAGCACGTTCATCAGCCCCATCATTGCCGCCTTGGCCGCACCATAGTTGGACTGACCAAAGTTGCCATAAAGCCCGGAGGCAGACGAGGTGAATACGATCCGCCCGTATTTCTGTTCGCGCATGATCGGCCAGCAGGCGTGCGCCACATTCGCCGACCCGATCAGATGCACGTCGACGACCTTGCGGAAATCGGCCATCTCCATTTTGGCAAAGGTCTTGTCACGCAGGATCCCCGCGTTATTGACCACGATGTCGATCCGCCCCCAGATTGCGACCGCCTGTTGCACCATGTCGATCACGCCGTCTTCATCCGACACGTCACAGCCATGGGCCATCGCGTCACCGCCCATCGCCTTGATCTCTTCGACCACGGCCTCTGCGGCTTCCGAAGACGCGCCAGACCCATCACGGCCCACGCCCAGATCGTTCACGACAACCTTCGCGCCGCGCGCCGCCAGACCCAGAGCATGTGACCGCCCCAACCCGGTACCTGCGCCCGTGACAATTGCCACCCGTCCATCGAATCGTATGTCAGCCATCAATGCAGCGCCTGTTCAAAAATGTTGGGCCCTGACATCACGTTGATGCCCCCCGATACGGGCAGGATCGCCCCGGTGATATAGGCCCCCCCGCGCCCGCACAGGAACAACATGCAGCCTGCAATGTCCTCATCGCGGCCCACGCGCTTCAACGGCACATCGTCACCAACCTTGCTGCGCATTTCCTCGTCATGCGTCGCGAAAGCCGTCATCTTTGACACAAACGGCCCCGGTGCCAGCGCATTCACGGTCACGGCATGTCCTGCCAGCTCCTTGCCCAAAATCTTTGTCATGTGATGTACGGCCGCTTTGGACATGGAATACGAATAAGCGCCATCGCCCATCTCACGCTCGCCCATGACTGAACCGACGTTTATGACCCGCGCCGGGTCATCCACTGATGCACCCGAGATCAGCATCGGCAACAGCTTTTGTGTCAGGTCAAACATGCCCGCCACATTGACGTTCATCACCTTTTCCCAAGCCTTGTGCGGGAATTGCCCTAATGGCGCGCCCCAAGTGATGCCGGCATTGTTCATCAGGATGTCCAGCTTGTCGGTCCGCTCTTTTACAGCCGCGACCAGCGCATCGACGCCTTCCTCGCTGCCGACATCCCCGGCAAATCCAATTGCCTTGCCCGATGCGCCCAGCGCGTTCAACTCTGCGGCAACAGCCTCGCAAGCGTCACCCTTGCGACTGGCCATCAAAACGGTTGCACCGGCACGCACCAATGCTTCGCACGCCATGCGCCCGATGCCTGTTGCCCCACCCGTGACCAAAGCCACCTTGCCGTTCAACCCAAATAACGTCTGAATATCCATCAGAATCCCCTCAGTGCCGCGACCTGTTCGGCGTGATAGCTGTAATCCCCCAGCCATTCCGCCCCGACCCGCGCGCGTTTCATGTAAAAACCCATGTCATAGGCATCGGTCATGCCGATCCCACCGTGCATCTGCACCCCTTCGATCACCGCCAGTTTGGCCGTATCCGTGGCCCGCGCCTTGGCAATCGACACCGCAAGGCTTGCGTTGTCCGGATCACTGTCCAGCATCCGCCCGGCATTCAGGATCGCCGATGCGGTCACCTCGATCTCGCACCACAGATGTGCCGCACGATGCTGCAACGCCTGAAAGCGGCCGATCTCTACCCCGAACTGCTTGCGTTCCTTGAGGTATCCCACGGTCATGTCGAACGCGCCTGCGGACAGCCCGGTCATCTCTGCAGCCAATGCCGCCTGACCTGCCTCGATGGCGGGTTTCAGCACTGTCATCGCGTCATCTACGGCACCCAGCACATCCTCGCCCGTCGCCTCGACGTTCTCGAAGCTGAACCGCGCGGTGTCCCGCGCATCAATGGTCAAGGCGGCATCCCATTCGACCCCATCGCGGTCCGCCGGAATGTCAAACAGCGTCAGACCATTTTCCGTCCGCGCCAGCACCAGCAACCGATCGGCCAACGCACCGTCGACGACAAACTGTTTCTTGCCGTTCAAACGGAACCCGTTGCCATCGGCAGCGGCTTCAAGCTGCGTGCCTTCGGGGTTGAACTTGATCCCCTCATCAATCGCCAGCGCATAGGTCGCTTCACCCGATGCAATCCTGCCCAATGCTTCCGTCGCGCGGGCATCCGACACCTGCCGCAGGGCCGTTGCCGCAATCACCGCCGTAGACAGGAACGGTGACACCGCCAGCGTCTTGCCCATTTCGCCAGCAATCACGTTTGCGGCGGCAAAACCCATATCGGACCCACCGGCCTCTTCGGGGACCAACACCCCGGCCCAACCCATCGCGGCCATCTCTTTCCAAAGTGCCGGATCATGTGTCTTGCCGTTGTCGCGCATCTCGCGGAATTTCGACACCGGGGCCGCACCATCCAGAAACCCGCGTGCCATGTCGGCCAGCATGGTTTCTTCTTCTGTCATCACCAATTTGCTCATGCCGGAAGCCCCAATACACGCCGCGATACAATCGACAACATCACTTCGGATGTGCCGCCCTCGATCGAATTTGCCTTGGTCCGCAGCCAATGGCCAGCGCGATTACCCAGCGGCCCTTCCCATTCCAGCGCATCCGACCCGCCCGCCGACATCATCAATTCGTGCCGCTGCTTGTTCAGCTCGGTGCCCATATATTTCAGCATCGCCGACGCATCCCCGGCACCCTGCCCGGCCTCCGCCTGATCCTTGTAGCGTTCCAGTGTCAGGCCAATTGCCAGCGTATCAATCTCGCAGCGCATCGCATCCGCGCGTAGTGTGGCGTCCAGTGTTTCCATTGTGTCGGACAACACCGCACCCAACGCACGTCCCCCACCCGCCAGACCACCGGCACCGCCGGAAATCATCTCGCGTTCATGGGTCAGCAGATATTTGGCCACATCCCAACCGCGATTCTCTTCGCCGACAATGCGATGCTTGGGTACTTTGACGTTGGTAAAGAACGTCTCGCAAAACGGGGAAATGCCGCTGATCATCTGAATGGGCCGGGTTTCAACACCCGGATCTTCCATGTCAATCAACAGAAACGAGATGCCCTTGTGCTTGGGCGCTTCGCGGTCCGTGCGGATCAGCGCAAAAATCTGGCTCGCCTTGTCTGCATATGAGGTCCAGATTTTCTGACCGTTCACAAGCCAATGATCGCCCTTATCCTCGCCGTGGGTCTGCACATTGGCCAGATCGGACCCCGCGCCGGGTTCCGAGTACCCCTGACACCACCGCACCTCGCCGCGCGCAATGGGCGGCAGATACGCCAGCTTTTGGTCATGAGATCCAAAATGCAGCAACGCGGGCCCCAGCATCCAGATGCCAAAGCTTTGCAGCGGTGCCCGCGCGTTGAGGCGCGCCATTTCCTCGTGGAACACTTTTTCCTGATCGCGGTTCAGGCCCGCCCCACCGTATTCAACGGGCCATGTCGGAACAGTGTACCCCTTGGCCGCCGCCCGATCGAGCCAATCCTTCTGGGCATCAGAGGTAAAGATCCAATCCTTGCCCCCCCAACAGATCGCCTCTTCGGTCATCAACCCGTCGCGCATCTCCTTGGGGCAGTTTTCTTCCAACCACACCCGCAACTCCGCACGGAACGTGTCCAGGTCACTCATCGCACTTTCCTCCCTTGGGACGTCACGTCAAATTGCGGACATCCATTCCGCTGTGCAGAATGGCGATCCGAATTGCGATTGACAAGATACGACGCCACGTCCCAACTTTGCCCAGTTGTGAAATGAGGGAGACGGTCCATGAAAGCGATGCTGAGCAATAAGGTCGGAGGACCGGAATCTTTGGAGTTGGAAGACCTGCCAACACCTCAAGCCAAGAAAGGGCATGTGGTTATCCGCGTGCATGCCGCAGGCGTGAATTTCCCCGACACGCTGATCATCCGGGACATGTATCAGATGAAACCGCCCCGCCCCTTTGCGCCGGGCGGCGAAATTGCCGGTGTGATCGAATCGGTTGGCGACGGCGTCACAGGGCTTGTCGAAGGTGATCGGGTGCTGGGCATGACCGGATTTGGCGGTTTTGCCACCCATGTGCTGGCCGACGCCGCGCGGGTGATGAAGATACCCGATGATATGCCATTTGATGAGGCAGCCTGCTTCGTGCTGACCTACGGCACCTCGCACCACGCGCTGAAGGATCGGGCAGAAATCCAACCGGGCGAGACGCTGCTGGTTCTGGGTGCGGCAGGCGGTGTTGGTGTGGCCGCGGTTGAATTGGGCAAGGCGGCAGGGGCCAGGGTCATCGCCGCTGTGTCATCGCAGGACAAGGCGGATTTCTGCCGCGATCTGGGGGCGGATGAAACGATCATCTATTCCCGCGACATGTCCGACCGGGCCATGCAAAAGGAATTTTCCAACCAGATCAAGCAAGCCGCCGGAGGTGAGGGTGTCGATGTTGTCTATGACGCAGTTGGCGGCGACTATGCCGAACCCGCGGTGCGCGCGCTGGCGTGGAAGGGGCGTTTCCTTGTTGTCGGCTTCCCCGCTGGAATCCCCAAGATCCCGCTGAACCTGACCCTTCTCAAAGGCTGTCAGATCGTCGGCGTGTTCTGGGGTGCGCATACGGTGCGCGAACCCGAGAACCACGCCGAAAACATGGGCGATCTGTTCCGGCTATATGGCGAGGGCAAGATAAAGCCGCGTATTTCCGCCAGCTATCCGCTGGCGCAGGCCGGTGATGCGCTGCAACTGCTTGAGGACCGCAAGGTGTTGGGCAAGGTAGTGGTGACAATGGATTGACCCACACGCCTGCACTGGGCCGGGGCCTCGTCATCTATTTATCTCGGTCCCCGGTCAAGTCCGGGACCTGTGCTTCACCAAACCACCCGCCCCGGCCTTGCGCCGGGGCCTCACCGTCACTTTCACAAATGACTCACATCATTAAACCCCCGCAGGATCATCCGTTCGCCATGCACCACCAGCCGACTTATCGACCCATTGTTTGCGCCATTGAAGGCAAACGCAGGCGATCCCGTCGCCACAGCCAAAGCCGCCGACACAACGCCGCCATGCACCACAACCGCGACCAACTCGTCAGCATGCGCAGCCGCGATTCGCTGCAATCCGCGCTTCACCCGTGCCTGCAATTGCGCCGTCGTTTCGGCTCCCGGAATCTCCCCCCATTCCTGCCGCTCCTTCGCGCGCTGGAACGCGGGATCATTTTCGGCCGCGCGAAAGCGGTATTCGCCGCCATCCCAGTCGCCCAAGAACACCTCGTGCAAGTCGGGATCGACGCGCGGTTCCAATCCCAGATGACCCGCCAAGGGGGCCGCCGTTTGATGCGTCCGCACCATTTTTGTGACGTAAATCGCCGAAATAGGCTCTGCTTTCAGCCGGTCCCCAACCGCATGCGCCTGTTCTTCACCAACAGGCAGCAACGCCGGATCGCCCTGTCCGTCCACCATTGGGAACTTCTGTCCGCGCACCGCACCTTGCGTCTCTCCATGCCGGATCAACAACAAATCCGCAGCGCCTCCTGGTGGCACAAACCTGTGCTGTCGGCCGCTACTCATACTTAAATCTCCTTCTTTCTCAGCAATAGGACATATCCCATGCAAAACCGCCAGATCACGATCACCGAATTGCCGACTGCCGAACTGACTTCTGCTCACTTTGCCTTGTCAGAGACTGACATGCCCGTGCCCGGAGACGGCGAAGTCCTCTTGCGGGTGATCCTGATGTCGATCGACGCTGCCAACCGGTCCTGGATGAAGGGTGCCACCTACCGCGCCGCCGTCAATGCCGGTGATCCGATGCCGACCTATGCCATTTGTGAGGTGGCCCAATCCAACAGCCCGCGATTGGCCGTTGGGGACATCGTAGCCGCCGAGGCCGTTTGGGCCGACTACATCACCGCGTCGGCCCACAAAGTTCAGAAATTGCCCAAAGTAGAGACGCTTTCTCACCTCATGTCCGTCTACGGCATCGCGGGCAAGACCGCCTTTCATGGCCTGATTTCGGTGGGTCAGCCCATGGCCGGGGAAACGGTTCTGGTCTCCGCTGCGGCCGGATCGGTCGGCGGCTATGTTGGTCAGATCGCCAAGGCATTGGGATGTCGCGTTGTCGGCATCGCGGGTGGCCCCGAAAAATGCCAGTGGGTGCAGGACGAATTTGGCTTTGACGCCTGTGTCGATTACCGCGCGGGTGGCCTGTCCAAGGCATTGGCGGCGGCCTGTCCCAATGGCGTCGACGTCTATTTCGACAATGTCGGCGGCAAGATTCTCGAATCCTCGCTCAATTTCATGAACGAACGGGGCCGGGTCGTTTGTTGCGGCGCAATCAGCCAATATGACACCGACAATCCGACCGGCCCGCGCAACCTGCCCGGTGTCGTAGTTGTCAAACGCCTGAAAATGGAAGGTTTCATCGTGATGGACTTTGCCCATAACGATGACAAATGTATCCGTGCCATGCAGCATTGGGTCGGAACGGGGCAGGTCAAAGTGACCGAAGACATTGTCGAGGGGCTGGAAAATGCTCCTCAGGCGCTGATAGGGCTGCTTGCCGGCGACAACAAGGGCAAGCGCATGGTGCGCGTTGCCGCAGATCCCAGCTGAAGGAACACGCAAATGTCATCCCTGCAAGACGCGGTAACGCAGCACGAAGCCCTTATCGGCACCGAAGTTGGTGTGTCCAACTGGATCACTGTAGATCAGAAAATGATCGACGATTTTGCCAAGACGACCTTTGACGAACAATGGATCCACGTGGACCCGAAACGCGCCGCCGCCGAAACGCCTTTTGGCGGGGCCATCGCGCATGGGTTCCTGACGCTGTCACTTGCCAGCCGCTTTGCCTATGATTGCTTCAACATGCTGCCGGGGCAGGTCATGGGGATCAACTATGGCATGAACAAAATGCGGTTCCTGATGCCGGTGCTTGCCGGATCGCGGGTGCGGGGGCGGTTTACCTTGCAAGCAGTCACGGCGCGCAACGCCACCGACATGCTGCGCACCAATGTCCTTACGATCGAGATTGAGGGCGAAAAGACGCCTGCCTTGGTCGCGGAGTGGCTGGGGCTGGCGGTGTTCAGGGACTGAGAATTCTGTGCGCGGCTCCGGTATGGTTTCCGCTCCGGGCTTGACCCGGAGCTTGCCCTACCCGCGCCCCGCCACATACCCCAGGACCGCCGCCGACAGCAGCCCATTGCCCGACAGATACCCTGAATCGCCACTGCCCGAAACACCGCAGGCGGCACCACCGGCGGCATAGAGGTTTTCAAAAACCGAGCCGTCCTTGCGCCGCACCAAGCCGGTCGCAGGCTCGACGTCCAATCCGCCTTGGGTGTGAAACAACGCACCAGTCACCTTGACCGCACAATAAGGCGCGGCAAGTGGTGGGCTGTCCCAGGTCCGTCCGAAACTGTCGGGACCGTGAGAAGACCACTGCGCAAAGCTGTTTTCCAGCGCGTCAACCGGCAGGCCGCAGACCCCGGCCAGTCCTTCGATACTGTCTGCCGTCAGAATCGCCCCCTGGGCTTCGGCCTGCTTGAAATCCTCGAACTGGCGGGCAATGCCGGCGATACGGGCATCAAACACCGTCCATGCCACGCCCCCCGGTTGCGCCAGAACGGCGCGCGCCGCCTCTGAATATCCCTGTGCCTCGTTCCAGAACCGGTTACCCTGCATGTTCACCTGAAATCCGCCCTGGGTTATCACTGCCCAGGTAATCAGGATTCCGTGCGGATGGGCCACATTCCCGTGGCCCTGGTAGGCCCCCAGATGGCGGATTTTGGCACCCAGCTGCGTACCCCATGTCACCGCTTCGCCCTGGTTGCCGTCATGGCCAAACCACAGCGCGTTGTCGATTTCCGCCATGTGCCGCCGCACCATCTCGCGGTTTCCACCAAAGCCGTTGCAGGCAAGGATGATGCGGTCCGCGGCCACGGTCTCAAATGTCCCGTCCGGCACAGCCAACCGCGCACCACCGACCCGCGTGCCCTGTGCAAAAAGCGTCACGGCGCGCCGTTCGCAGATCAGCGGGATGTCCAGCCCCTCGACCCGCGTCCGTAGCGCGTCGATCAGCTCGGCACCGGACCGCGTTGGTAACCCGTGCATGCGCCGTCCGCTGTGACCGGGATAATCGAAGTCCGTGACGACCGAGAACGGCAGCCCATGCGTGTCAGCCAGCCAATCAATGACCGGTCCCGACCCCCGCGCCAGCGCAGCCACGAGTGCGGGATCATTTTCCCCATGCGCCTTGGCCTGAATATCGCGCGCAAACAGGTCGGCGTCGTCCGCAATGCCCGCCTGCGATTGTAACGATGTTCCTGCCGCCGGGATCAACCCCGCACTCAAGGCGGTCGATCCAGACGGCAACGCATCCGCTTCGATCACCAACACATCCTGCCCCGCCTCATGCGCCGCAAGCGCCGCAATCATCCCGCAGGCACCCGCACCGATAATCAGTGTCTGAACCTCCGCATCATAGGATGCCGGCGGCCCCCAAACCTCAGGATGTACCATCGAACCGTTTTCCAGTCGCCAACATCTGAGATGTTCCAATCGCAGCATTCAAGCCGTCGAAATCATGCATGCGATCCGAAAAGGGTGTGTTAGAGCCGGTTTTGTGCAAACTTGCGTAATAATCTTGCGCCGTTCGGGCGAGGGCGCGCACGATACCGCCGGGAAAAATCACGACGTCAAAGCCCATGTCCTGCAACGTCTGCGCCGACGATACAGGCGTGGCACCCCCTTCGACCATATTGGCGAGCAGTGGAATGCGCCCCTTGAAGGTTTCCGCAATCTTGCCCAGCTCGTCCGACGTACGCGGCGCTTCGATAAACAGTACGTCCGCCCCCGCTTCGACATAGGTCTCCGCCCGGTCCTGAGCGGCGGCAAAGCCTTCAACCGCGATGGCGTCCGTGCGTGCGACAACAAGCGTGTCGCGCGTGCGGGCATCACACATCGCCGCAATCTTGCCCGCCATTTCAGTAGCAGAGATCAGTGATTTGTCGGCCAGATGACCGCAGCGTTTGGGGTATGTCTGATCCTCGACCTGCAACCCGGCAGCGCCGGCGCGTTCATACATCTGCATCGTCCGCCGCGCGTTCAGGGCATTCCCGAACCCGGTGTCCGCATCCATAATGACCGGCAGGTCGGTACGGTCGCCGATCAAGGCCATTGTATCTGCCATTTCAGACGCGGTGGTCAGCCCGACATCGGGCCGCCCCAGCCGTGTGTAAGCGACCGCGGCACCGGACAGGTACAGCGCCTCGAACCCCGCATCCGTCGCCAGCGCAGCAGTCAAACCATCATAGACCCCCGGCGCGACAAGGATCTTTGGATCAGACAGGCGGCTGCGCAGTGTCATTCGCGGCCTCCGATCTGTGCAATGGCCTCTGTACAGGTCATCACATCCGTCACCGAACCTAGCGAGATGAGCGTGGCATCATGCACCTCGTCCTTGAACGCGGCGCAGCCGTCCGACAACAAGATCGTATGAATATTACGCAAATGGGCATCGCGTACCGTGCTGGCAACGCCGCCGTTGGTGACAATGCCCCCCACGATCAGCGTATCAATATCCATCGCGTGCAGGATGTATTCCAGACGGGTCTGATAGAAGGCGGAATAGGCGACCTTTTCCACAGTAAAGTCAGCCGGGGCAAGGACATCCACCAAACCATGCCCAAACCCGCCGGGGGCAAAGTCACCCTTGGTCAAAAAGGGGCGCAACTTCTTGAGATGAGGCGCGATCAAAGGGTCGCCGTCACGTCCCGGAACAAGGGTAAACTGGGCCGAAATATATGTGCCTCCAGCCTGCGTCAGAGCCTGTTTCAGAGGGAGAATGCGGTCGGGCAGGGCCAATATCTTTTGCGCCCCCTGGCCCGCGCGCCCATAGGCACCGTCGGGATGCAGAAAGTCGTTTTGCAGATCAATGGTCAACAGCGCGGTTCTGGATGGGTTCATCAGACAGCCCTTTCAATCAATGTATTTCCAAAGGCATCGACGCGCCCGATCAAGCCGGGTTCGATCAACACGGTTGTATCAGGTTGTTCCAATATGGCAGGCCCGGCAATTTCGGCCCCGACCGGCAGAGCAAGACGACTATAGATCGCCGTCTCGCGCCAGGCATCGCCAAAATGAACCCGCCGCATGCCTTTCAGGGCGGCCTCAACCGTCCCGCCCTGCGGCGCAAGCGTGGAAAGATCAAACCGCGGGCGTTTGCCCGTCACCGCAGAGCGCAGGTTTATCACCCGTCGGGTGCCATTTGCCAACAGCCGCCCATAGGTCGACCGATAGGCCGCGTCAAAGGCCTCGGCGATGTCGGTTTCGGTTGGAAACACAACTTTGCCATCTGTCACCTGAACTGTCAGTGGAACGCTGACTGTATGGGTCTGACCCAGATAGGCCATATCAAGGGTAAACGTCGTTTCAATCCCCTCGAACGCGGTGTGCGCCGCATTCAGGGTGGCAAGACCGTTGTCGACATGGGTCTGCATAAAGCCGCCCAAGGTGGTGATGTCGATCCCGACAAGCATTGCGTTGACTGTTTGAACAAAATCCTGCCGCATGTCGGCAATCACGCAGCCCATCGCAGAAGTCACACCTGGATAGCGTGGGACAATCGCGCGGGCCAGACCAACATCGGCCAGCATCGCACCCGAATGCAGCGCACCGCCGCCGCCAAAGGGCATGAAAGCAAAGCGTTTGGGGTCAAAACCCCGTTCAATAGAGACCAAGCGAAGCGCCCCTGCCATCCGGCTGTTGGCGACACGCAAGATCGCCTCTGCCGCCTGCAACGCATCGAGTTTCAGCGGCTTGCCAACATGTTCAAGGATCGCCTTTTCAGCGGCATCAACATCAAGGCGGGTCAATTTTCCGCCAATCGGGTTGTCAGGGTCGATGCGGCCCAGCACAACATTCGCATCCGTCACAGTGGGCCGTGTGTTGCCCTGACCATAGGCCACCGGACCGGGCGTCGATCCTGCGCTTTCGGGGCCAATGTTCAACAAACCACCTTTGTCGACCCATGCGATTGACCCGCCGCCTGCACCAATTGTCGTGATTTCGATCATCGGCGAACGGACAACCATGCCAAAGTCGATGGACGTCTGCGGCGACAGCATGGATTGGCCTTTTGCGATCAGCGACACATCAAAGGACGTGCCACCCATGTCGCCGGTAATCACATCCGGGAACCCGGCCGCTTCGGCAATGTAACCGGCCGCGATGACCCCCGCTGCCGGGCCGGACAGAGCCGTGCGGATCGGGAACCGCGCGGCGGTGTCCACGTCCATGATGCCACCGTTGGATTGCACGATCATAAACTCACCCGCGAACCCGCCATCGGTCAAAGCGGTCTCTAACCGCGCAAAATACCCCGAAACCTCCGGTTGCAGATAGGCGTTCAGTGCGGTGGTTGAGAACCGTTCAAATTCGCGGATCTCTGGCAGGATTTCCGAAGAGCATGACACATGTTCGTTGGGCCAGATCGCGCCCACGGCCTCGACCGCGTCGGCTTCGTTCCGGGCATTCGCATAACTGTTGGCAAACAATACTGCGCAGGCAAGGCAACCCTGGTCCATCAACTGCTGCGCAGCGGCGCGCACAGCCTCCAGATCAACGGGTATGCGGATGGTCCCGTCGGCAAGCGTTCGCTCTGGCACCTCCAGGCGCAATGCACGATCCACTACAGGTTCAAAATCCCCGCGCAGACCCCATGTCCGGGGGCGATCACGGCGTCGCATTTCCAGGACATCGCGCAGCCCTTGGGTGGTGATAACACCGATGCGCGCACCCTTGCGTTCCAACAAGGCGTTGGTGCCCGCAGTCGTGCCATGCACGACAACGGAAACCTCTGACAGATCCGCAATCCGCGCAGAAATTCCGCGCAGGAAACCGCCCGATTGGTCCGGGCGGGTTGTCGGCACCTTGGCGACTTCGGCGGTGCCTTTTTGTTCATCCAGAACAAAGATGTCCGTAAATGTACCGCCGACGTCGACGCCGATCATCTTGCTGCTCATTGGGCGCGCTCCCATGCGGGGCCATAGGTTGCGGTGGCATTCTCTGGCGACATCAGCCCCCCGGCAACATCGCGTGCAATTGCCTCGGGTGCGCGCGCTGTCGGGTCGCCGTAACCGCCCCCGCCAGGGGTATCAAGACGGACGGATTGCCCTTGTTTGAGACTGATACCGACCATTTTTGAGGCCATCGGAGGATGATGCCATCCATCGTCCTGTTCGTAGGAAAACACATTCAACGCCGCGTCAGCGCCACCAGCCGTTCCCTTTGGCGCATAGCGCCCACGTTCCCCGAAAAGGAACGCCCTGGCCCCATTGCCTTCCAGCACTTCAATTTCATACGTCGCCCCCATGCCGCCCCGGTGCATGCCGGCACCCGCACTGTCAGGGCGCAAGGCCCATTGTCTGAACATTACCGGATAGGCTGCCTCCAGGATTTCCATCGGGGGAATTGTGGCTGTCGAAATCGGGGCATTGCCGTGGTTCAGCCCATCGCTTTCAATGCTGCCGCCATGACCCCCGCCATAAAAGCTGAACATCACCCAAGGCTGCCCATTGTCACGTTTCCCCGAAATGGACAGCGCATTGATCGTGCCATAGGCGTTGGCGACCACGCGATCAGGCGCCGCCTGGGACGCTGCGGCAAAGATCACGTCGATCATACGCAGAATCGTTTCCGTATACCCGCCCACCGGCGCCGGGAAGGGCGCGGAAAGCAGCGAACCGTCCGGAATCTTCACGTCAATCGGGCGCATGACGCCGGCATTTGCGGGCAGAGCCGGGAATACATGTTTGATCGCAACATAGGCCGTGGCCACCGCCGTTGGCAAGGCGATGTTCACCGGACCAGCACAGCGGTCGGCGGTCCCTTCGAAATCAAGCGTCATGGTGTCGCCATTGATCTCCAGTGCGACCGTGATGGCAAGTGGTTCATCGGTGATGCCGTCGTTATCGAGATAATCCGTGGCCTCCCATCGGCCATCCGGCAGATCGGTCAGTTCCGATCGCATCAGAGCTTCGGCACGGTCCTGCAAGGCGTCCAGCGCCGCGCGCACGGTCTCCGGGCCGTATTCGTCCAACAGTTCGTCCATCCGTTTGACGCCAAGGTCCAACGCGCCCAGCTGACCGTTCAGATCCCCCTGTGCCGATTGCGGCAGACGGGTGTTGCGCATCAGGATGTCGATAATGTCGGTCTGCACCTCGCCCGCTTTGGCCAGCCGTACAGGCGGCAACACAAACGCCTCCTGAAAGGCGTCCGTTGCGGCGGGGTTGTAATTGCCCGGAACCGCGCCGCCCACGTCATGCCAATGGCCCACAGACGCGAGATAGCAGAACAGCTTGCTGTCGTGAAAATAGGGTCTAACAAGGCGCATATCGCTCAGGTGGGTGCCACCCAGATGCGCATCGTTGAAGATATAGATGTCACCATCCGACAGATCACCATTCTGTGCCGCCTTGTCGATCACCGCCTTGACCGCAAAGGACATCACCCCGACAAAGATCGGCAGGCCCGACTTCCCCTGCACCAAGGTATCGCCCGACACCGCATGATAAAGACCATGCGAGGCATCATGTGCCTCGGCTATGATTGGATTGAACGCGGCGCGAAACAGGGTTGCGTCCATCTCATCCGCAATCTGTTCCATTCGCCCGGCCAGTACGGCGAGAGTGATCGGGTCAATCTGTGGTGTCATCTCTGTCCCTTTTCTTCGGCAATGTCGTTCCAGACGTCCTGCCGCGTCAGCAAACCGCCCGAGACTTCAAACCGGTCGATGAACCGGATGCCATCAAAGGCGGTGCCGTCCGGCCATTCGCCCGACAACGCGCCCCGGCAATAGACGACCGCATGGTCCCCTGCGGACTGCATGGCATCAAATCCATCGTAGGTCTTTTTCACAAACCGATAACGTGGCGCGGCCCATTCGATCAGTTCCTGAAGGGTCGTCATCGGGCCGGTACCCGGAAAGGTCATTGCAAAACCCGCGCCCAGCATCGCTGACGCAGTGTTGAGGTCGCGGGCCTCCATCGCGCCCAGGAAGGCCCGCACGACACCCGTAGGATCGGGTCGCGCCGGGGCGGGCGCGCGGTGCTGCCCGCCGCGCATGTAGTCGGTTTCCGCCATTTCGTGGATCATCACGGTAACCGCCTCCGGTGCGGCAGGTACAACACCGCGCACCGCATCGCTCAGTGCCGCGCACAAGCGGGACTTGTCCGCATCCGTATAACCTTTGAGCACGTGGCATTCGATGACGGGCATGCTGCATCCTCTCTAAATCTGTATTTTCTATAATACAGATAAGTAACATTTGGTAGATCAAATTTCTTGCATTTGCATATTCTCGCTGTAGTCTCCCGATCAGACAGAGGACCACCATGACCGACCGTCAGATACAAGAAACAGCGATCGGCCTGCCCGAAGGGGGCAAGGCCCGGCGCGTTTATTTGCAGTTGAAAGAAGAGATTGCGCGCGGCGTGCACACCGAAGGCGGCCTGCTACCCGGCGAACAAAAGCTGGCTGTGATGCTGGATGTTTCGCGCGTCACGATTCGGCGCGCGATGGATGCGCTGGCCGCTGATGGATTGGTTGAACGGCGCAGCGGAGCGGGAACGCGGGTGTGCCAGACCGGCAAGAAACCGACATTGGCCGCGGATTTCACCACCCTGATTCCGCAGGTCGTTCAGATGGGGCAGGACACCACCGCCCGGCTGTTATCATTTCGCTATGGGGCCGCCCCCGCCAGCGTTGCACGGGCGATGGAAATCACCCCCGATGCCCGCATGCAGGTCGCGGTCCGATTGCGGTTGGTCGAAGGACAGCCCTTTTCCCATCTGACCACCTACGTGCCCGAAGGCATCGCACAGAATTATACCGAAGCCGAGCTGGCGACGACGCCGCTGTATCAGCTTCTTGAGCGCTCTGGTGTCAAGGTCGAGACCGCCCATCAGTCGGTCAGCGCAACGCTTGCCTCCCCGGATGTGGCCGAGGTTCTGGGCCTGAGCATTGGCGCTCCGCTGTTGGCGCTGGATCGGGTCGTTCGGGATGCCGGCGGGCGCGGTGTCGAATATCTCTCGGCGTTGTATCGCCCGGACATGTTCCGCCTGGAAATGTCGCTGAGCCATGTGGGCGCAGGTGACGGGCGGCACTGGGAACCGGTGATTAGCCCGTCGCGCAAAGAGGCTGCGGAATGACCGCGCAGCACACCATGCTGGACAAGCTCTGGGATGCGCATGAAATCATGCGCCGTGACGATGGCACCTCATTGCTTTGGGTGGACCGCCATCTGGTGCACGAAGGATCGCACCATGCATTTGCCCGGCTCACGGATCGCGGACTGTCCGTATCAGAACCGTCATTGACCTTTGGTGTGGTGGATCACTATGCGCCGACACGGGGCGGGGTAATGGCCCCGGATGTCAGGCGGATGGTCGAGATATTAGGCACTAATGCGGTAGAAAATGGTATTCATCTGTTTGACCTGCACGACCCCGAACAAGGTATCGTCCATGTGATCGGACCGGAACTGGGCCTGACTTTGCCCGGTTTGCTGATAAATTGCGGGGACTCGCACACATCGACGCATGGGGCCTTTGGCGCGCTGGCCTTTGGCGTCGGCGCGACCGACGTCGCGCATATTCTGGCAACCCAGACGATCTGGCAGAAAAAGCCGCGCACGATGCGGATCACCTTTGATGGAATACTGCCCCCCAGTGTCACGGCCAAGGACATGGCGCTGCACTGGATTGCCGCGCTGGGCACCGGCGGGGCGCGGGG
>CAXBKL010000052.1:0-24647 GCA_963976125.1 uncultured Sulfitobacter sp. | reverse complement strand
CATCGCCGCGAAGGCGCCGCCGATCAGACCGCCCCGCATCAGTGTCTTTTCATTCACTTGTTTGATCCCTTCGCCGCGTCACGACCCTGACGCGTCGTCTAGTACCCGTCCGGGGTATCCATATTGCAGGGGCGCCTCGGCGATGGCCTCCGGCGTGGTTATGGCGTCGTCATAGCTGACCAGAAAGACAATGGTTTCGGCGTCCTGATCGTAGTCGCCCTGAATGATTTCAACGCTTTCAATGGATTTGACCGCATCGGCAGCAATATACGGGCAGGACGGGCAGAACAGTTCGCTCACCTCGATGCTGGCCTGTCGTTCTGCCGCTTGAACAATGGACGCGGCAAACAGACCCAGCATGGATAACGCTAAGTATCTCATGTTTATTCCTTTTCTCAGAAACTCAGGATGTAGGGGGTGATATAGGGAAAGATCATTGCAACCGCAGTGACGACCGCAGCCAGCCAAAGCGACGCTTTCATAACGCGGCGGTTCACTGGACGGCTGCAGGCAACGCCGTCGCGGCATTCGCCCTGTTCGGCGCGGTGCACCTTCCAAAACCCATAACCTATGAACGCGCTGGCAAAGGCAAATGTGTACCATTTGTAGGCGTACAGCGCAGTAAGCTGGGCGATCCAGACGCCGCCCACGCCAAAGCTGACCAGCACCAGCGGCAGGATACAGCAAGACATCATCGCCAGCGCACCCGCGATGCCACCCATGGTCGAAGCCCAGGCACCGCGTTCGGTGTCTGCGTTGTCGGCGAGGTTTTCCGCGCGCGCTCCAGTCGTCGTTTCGGTCATATTCGAATCATCCTTGCCTGATTGAAGGCTTCAATTTAGGCTCTGTAGCCAGTACAGGCTCAAGGGATAAAACCATGAAAGTGAATCACACTAGGGTGAGCGTGATCCGTCGTTCTGATCTGGCGCGCCTGACCGGGTGCAATCTGGAAACCATCCGTTACTACGAAACCATCGGCGTGATGCCGGAACCGCCCCGAACCTCCAAGAATTACCGAGCCTATGACGACACCCATGTCGCACGTCTGCGATTTGTGATGCGGTCGCGCGACCTGGGATTCACGTTGGAAGACGTCCGCGACTTGCTTGGGTTGGTTGACGGCAAGGCGGGGACGTGCGCCGACGTGCAAATCCTTGCATCCCGCCACGTCGAGTCTGTTCGCGCAAAGATCATCGACCTCCAGCGCATTGAGAAAGTGCTTTCAGAAACGGTTTCGCGTTGCACTGGTAATGATGTACCTGAATGCGCCGTGATAGATGCGTTGACACAAGCGGCGTGACCGCTGTTTCATCCCAAGACATCGATGTCAAACAGTGTCCAGCCGAGCCCGTAAACCCCGCATATTTTGGCCGGTTCACATCACCGAACCGCAACATGAATCCCACAAGCGATCCACCTCGGAAGTGCCGCAAACCTGCCCGATCAAATGGGGCCAATTCAGTTTACCCCAGCACATGAAAGCGTGTATTGAGATAAGGGCATGAAGATCGAGAAGATATGGTTCCCAAAGACCGAAATGACACGGCGCTGACACCGCTGGAATTTGAGCAACTTGCGCGCTGTGTCGATACAATCGGCACCCCGGCCTTCACAAAAGAAGTTTGCGATTTCTGCGCCGCCATCAGCCAGGCTGAGACCGTCTTCCTCAGCGCCTTCTTTGTCGATCAAAAGCCTGCTCCGCTCTACTCCAATCATACCAAAGCCTCTGACAAGGCCGCACTGGAGATGTATCTGGATGTGGCCTACGTCCTTGATCCGTTTTTCTTGCAGTTTCGCGCAGGGAAAACCGACCAGATTCTAACATTGCAGCAGATCGCGCCGGATGATTTCAAGCGCAGTCAATACTACCAGAAATTCTACAAATCGATCCGCTTGGTTGATGAATGGGGGCTGATCCTGAGCATCGCCGGGGATGCGGCCCTGTTCTTTTCTTTTGGCGTTCAGTCCGGCAGACGGCAGCCCGACCTTACCCGCCTTGATTTGGCGCTGCCGCTTGTTGCGTCTTTGGCGCGGCGCCATTGGACCGTTCTGTCACCGGAACGTACAGACGGGTCCGGGCGTTTGGCGGCACATCTCGAGGCCGCCTTTGACAGTTTTGGTACTTCGGTGCTCAGCCCGCGCGAGGGGGATATTGTCCGGATGATCCTCAAGGGACATTCCTCCAAATCCATCGCGCGCGCGTTTGACAACAGCCCGGAGACAATCAAGGTCCACCGCAAGCGCATCTACTCCAAGTTGAATGTTGGCTCGCAAGGAGAGCTTTTGTCGCTCTTTTTGACAGCACTCTCCAACATGCCGCCCGCGCAATCAGATGATCCATTGTCTTATGCCGCGCCTCGAACATCTGAGGCCCGGTAATTCTGCGCCAGTGACAATATCGCAATGTCGATGTTTTCGCACCACGCGCCAAAAAGCCCGCGACCATGCGTATCAGGATCAGTGAACGCCTGACGGCCGTTCGCGCCACCCCCCTGCCCGCAGTGTCGACCATTTCCATCGGATCAAAACACAACCGCAGGCCGTTTACCCCGGACCGGCGTGATCCCCCCACGCAAGTCGCCGACTGCTCACCTGACCAAGTAGACACTCGACCCGTACCCCGAAGGGGGGACTGAGCAGACTGCGCCATTTGACCTAACATAGGAACCAACAATGAAGGATCGGGAGACCCAAGCCATGACGAAAGCAAATACCAATTCCGCATGGGCCAAAGACCGCGCCCACGTCTTGCACCCCTATACCGATTTCTCGACCTTCCAGGAGGAAGGCAGCCAGGTCATATCCGGCGCGGAGGGTATGTATGTCACCGACACAGAGGGGCGAAAGCTGCTTGATGGGATTGCTGGTCTTTGGTGTGTGAACATCGGCCATGGGCGGCGCGAGATGGCAGACGCAATCTCGGATCAAGTGCTCCAGATGCAATATTACAATCCGTTTGGCCATTCCACGAACATTCCCGCTGCCGAACTGGGCCATTGGCTGGCCGCTCATGCGCCGGGTGATCTGAGCCACGTCTATTACACCTGCGGTGGCTCAACCGCGAATGATGCGGCGATCAGGCTGGTCCATTATTATTTCACCATGAAAGGCCTGCACAGAAAGAAAAAGATCATCTCGCGCAATGATGGGTATCACGGCGCCACCTATATCGCTGCCGAACTGACGGGGATTCAGGCCACCAAGAACAGCTTTGACAGGGTTGGTGAAAACTTCATCCACCATGTCTCTGCCGCAAATATGTTTGCAAAACCCGATGCGATGACAGAAGCGGCATATTGTGATCATCTGGTTGCCGAATTTGAGGCACGCATTCATCAGCTTGGCCCCGACAACTGTGCCGCGTTCATCGCCGAACCGGTGATGGGCGCGGGCGGTGTTCTGATTGCACCCGACGGATACCATCGCCGCATGTGGGAAGTGTGTAAGCGGCATGGGATGCTCTACATTGCCGATGAGGTTGTTACGGCCTTTGGCCGTCTAGGCGAGTGGTTTTCGTCAGAGAAAATCTTTGGCTATCAGCCTGACATCCTTGTCGGGGCCAAGGGCATTACCTCGGGCTATGTCCCGCTTGGTGTAACACTGATTTCGGATGAAATTTACGACGTGATCTCGCGGCCTCAATGTGAGGGCGGTGTATTTTCCATGGGTCTGACCTATTTCGGGCACCCCGTCTCCTGTGCGGCAGCACTCAAGAACATCGAAATCATCGAACGGGAGGGGTTGTTGGCAAACGCCAGAGCCGTAGGGGATCATTTTCAGAAATCGGCGCAGTCTCTCGCCGCATCCCCTATCGTTGGTGACGTGCGCGGCATGGGGTTGATGATGGCCGTGGATCTGATGGCCGACAAAGCCACCAAGACCCCTTTTGAGGTCGGGGTTGGAGCAGGTCACAAGGTGTTCAGGAAATGCGTGGAAAGGAATTTGATCGTACGCCCAGTGGGCGACCGTATCGTGCTGTCTCCTCCTCTTGTGGTCAATACCGCCGAGACGGATCAGATCGTTTCGATCCTGTCGGAGGCGATTGGTGAAGTTGCCAGCGAAGTGGGCGTCTAGATCCCGCCCCACGTACAGTCCCATGCTGACGATGAAGGTCACCTCGTGGCACCCCCCTATAGCCGAGACATCAAAAATGCCAGGGCCACGGGGGTGCGAAAGACATAGGGAAATCCAGTTCCCCGGAGGAGCCTTTCGCAACCGGAATTCAGGTCAGACCGAGCGTGTGATACCGCCGTCCACACGAATGTTCTGGCCGGTGATATAGGCTCCGCCCTCGGAGGCAAGGAAAGCCACAGTCGCGGCGATCTCTTCATAGGATTTGCCATACCGTTCCATCGGGATTTTCGCCATGAAGTCCGGGTTTTCCGGCAAACTGTCAATGAAACCGGGCAACACGTTGTTCATGCGCACATTCCCGGCGGCGTATTCATCGGCGAAAAGCTTGGTGTAAGCGGCAAGGCCGGCACGCATCACGCCCGAGGTCGGGAAAACCGGATCGGGTTCAAAGGCGGCAAAGGTCGAGATGTTGATGATTGCACCAGATTTCTGCGCGATCATGATCGGGGCAACGATCCGCGTGGCGCGCACCGCGTTCAGGAAGTAGATTTCCATGCCCTCGTGCCACTCTTCGTCGCTGATTTCCAGCACAGGCGCGCGGGGGCCGTGACCCGCCGAATTCACCAGCACATCAACCCGCCCCCATTTTTCCATCACTGTTTCGACCAGTTTTTGCATATCTGCACTGGACCTGTTGGTGCCGGTCAGGCCGATGCCCCCCAGTTCCCGCGCCAGAGCCTCGCCCTTGCCGGACGAAGACAGAATGGCGACGTTGAAACCGTCGGCTGCAAGGCGGCGGGCGCTGTCCGCCCCCATGCCACTGCCCCCACCCATGATGATTGCCACATTCTTGTCAGCCATAGTCCGTCTCCCTGAGCTTGGTAATATCAATCTGCTTCAACATGGCCCCCGGTGCGGTGTTTGACTAGGGTCAAGATTCATAACCAGAACATGACGATGGCGGCGAGGGCACAGGCGGACAGGAATACCTTGGGGCATCTGTCGTAGCGGGTTGCCACGCGTCGCCAATCTTTGAGCCGCGCGAAGCTGTTCTCGATCTTGTGGCGCTTGCGGTATCTATCCTCGTCGTGCGGGATCGGGGTCTTGCGCCCTTTTCGAGACGGGATGCGGGGTGTTATCCCTTTGTCTTCAAGGGCTTTGCGATACCAATTGGCATCGTATCCACGATCCGCCAGCATGTGTTCGGCGGGTGGAAGCACGTCCAGCAGCGCTCGCGCACCAATGTAATCGCTGCGTTGGCCTGCCGTCAGGAACATCCGCAGAGGGCGACCAAAAGCGTCCGTCACCGCGTGCAGTTTCGAGTTCATACCGCCCTTGGTGCGGCCTCGCTCTCGGGACATTGCTGCGCAATACCCTGCCGGGCAGTGATCAGGCGACCACGCCCCCCTTTTTCAGGCCCAGGCTCGAGGCGGTGCGATGCGCTTTCAGCTGGGGCGCGTCGATCATCAGCGTGTCGGTCCGGCCGCCCTGGTCGGCCAGTCCCAGCAGCATCCGGGCGAAGATGCCCTTTTCGCTCCAACGTTTCCAGCGGCTGTAGAGGGTCTTGTGCGGACCATATTCCGCAGGCGCGTCGCGCCAGCGTAAGCCATTGCGGTTGATAAAGATTATCCCGCTCAGGACGCGCCGATCATCGACGCGTGGCTTGCCATGGGACTTCGGAAAGAACGGCTCAAGTCGTGCCATCTGAGCTTCCGTAAGCCAATAAAGATCGCTCATGATACCGCTCCGTTTTAGGAGCTGTGAATCAGAACCGCCCACGAAGATCAATGCATCCTGACCCTAGGTCGCACCGTGCTGAAACTGGCCTTCCCGAATAGGATTCAATACGACCGGAATCAGGGTGCTAGAACCGCCGAAATAGCGTTACCATTCAAAGTGTTAGAGAGTATTACAGACCCGAGAGTCTGTAGTGGTGCGGGCGGTGGGACTCGAACCCACACGGGGCTAGGCCCCAACAGATTTTAAGTCTGGTATGTCTACCATTCCATCACGCCCGCATTCGGGCCGGAAGGCCCTGCGCGCACAATAGCGTTGCGGGGGGCGGTGTAAATGGTCAGATGTCCTTGCCGGAGGGGCCAAGCGGCGCCCCTTCTGCCAGAAGCGCTTTTTCCGACAGCCAAGGGTTGTTTCCAACCGCGATCAGCAATTGTTCGCGTGCTTCGGAGAGCCGGCCAAGGTTCATCAATGTCAGCGCCCGGCCCGATTGGGCCGCCACATGCAGCGGCTGCAGGCTCAGGGCAATTTCCAGATCACCCAACGCCTTGTCATAGTCTTCGCGCAGGAAATGAATATAGGCGCGTTGATTGAACCCTTCCGCGTAGGTGGGACAGTATTTCGCAAGCCGGTCAAATTCCTTCAATGCTCCTGCAAAATCATATGCACCGCGCCGTGCCAGACCCGCATCGAGTGCGGCCTGAGCCGGCTCGTCCGGGGCGCGCAGCCACGCCCGCCACATCGCGTCGGAAATCTCCTGACCCTGCCGGAAATTCTCGGCCTTATTGGCCCTGGCGAACAGGGCCTGCATTTCGGCGTCGATGTTTTCGGGGTCCGGACAGGCCGCTGCCAGAGCACCGGCAAGGAACGGAGCAAGCAGGAAACTGAGGACAACAGTCTTTCTCATACCGTAAAGAATGACGTGGCGGCGGCGTTCGTCAAGTGCCATCGGCCAGCATGGTTTCCTTTACCGCCTCCATCGCCACGTATGTCGAGGTGTTTGACACATGTGGCAATGTAGAAATTGTCTCGCCCAGAAACCGTCGATAGGCTGACATATCGCGGGTCCGCACCTTGAGCAGATAGTCGAAATGGCTGGCGATCATATGGGCCTGCTCAATCTCGGGGATCCGCGCCACGGCGGTATTGAAAGCGCGCAGGGCCGCCTCGCGGGTGTCATTCAGACGCACCTCGACAAAGGCCACATGATCCAGGCCCAGCCGGATCGGATCATAGAGCGCGCGGTACCCCAGAATGACGCCTGTTTCCTCCAGTCGCCGCAACCGGTTTTGTGTCGGCGTCTTGGACAGGCCGATACGTTTGGCCAGCTCGGTGACGCTGATACGTCCATCTTCCGCAAGATGGGACAGAATCGCGCGGTCAAAGCGGTCCATCTCCAAAGAGTTGTTTGACATGTAAGTTCACCTCAATTCAGCGATTTATCCTACCGTTCCATCCATCTTAGGCGAAATTACCTGCAATGTATCGGATATATATTTCATTACACCTGTAGGAGATCGCCATGAACACCTCTGCCCTGCGCCACCGGATTGATACCCAGACCTATGCGGACCCCGATGCGGTTCTCGAACAACTTGTCGCTCGGGCGGCATTGTCGTCAGAGGCGCGGCACCGGATCACGACACAGGCGGCCGCGCTTGTCCGCGATATTCGCAACACAACCGCCCCCGGACTGATGGAAGTGTTCCTGGCCGAATACGGGTTGTCGACGGATGAAGGCGTGGCGCTGATGTGTTTGGCCGAGGCGCTGTTGAGGGTGCCGGACGCCGACACAATCGACGCGCTGATTGAGGACAAGATTGCGCCTTCCGACTGGGGACGACACATGGGGCATTCGACCTCGTCACTGGTGAACGCGTCAACCTGGGCGTTGATGCTGACGGGGCGGGTGCTTGATGATGACCAACCCGGCCCGGTGCGTCACCTGCGCGCCGCGATCAAACGGTTGGGCGAACCTGTGATCCGCACCGCCGTCAGCCGCGCAATGAAGGAAATGGGGCGCCAATTCGTGTTGGGCGAGGACATCAACGCCGCAATGGAACGTGCCGCCGGGATGGAAAAGAAGGGGTTTACCTACAGTTACGACATGTTGGGCGAGGCTGCGCGCACAGAGGCGGACGCCAAGCGCTACCATCTCAGCTACAGCCGCGCAATTTCGGCGATTGCCACCGCTTGCACGGATGAGGACATTCGCCGTAACCCCGGCATATCCGTCAAACTATCCGCCCTGCATCCGCGCTATGAGGTGGCACAGGAGCCTTCAGTGATGCGCGATCTGGTGCCGCGGCTGCGCGCGTTGGCGTTGCTTGCCAAATCGGCGGGTATGGGGCTGAACGTCGATGCAGAGGAAGCCGACCGCCTGTCCCTGTCGCTTGAGGTGATTGAGCGGGTGATGAGCGAACCTGCACTGGCCGGCTGGGACGGGTTTGGCGTCGTGGTGCAGGCCTTTGGGCAACGTGCGGGCATCGTCATCGACACCCTTTATGACATGGCACACCGACACGATCGGCGCATTATGGTGCGGCTGGTCAAAGGGGCCTATTGGGACACCGAGATCAAGCGCGCGCAAGTCGAGGGCGTCGATGGCTTTCCGGTTTTCACCCAAAAGGCTGCGACCGACGTCAGCTATATCTCCAGCGCGCGCAAACTGTTGGGGATGACGGACCGCATCTATCCGCAGTTTGCGACACATAACGCCCATACGGTCGCGGCGGTACTGGAGATGGCGGATGACCCGGATGCCTACGAATTCCAGCGGCTGCACGGCATGGGAGAGACATTGCACACCCTGGTCATGGAGCAGCACAAGACGCGCTGTCGTATCTATGCGCCGGTGGGCGCGCACCGCGATCTGCTGGCCTATCTGGTGCGCCGGTTGCTGGAAAACGGGGCGAACTCAAGCTTCGTGAACCAAATCGTGGATGAGGACGTGCCGCCGGAAATTGTGGCCGCCGACCCCTTTGAACAGCTTGGCCAAGGCATCATGGCCATCCCCACGGGGCCGGAAGTGTTCCTTCCGCTGCGCGCCAATGCGCGGGGGTTCGATCTGGCCCATGCTCCGACGCTGGCGGACATCGAAACCGCGCGGGCGCCGTTCCGCACCCATATATGGTCTGCGGCACCCTTGCTCGCTGGAAGCGTAAGGCCCGAACCGGAAGTCGCGGTGGCAAATCCGTTCGATGCTGACGACCATCCCGGGACCGTGCAACATGCCTCGTCCGCAGACGTGGCAACGGCCCTTGAAGCCGCCGAAATCTGGGATGCACCGCTCAGCGAACGCCGGGCCACATTGCTACGTGCGGCGGATCTGATCGAGGAGAACTACGGCGAAATATTTGCCGTTCTGGCGCGCGAGGCGGGCAAAGGGCTACCCGATTGTGTGGCGGAACTGCGCGAAGGCGTCGATTTCCTGCGATACTACGCGGCGCAGGCCACAAACACCCCGCCAGCGGGCATTTTCACCTGTATTTCGCCGTGGAACTTTCCGATGGCGATTTTTGCAGGCCAGATCTCCGCCGCCCTGGCGACAGGCAATGCAGTGCTGGCCAAACCCGCCGAACAGACCCCCCTGGTGGCCTATCTGGTCGTATCGCTGATGCACAAGGCCGGCGTCCCCCGCAGCGCGCTGCAACTGCTGCCCGGCGGCGGCGAAGTTGGCGCGGCGCTCACGGGGGATGCGCGTATTGGCGGAGTGGCCTTCACCGGCTCAACTGCCACCGCTCTGCGCATCCGGGCAAACATGGCGCAACATTGCGCCCCCGGCACCCCGTTGATTGCGGAAACCGGCGGGCTGAACGCGATGATTGTGGACAGCACCGCCCTGCCAGAGCAGGCCGTGCAGGCCATTGTCGAAAGCGCGTTCCAATCTGCGGGGCAACGCTGTTCGGCGCTGCGTTGTCTCTATGTGCAAGAAGACATTGCGGACGATCTGACAAAAATGCTGATCGGGGCGATGAAAGCGCTAGGCCTCGGTGACCCATGGGCGCTTTCGACCGATGTTGGACCTGTCATCGACGAGACCGCACGCCGAGGCATCGCCGATCACATCGACACGGCCCGCAAAGAAGGCCGCGTGGTGGCCGAAGTTACGGCACCCCAAGGGGGGACATTCATCGCCCCGACCATCATCAAGCTGGAGGGCATTGGCGATCTGGAACGGGAAATCTTTGGCCCGGTCCTGCATCTGGCAACGTTCAAGTCTCAGGAACTCGACAGTGTGATAGACGCCATCAACGCAACTGGCTACGGGCTGACCTTTGGACTGCATACCCGGATTGATGATCGGGTTCAGCATGTGTCCGAGCGGATCGAAGCGGGCAACGTCTATATCAACCGCAACCAGATCGGTGCGATTGTGGGCAGCCAGCCGTTTGGCGGCGAAGGGTTGTCAGGGACCGGGCCCAAGGCGGGCGGGCCGAACTACCTGCCGCGTTTTGGCGCGCCGGACGTGCAACGGGCCGATGCGACGTGGAACACCGTTCAGACGGGGCTGCCCGAGGTGTCGGCCCCGGCGGCGGCCGGCGCCATTGAAACCCTGTCGATGCCCGGACCCACGGGCGAGTCAAACCGGCTGTCGACCCTGCCCCGACCGGCCTTGCTGTGCATGGGGCCGGGTACCGATGCAGCGGCGGCACAGGCGCTGGCAGTGGAAGCACTGGGCGGTGTTGCCGTGCGCGCCACGGGCCGGATTGACCCCGATACCCTGACAACCGGACCGGGCTATGGCGGCGTCCTGTGGTGGGGCGACACGGACACCGCGCGGGCCATCGAGACCGCGCTGGCCGCGCGCCGCGGGCCAATCATGCCGCTTGTCTGCGGCCTGCCCGACACTGCGCGGGTACGGGCGGAACGCCACGTCTGTGTAGATACAACCGCCTCGGGCGGGAATGCGGCGCTGTTGGGCGCTGTTGCCTGAAAACAGGATGTACCGGGCCAGGCGCGGGACATCGCCCTGCCCACTTGACCGCAGTCGCGCAATCCAACAGCGTGGCACACATGTTTCCTATCCGAGATCACAACCCTTCGGGGCGCACCCCCTACGTCACCTATGCCTTGATGATCGCCAACATCGGCATCTTCCTCAGCTACGCAATGTCGCTTGGGGATGACCGGATCATCTATGACATCTACAATACATATGCGCTGGTTCCTGCCCGGCTGGGCATGGGCGATGGGGTCGGTGGATTGTTCACCTCGCAGTTTCTGCACGCCGGGTGGATGCATCTGCTCGGCAACATGCTGTTCCTGTACATATTTGGCGACAACGTCGAAGACGAGATGGGCCATATCCCGTTCTTGCTGTTCTACCTGGCCTGCGGCGTTGCGGCTGGATTGACGCAAGTGGCGTTTGAGCCGTCATCGCGCGTTCCCATGGTCGGTGCCTCAGGCGCTATCGCTGGGGTCATGGGGGGCTACCTGTTGCTTTACCCCAAGGCCAAGGTGGACATTCTCGTCATCATCATCATTTTCTTCCGGATTTTTCCGATCCCTGCCTGGCTGATGCTGTTGTTGTGGTTCGGCATTCAGTTTGTCGGCGGCATCGGATCAAGCGCGGATCAGGGGGGCACCGCCTATTGGGCGCATGCGGGAGGATTTGTGGCCGGTCTGGTCATGATTTTTCCGTTCTGGCTCAGACGGGGCGGCATTGGATTCTGGAAGCGGTCCGAAGGCCATCCACCGCATCCACCTGCGAGCTATGGCGCGCTTGAAAGCCGCTTGCCCAAGGTACGGCGGCGATGAGCGGTGCGGGCTTGGACATCGGGGCCACATGCCACTGCGGCACGGTGAAACTGACCGCGCATCTGCCGTATGGGTTGGCTGACGCCGCGCGATGCACCTGTTCGTTCTGCGCCCGCAGGCAGGCGGCGGCGGTGACGGCGGTTGCGGCCTCGGTCAAGGTCATTCGGGGTGCGGACAACCTGAGCCTATACACCTGGGGTACAGGCACCGCGCAGCATTATTTCTGCAAGACTTGCGGGATCTATACCCATCACAGACGCCGCGCGAATACCGATGAATGCGGGATCAACCTTGGCTGTATTGACGGCGTGAAGACCTGGGAACATGAGCCGATCCAATGGACGGATGGTGTAAACCATCCGTCTGATCGGCCGTAGGTTTCAGGGCGCGGGAAACTCCGTGGCTGCGGCCTGAACATTCTGGCCTTCTCGGAACTGGCAAATTCCGTATTATCACAAACACACCGAGCGTCGGGCTATGCCTGCCCCTGGGTGGGCGCCAACACCTTCCATTCGTGGCACTTTATGGTGGCCCAGAACCTTTTCCTTCAGGAAAAGTCTCTTACGTCAGCCAAAGCGCCTGCCCGTGGGAGGGGCAGGCGGGAACATCAAAGTCGTTTCCGAAAAGATCAGAAACGAGTTGGCGCGGGCCGGCCGTGGTGTTTGGTGGGTCGAGGCCCCGGATCAGATCCGGGGCGGCACAAGGTCAGCCGCGGATGACTTTGGAAAAACTCGAAAAGATCGCTTCGTTCGAGCAGATGATCTCGCCGTCGCTCAGAATGTCACCCTTGGGATTGAGCGGCTCGACCAGCCCGCCTGCTTCCTTGACGATGATGACACCAGCCGCCAGATCCCAGGCGTTCAGACGGCGTTCCCAGAACCCGTCATAGCGACCCGCCGCGACATAGGCCAAATCAAGCGCGGCAGAACCGAACCGCCGCACGCCCGCACAGGTGGGCATGATCCGCGCCAGATCCTGAAGGGTTGCCGGCAGATCGGACCGCCCGCCAAATGGCAATCCGGTCGCAAAAATGCTCTCGATCATGCGGTTGCGGCCAGATACCCGCAGGCGGGTCTCATTCATCCATGCCCCAGCCCCTTTTTCGGCAAAGAACAACTCGTCTTTTGCGGGGTCATAGATCACTCCGGCAGTAACCTGCCCCTTGTGCTCAAGCGCGATGGAAACGGCGTAATGCGGCAAACCGTGCAGGAAATTGGTGGTGCCATCCAGCGGATCAACAATCCAGCGGCGGGTCGGATCCTGGCCTTCGTCTTCGCCACCCTCTTCGGCAAGCCAGCCATAGGTCGGGCGCGCGCCCATCAGTTCATCCTTGATGAGCTTTTCGGCGTTGATGTCCGCGCGGCTGACAAAATCACCGGCACCCTTGACGGATACCTGAAGGTTCTCGACTTCGCGGAAGTCCTTGAGCAATGCACGCCCCGCTTTTCGCGCAGCCTTCATCATGATGTTGAGATTCGCACTGCCAACCATTTTGAGCACCTTCGTAAGATCAGGCGCTGCGTATAGGGGGCGCGGGCGTGATTGCCAAGGGGTCAGACCGAATGAGGGTCGGCAATTGCACCCTGCCCTCCCCGACCAGGCGGCAAAACGACAGAGGCTTTGCAAGTGACGCTACATCTTTCTTGCCTTTGCGCCTGAGACGCGCAGGTTACCCCATATCACAACATCAGGAGAGACCATGACCAGCAAGATGCAACAGATCGTATTGGCCAGCCGCCCGGACGGCGCGCCAGGCCACGACAATTTCCGCCTTGAAAGCGCAGACATGCCAACGCCGGGTGACGGCGAAATTCTGGTCGAAGTCAGCCACATGTCGCTTGACCCCTATATGCGTGGGCGGATGGATGACGCCAAATCCTATGCCGCGCCGGTACCGATCGGTGGCAAGATGGAAGGCGGCAGCGTCGGGCGGGTATTGGCGTCGAACGTGGCGAATTTTGCCGAAGGCGATCACGTATTTGGCCCATTCGGCTGGGCCACGCATAGTGTTGCGGATGCGCGTATGTGCCGCAAGCTGGACCCCACACAGGCGCCTGTCACTACCGCATTGGGCGTTTTGGGCATGCCCGGCTTTACCGGCTGGTGGGGGCTTAACGAATATGGCCGCCCCAAGCAGGGCGAAACACTGGCAGTTGCCGCAGCCACCGGGCCGGTCGGCTCCATGGTGGGGCAATTGGCCAAGGCCAAGGGCCTGCGTGCTGTTGGTATTGCGGGGGGTGCCGAAAAATGCACGCTTGCGACGGATACCTTCGGCTTTGATGCCTGCATTGATCACCGCGCCCACGCAACGGTCAACGATCTGCGTGGCGCACTGAAAGACGCCTGCCCCGATGGCATCGACATCTATTTCGAAAACGTCGGCGGCAAGGTGCTGGAGGCATCGCTGTCCCTGATGAACCCGTTTGGCCGTATTCCGGTCTGTGGCATGATTGCCTGGTACAATGCCGGTGGTCTGGGAGCGGATGCCAACGGTGAAGGCCTGACCGGACCCAAACTGTGGCGGACAATCCTGGTGAATTTCCTCAGCGTAAACGGTTTCATCATCGCAAACCACTGGGACCGGTTCCCCGATTTCGTGCGCGAAGTGGCACCGATGATCGCCGACGGTCGGGTGAAGTACCAAGAGGACATTACCGAGGGACTCGAAAACGCGCCTCAGGCGTTCATGGACCTGTTGACCGGGGGCAACCACGGCAAGGCCATCGTCAAGGTCAACTGAGCACCCTGCGAGGCAGGATGTTCTACCAGCCTCGCACCCCTCAGATGTCGCGCAGCGGCGGGATCAACACGAAGTTGCCAAAGTGCGCCTTCTCCATGAACGCCCGCTGCGCCTCCGCGATCTTTTCCAACGGGAAAACACCGGCCAGGATCGGTCGGATCTCACCGCGTTCGATATAGGTGATCAGATCGGGGAAAACCGGCGCGTCCCATGCCGTTGACCCAAGCAACGAAATGTCCTTGAGATACATGTCGCGCATGTCGAGTTCGACAATAGGCCCCGCAATCGCGCCCGAAGAGACATAGCGCCCACCCCGCTGCAAGATCTTCAACATCTGGGGGAACGACGGGCCCGCGACATTGTCCACCACGACACTGACGCTTTGTTCACCCAGTTCCGCAACCAGATCGGCACCACGATCCACAACCCGGTCCGCGCCAAGCTCGCGCAGCAGATCACCCTTGCCTTTGCTGGTGATGGCGATCACCTGTGCGCCGCGTCGTTTGGCCAGTTGCACCGCCGCAGACCCCACACCGCCCGAAGCCCCGGCCACCACAACGACATCCCCGGCGGTGACCCCGGCCTTGTGCAGCATGTTTTCAGCGGTGCCATAGGCGCAGGGAATGGTTGCAAGCTCCGCATCGGTCCAGTCACTCTCAACCGGAAAGACCTCGTTTGCCGGTACTTTGACAAATTCGGCAAAAGCCCCGTCAAAGTCGGACGCCATCCAAATGTTGTCCATGACGTCATAGCCATTGGGTCGCATGCAGGCACGAACAAGAACGCGTCGGCCCAACAGCTTTGCATCGGCACCCGGCCCAACCTGCACCACCTCACCGCAGCAATCGGTGCCCTGGATCAGCGGAAAGGGCGTGGCCTTGTTCCATCCACCATCTGCCTTTTGGGTTTCGCTGGTGCCCTGTTGCGCGGCGGTTGCATTGGTATCGCTGGTCACACTCGCCGAATACCATCCCAGCCGGGTGTTGATTTCGGTGTTGTTGACCCCGGCCGCCAGCACCCGCAAGAGCACCTCGCCCGGTCCGGGCACAGGTACGGGAACGTCCCGGTATTCCAATTTTTCATACCCGCCATTCCCGGTCGTCACGACCGCTTTCATGGTTTTGAACCGGTTTTCGTGCATTTCTTAATGCTCCATATGTTGGCGGGGGGTCGGTATCGCCGGGGGGGGCAAATAAAACCCGCCCTAAACCGCCTGTAATTTGCGGGCCTCCTGGCCTGCGAGTTGCAGGAGTTGTTCCATGAATGGTTTTTTTAGGTCATCCGTCCTGACGGCGGCATAAAGCCTTCGAGTGATGCCGTCCTTGGTCAAGGGCCGGGTGACATAGTCCGAGCTGTATTTGACCTCGCGCACCACCCAATCGGGCAACACCGATACACCGCGATTGGACGCCACCAGCAACAGGATCACCGCCGTCAGCTCCACCTGCCGGATGGCGGCAGGTTCCACCTTGGCCGGGATCAGCAGTTGGCTGAATACGTCCAGACGGCTGCGCTCAACCGGGTAGGTGATCAATGTCTCGCCCCGAAAATCAGCGGCGTCGATATAGGGTTTGTCAGCCAAAGGATGGGTGCGTGCCGCGACAAAAACCGGTTTGTAGTCAAACAATTCGACAAATTCGACACCCGCCAGGTCTTCGGGATCGGACGAGATCACCACATCGACCTCTTCGCGCAACAACGCTGGCAGCGCGTCAAATGCCAGACCCGGACGAATATCGACGTCGACATCCGGCCATGATTTGCGGAATTTTTCGAGCACCGGAAACAGCCATTCAAAACAGGCGTGACATTCGATCGCGATGTGCATCCGACCTGTGCTGCCATCCCTGAGACCAGCAAATTCATCCTGCAGCGCCTGTATCTGTGGCAATATCTGATGCGCAAGCTTGAGCAGCCGCTGACCCGCAGGCGACAGGCGCAGTGGTTTGGACCGGCGCACAAACAGCTCAACGCCGGCCTGATCCTCCAGCCCCTTGACCTGATGGCTAAGCGCGGACTGGGTAATGTTCATCTGTTCAGCAGCGCGGGCAAGGCCGCCTGCCTCATGGATGGCCTGAATGGTGCGCAGGTGGCGGAATTCAATGTGCATGTGAGGTACAGCTCATGTAAAAGATGAAAGTTATGAATTTGTCTCACATCATAGGACGTGAAACAAGGGCACAGATTGTCCCGATAAGGAATGCCCAATGCCTGCGCCTGCTGTCTCTTTCGAAGTCTTCCCACCCCGTACCGTGGATGCCGCCTTTACGCTGTGGGATACCGCACAGGCGCTGGCACCGCTGGCACCACGGTTCTTTTCCGTGACCTACGGCGCCGGTGGCTCTACTCGGGATTTGACCCAGGATGCCGCACATGTGCTGCGCCGCACGTCGGGGCTGCCGGTTGCCGGGCACCTGACATGTGTGGGCGCAAGCAAGGCCGAGACCATGGCGGTTGCGGACGCCTATGCCGAGATCGGGGTCACGGATATTGTGGCGCTGCGCGGCGACCCCGAAGAAGGGGCGCCGGGCTTTGCCCCACACCCGGAGGGATTTGCCCATAGCGTCGATCTGATCGAAGCGCTTGCCGAGACCGGCAAATTCAACATCCGCGTCGGTGCCTACCCCGATACCCACCCCGACGCGGTTTCGTCAAAGGACAATATCCAATGGCTCAAGCGGAAATTTGAAGCGGGCGCGGATGAGGCGATGACCCAGTTCTTCTTTGACGCGGACACGTTCCTGCGGTTCCGAGACGATTGTGCCGCGGCCGGCATCGACAAGCCGATCACACCGGGCATCCTGCCAATCCTGAATTGGAAATCCGCCCGACGCTTTGCCCAGCGGTGCGGAACGCCAATACCCACATGGCTGGACCAGAGCTTTGATACCGCGATCCGCGACGGGCGGCATGACCTGCTGGCCCAGGCCCTCTGTACCGAGATGTGCAGCACTTTGATGGATGAGGGCGTCGAAGCCCTGCATTTCTACACGCTCAACCGCGCGGAACTGACCCGTGACGTCTGTCGCGCGCTTGGTGTCGCGCCACAAGTCACACTTGAGGACGTGGCGTAACAGGTTGCCTCTGAACGGTTTTCGGACTTAGCCTAGTGGCATCACGCGCAGGGAGATGCCAAACCATGCCCAAAGTTGCCCACACCCCGGACAGGCCGCCGGGCAAAGACGAAATGCTCTCGATGTCGGGGCTTGAAGCCATGCAATCCATGCTGAATGGCGATCACCCCGGCCCGCCCATTGCCGCTACGATGTGCTATGGCTTGCACTCCGTCGAAAAAGGCAAAGCCGTCTTTCGCGGCGCGCCCAACCATGATGTCACAAACCCGATGGGGACCGTTCATGGCGGGTGGTACGGCACGGTGCTGGATTCCGCGATGGCCTGTGCCGTGTTGACGATGATCCCTGCGGGCAAGATGTACACCACGTTGGAATACAAGGTGAACATCCTCAGGGCGATTCCGCTGGGAACGATGGTGGAGTGCGTCGGCGTTACCGACCATGTGGGCCGTTCAACCGGCGTTGCGCGGGGCGAAATCCGGGGCGTGGAGGACGGCAGGCTTTATGCCACTGGCTCAACAACCTGCATCATCATGAATCTGGCCTGACCTTCCCACCGAGCCAACAAGTCCGGAGCCAATTGCCCCGCCTTCAAACCGGGGCGGCCTTGCCCGGTTGCACAGCGCGCGCATCCCTTCGAACGGCAATGCTGTCGTGCAATTTCTCCGAGGGGTCCAACCCTATCTTGCGCTTCTTGCGGCTCATCAACATACGCCCATGGCCGCGCCATGTTCCGCGCGCCGGGGCAAGGGGATCCTGGGGGTAGCGGTCCTGCCATCCCTCGGGCAGCGGCAAACCGCAGTCCTGCGCCCGTTTCAACATCCAGACAAGCGGGATGTTGGCCAGTGGACGCGCGGCTTCAAAGCCGCCCAACTGGCCCCCGACATCGCCATGCGCGCCGGGAAACCACATCTGTTCAACCCGGCCATCGAACCCGCCATCGCAGGTCCACAGCACCGGCGAAAACGCAACCCGCGTTTCGTCATGGGCAAGCGCATGAAACCCGTTCTTGATATGATTGCCCAGATCGTGATTGTGAAACGCATGTGACCGTTCAGACCAGCGCCACAGCACCGGCGCGTTGATGCCCAGCGATTTCACCGTATCCCAGACACCGACCATGTCGATTTCGACATTCGCATGACAATACAGCGCAGAGAATGCCAACGCGCCGGCGGTGTCGGGGGCGGTTTCATAGTGGCGGTAGGCGGCCACGATATTGCGCTCGGTGGCGTTGTGAGCCTGCAACAGCCCCACCATGTCGATCACCCCGGCAAGCGACCGCACCGCATAGGCACCCCGTGAATAACCAAACAGGAATATCCTGTCACCGGGCCGGTAGTTGGTCGCAAGATAGCTGTAGGCACGCCTGATCTGACGGTTGATGCCTTTGCCCGTTGTCACATGCACCGCGCTGCGCCAGTCGGTCCATTGCAGGCCCGGCTGATAGTATATCGACAGCGGCGCGCCAAGCTCGCGCAAGAGAGAATAGGTGCGCGCCGCGTTGGTCTGACACAACGGCACCAGAGACGACAGAGTGCCGTCAAGAATGATCACATGAATGACAGGACCACGCCCTGTTTCAATCGGGTCACTCTGCGGCGATACGCCCATCCGTCAACATCTCCCAAACCCGTAGCGGCGTGAAGGGCATATCCGCCTGCCGCACGCCCTGATCCCAGAGCGCATCCTGCACGGCATTGCCAATCGCCGCCATCGCCCCGACGGTCCCCGCCTCGCCGCATCCCTTCATGCCCATCGCGTTGGCCGTGGACGGCACCGGTTCCGACGTGAAGGAAATGTAGGGAAGGTCACCTGCCCGCGGCAAGGCGTAATCCATAAACGATGCCGTGAGCAACTGGCCATCCTCGTCATAGACAACATGCTCCTGAACCGCTTGCCCCAGGCCCTGCGCGACCCCGCCATGCACTTGGCCTTCGGCCAGCATCGGATTGATAAGATTGCCGAAATCGTCCACCACGGTATAGCGGTCCGCGACCACCGAACCGGTCTCGGGGTCGACAACCACCTCTGCAACATGTGCCCCATTCGGGAAACTGCGCCCCGGCAGGGTCGCACGTTCGTGATGGCTCAGCAGGTCGTCACGGCCTTTTTCGCGGGCCATTTCAGCAACCTCCAGCATGGTGGGGGTCAGGTTCGAGCCATCCGCGCGGAACCGTTCGTCATCAAAGCTGATCTCGGCAGCGGGTACGCCCATTTCATCGGCAAGGAACGCAGCAAAGGTTTCCGTGATCCTGGCCACCGTGGCAAGCGTCGCATTGTTCTGTGTGGTGACAGAGCGCGACCCGCCGGTGCCCCCGCCCTTCTGAATCAAATCAGAATCCCCCTGAACCACAGTGATCCGGTCGGCGGGGATGCCTGTCTGATCGCTGAGGAACTGCGCATATACCGTTTCATGGCCCTGGCCGTTCGACTGTGTGCCGACATAGATCGAAACGGTGCCATCTGCCTCAAACACCACCTTCGCGCCTTCGGAGGGATCGCCCAGGATACTCTCGACATAATAACACAGTCCCTGCCCGCGCAGCAGGCCCCGCTTGGCATCCGCCGCTTTGCGTGCGGCAAACCCCGCATGATCCGCCTCCAACGCCGCGCGATGCAGCACCTTGCCAAAATCACCGACATCATAGGTTTCGCCCGTTGCCGCCTTGTACGGAAATTGCTCGGGTTTGATGAAATTGATCCGGCGCAGGTCCCATGGATCGACACCCAGTTCCCGCGCTGCCCGGTCCATCAGACGTTCCAGCACATAGATGGCTTCGGGCCGTCCGGCACCGCGATAGGCGTCCACCGGCACGGTATTGGTATAGAACCCATCCACCTGTAGCCATGTTGTCTGTACATCATACACACCCATCAACACCCGGCTGAACAGCTGTGTCTGGATGAACTGGGCAAACTGCGAGTTATAAGCCCCCAGATTGCATTTGCTGCGCACCCGGTAGGCGGTGATCCTGTTGGTCTCGTCAAAGGCGAGTTCCGCCAGCGAGGTCAGATCGCGGCCCGCATTGTCGCTGAGCATGGCTTCGGTGCGTTCAGACATCCAACGCACCGGACGGTCCAGCATCCGCGCGGCCTGTGCCACGCAGAAATATTCGTTGTGGGCCATCGACTTCATGCCGAAACCACCGCCGGTGTCGGGATTGGTGACGCGCACCTGGGTTTCATCCAGTCCAAAGGCGTTTTGCAGGAACCCCTTGTGGGCCCAGACCCCCTGACCGTTTTGCGCCACATGCAGGCGACCGTCGAGCCACTCTGCATAGCACCCGCGCGGCTCCATCGAATTGACGATGATACGGTTGTCATCGACATCAAGAGCAACCGTGCGCGCCGCAGCCTGAAACGCCGCCTCGGTCGCGGCCTCATCGCCCATGCCCCAATCGAACGCCCTGTTGTCGGGCGCTTGCGAATGCAGCATCTCGCCGCCTGCTGCCGTATCCATCTTGGCTGGCAGGTCATCCACATCGAACAGGATCAGCTCTGCCGCATCGCGCGCCTGCACCAACGTGTCAGCCACGATTATTGCCACTGGTTCCCCGACATAACGCACCCGGTCCCTGGCCAGCATCGGGCGGATCGGCTTGGCCCCCTTGGTGCCATCGCGGTTTGGCACAACCGAACCGGGCATCGCGATGTCCATTCCCGCCGCCTCAAGATCGGCGCAGGTCAGCACCGCATGCACACCCTCCGCTTCCGCCGCGTCCGAGACGTCCAGCTCGGTGATTTCCCCATGGGCAAAGGAGGAGCGTAGGAAAAAGGCATGGGCCGAGTTGCGAGGCGCAATATCATCGACATAGCGCCCCTCGCCCGTCAAAAACCGAAGGTCTTCGGTACGTTTGACGGGTTGGCTTTTGCCAAATTTTTCCATGATGCGACGCCTCTTTCTGGATGGGTTCTCTGTGCCATGACATAACCGCCATAGCGGGCTTGTCCAGCCCGCCCTTTCCCTCCGGCAAATCCTCCGCTAGATCAACATCCAAACCGTTTGAGGATCTACAAAATGGCTCTGGACAAGACATTCAACGCAGCCGAGGCTGAAGCCCGGCTTTATGCCGCATGGGAAAAGGCAGGCGCATTCAAGGCCGGGGCCAACGCCAGCCGGGATGAGACGTTTTCCATCATGATCCCGCCACCCAACGTCACGGGTGTCTTGCACATGGGCCATGCCTTCAACAACACGCTTCAGGACATTCTGACCCGCTGGCACCGGATGCGCGGGTTCGATACGTTGTGGCAACCGGGACAGGACCACGCGGGCATCGCCACGCAGATGGTGGTGGAACGCAAGCTGGCCGAAGAAGGCAAGCCCCCCCGCCGCGAATGGTCACGCGAAGATTTCACCGCCGAAATCTGGAAGTGGAAAGCCCAGTCGGGTGGCACGATCATCGAACAACTCAAGCGCCTTGGCGCCTCCTGTGACTGGTCGCGCAACGCCTTTACCATGTCGGGTGCACCTGGTGCACCCGCCGGGGAAGAAGGCAATTTCCACGATGCGGTAATCAAGGTCTTTGTTGATATGTACAACAAGGGCCTGATCTATCGCGGCAAGAGGTTGGTGAATTGGGATCCGCACTTCGAGACGGCGATTTCCGATCTGGAAGTCGAATCCACCGAAGTTGACGGCCACATGTGGCACTTCAAATATCCGCTCGCTGGCGGGGCCACCTATACCTATGCCGAGAAGGACGAGGACGGAAACGTCACCCTGTCCGAAGAGCGTGACTACATCTCCATCGCCACCACACGGCCCGAGAAGATGTTGGGCGACGGGGCGGTTGCTGTCCATCCATCAGACGAGCGTTATGCGTCCATCGTTGGCAAGCTATGCGAGATTCCGGTTGGGCCAAAAGAACACCGCCGGATGATTCCGATCATCACCGATGAATACCCTGACCCGACATTCGGGTCCGGTGCGGTCAAGATTACCGGCGCGCATGATTTCAACGACTACGGCGTGGCGACCCGCAACGGCATCCCGCTTTATGCGCTGATGGACACACGCGGCGCGATGCGCAGCGACGGGTTGCCCTACGATCAGGCCGCAGCCCGCGCACAGGCCATTGCCGATGGACGCGAGACAGCGCCCGCAGATGCGACCGAGATCAATCTGGTGCCGGAAGATTATCGCGGGCTGGACCGATTTGAGGCACGCACCAAGGTGATTGCGGACATTACAGCGGAGGGGTTGGCGGTCATGACGCAGGCCGATGATCCGCGCCTGGGCGCCCAACCCAAAAAGAAGAAACCGAAGGACCAAGAGGTCCCGGAACACGTCCGGGACGAGGTGGCGTTTGTGCCGCTGGTTGAGGCAAAAAAGATCATGCAGCCCTTTGGCGACCGCTCAAAGGTGGTGATTGAACCGATGCTGACGGATCAGTGGTTTGTGGCCACCGACAAGATTGTCGGCCCGGCGATCAATGCGGTCCGCAATGGCGATGTGGCGATCCTGCCCGAGCAGGACAAGAAGGTGTATTTCCACTGGCTGGAAAACATCGAGCCGTGGTGCATTTCGCGCCAGTTGTGGTGGGGGCATCAGATACCGGTTTGGTTCGATGAGGAAGGCAATGAGTATTGCGCGCCCACCGAAGCCGAAGCGCAGGCACAGGCACCCGGAAAAGACTTGAAACGTGACCCCGACGTCCTGGACACATGGTTCTCCTCCGGTCTTTGGCCCATCGGCACTCTTGGCTGGCCTGAACAAACGGACGCCTTGCAAAAGTACTTCCCCACGTCCGTTTTGATCACCGGGTTCGACATCATCTTTTTCTGGGTCGCCCGGATGATGATGATGCAATTTGCCGTGACCGGGCAAAAGCCGTTCAGCACCGTCTATGTCCATGCCCTTGTGCGCGACGAGAAGGGCAAGAAGATGTCCAAGTCTCTCGGCAATGTGCTGGACCCGCTCGAATTGATCGACGAATATGGCGCGGATGCAGTGCGCTTTGCACTGACGTCGATGGCCGCCATGGGGCGGGATCTGAAACTGTCGACGGCGCGAATCGCGGGCTATCGCAATTTCGGCACAAAACTCTGGAATGCACATCGCTTTGCTGAAATGAACGATGTGTTCACCGGCGAGCCGCATGCAATGCCGACCCCAACCGCGACCTTGAACAAATGGATCATCGGGGAAACTGCCCGTGTGCGTGAAGAGGTCGATGCGGCCCTGGGCAACTACCGCTTCAACGATGCCGCCAACACGCTTTATGCCTTTGTCTGGGGCAAGGTTTGCGACTGGTATGTGGAACTCTCCAAGCCTCTGTTGCAGGACGCGGCCCTGGAAGCCGAAGAAACCCGCCAGACGTTGGGCTGGGTGCTGGACCAATGCCTGATCCTGCTGCACCCGATCATGCCGTTTATCACCGAAGAATTATGGCAGACAACTGCGGCGCGCGGCAAGATGCTGGTGCATGCCGAATGGCCAGCCTATGCCACGGCCGACTTGCTTGATCCTGAAGCCGACCGTGAGATGAACTGGGTCATCAGCGTAATCGAGAACATCCGGTCCGCCCGCCAGCAGATGCACGTACCTGCAGGATTAAAGGTGCCGATGCTGATGACCTCCATGGATGCCGCAGCACGGGGGGCGTGGCACCGCAACGAGACGATGATCAAGCGTCTGGCACGGGTCGACAGCATGGCGCAGGCCGAAACCTTCCCAAAGGGCACCGTGTCTATCGCGGCAGCGGGGGCAAGCTTTGGGCTGCCGCTGGCGGGGCTGATCGACATTGCTGAGGAAAAGGCACGCCTGCAAAAATCGCTCGGCAAGCTGGAGAAGGAAATCGGCGGTCTGTCGGGACGGCTCAACAACCCCAAATTCGCCGCCTCCGCCCCCGAAGACGTGGTGGCCGAGGCTCAGATAAATCTGGATGCGCGCACCGAAGAAGCAGCCCAGCTCAGCGCCGCACTCGCACGGCTTGAAGAAATGTCATGATCCCGCCCCGCTTCCAAATGGAAAAAAATCCCCGCCGGAGGCATTAAACTCTTCTGGAGCACCAAAAGAATATTTTGCCTCCGGCGGGGATTTTAACCATTTGGAAAGCCTGTCCCTGTTAGATGAAAAAGCGGTCCTAGCTGGGAAGCGAAGATCGTCCATTTGGAAGGCCCCGCCCTGCCAAGGGTGGGGTTGACCCAAAGGGAGCGCGGTTGATTACTTGAAGACCGCCGGACGTTTGCCGAATTGGGCGGCGATGACTTCCAACTGTTCAGGCTTGCCTATGAGATCGGACTGCAGGCGGGATTCT
>CAXBKL010000051.1:0-24762 GCA_963976125.1 uncultured Sulfitobacter sp. | reverse complement strand
GGACGGTCGGCCGTTGTCTTGCCAACGCTCCTGGGTCTTGGTGGCACCATTGTCACGCTTGCGGCCCTGTTCGGGGCGGTCGTCTGGCTTGGCCTGAAAATCGCCCGCGTTGACACGCCTTTCACGACGACCTTCGGCAGGCTGGCGCTTTGTGTGTTGCCCATCGCCTTGGTCTATCACATGGCGCACTACCTGACGTCTTTCATCGTGTTGATCCAATACACGGTTGCCGCAATCAGCGATCCGTTTGCCACCGGCGCAGACCTCCTGGGCATTCAGCCCTTTCGGGTCACAACCGGCTTTTTCAACAGCATCGACACCGTCCGGCTGATCTGGTTCACACAGGCGGGGCTGATCGTGCTGGGCCATGTCTGGTCGGTGTTTTTGTCGCATCGCATGGCGCTAGACCTGTTTGGCAACAGCCGCCGTGCCGCCTTCGCAACACTGCCACTTTCGCTTTTTATGATCGGCTATACCTTTCTCGGCTTATGGCTTTTGGCTGCACCCAAGGGCCTGTAATCACAAAGGTTCAAGAATTTTCTGGACAGCTTGCATGTATACAAGCAACATTTGCGCACAAAGAACGGGTGATCGAAAACACCCCTACCAACAGGGAGAGTTGGAATGACCAATACTTTTAAGACAAACAGACGTAGCCTTTTGCAGGGCGCTGCAGCGGGGGGATTGCTTGCCGCGTCACCGCTGGTGTCGCGTTTTGCCTCGGCCCAATCATCGGCTCCGATCAAGATAGGATTTCAACAGCATTCGACCGGCATCGGGGCCGCCTATGGCCGCTGGTATGGGCGAACCACCGAAGCTGCGGTAAAGCTAATCAACGACGGCGGCGGCATCAATGGCCGCCCGGTCGAGATCATTGCAGAGGACGATGGGACCGACCCCAAGCGTGGCGCCGAGGTGGTTGAGAAGTTCGCCAATCAGTACAATTGCGACGTGGCGTTTGGCACGCTCTTCAGCCACGTTGTTTATGGCTCGGCACCTGCGGCGGGTGAACAGAAACTTCCTTATTTCGTGGTCTCCGAGGGGCATCATGTCGCGTCTGGTGCGCTGAACCGCTATACGCTGCAACCCGGCATCACAGATGTGAAAAGCCAGGTGCAGGCGATGGCGCCCTATGTGACCAAAAACCTTGGCAAGAAGGTGACGATGATCTTCCCCGATTTTGCGTTTGGTCACGATCACCGCGATTATTTCACCGCCGCAATCGAGGCACAGGGCGGCGAGGTGCTTGAGCACATCGCGATCCCGCCGACAGAGACCTCGTTCACTAAATATTTCCCCAAGATCCCGCGCGATACCGAAGTGCTGTATCACGTGATGGTCGGCCCTGCGGTGCTGACATTCGTCAAGGAACTGGGTGAGTTTTTTGGCCCGTCGAGTCCGGCGATCTTTGGTTTTATCGACTCGCTCGAAGCGGTTGATCTGGCTTCACCCGGTCTGGAATTCCTTGAAGGCACCTATTTCTGGGAGGGCAATCCGCGCTATGCCCAGCCCGATCAGACCAGTCATGACAAGATTTTCCGCGCCGCGGTGGGTGTGGACAACAACGGCGCGTCCGTATCCGACCCCAAGGACGTGTCGACCTACGCCCATATGTTCGGGTGTTGGGAAACCCTGTATGTAATCAAGGCCGGAATGGAAGCGGCAGGCTATCAAGGCCCCGAAGACCGCGCCAAATTGATCGAAGCAGTCGAGGCGATGACCGATATGCCGGAAAGCGACGAACATCCGCAGGGGCCAAAGCGGTTTAACGGCAAGACCCACCAGGTCTTTGGCGTGCAATACATCAGCCGCGTCGAAAACGGGCGTCTGGTCAAGGTGCATACCACCTCCATCGAGGATACACTGTATCCGGACGAGGTGGATTACACCACAATGTCGTTCTGATCCCAGGTAACAATCCGGGCCGGACCCAAGTCCGGCCCAAGACCATACAGGCACCCCATGGAATTCGGACCTCACCTGCTTCTTGCCGTGCTCGAAGGCGCGGTTGGCGCGGCGGTACTCGCACTCACGGCCCTTGGGCTGTCTTTGGTGTTTGGTGTCATGCGCGTCGTGAACGTCGCCCACGGTGAATTTTTCATGGTTGGTGCGGTTGTCGCGTGGTTTGTCGCGGACACCATTGCGGGGCATCCTGCTGTTGGCTTTGTCGCGGCCTTGATCGTCGCGCCTCTGGTGGCGGGATTGATTGCCGTTCTGGTCGATAAACTGGTTTTGAAACAGGTCGCATATGACCCCGAGGCTACCATCGTGGGCACCATCGGCGTGCTCTATATCCTGCAACAGACCGCGCTGATGACCTATGGCCCGGAACCCCGCCCCGTCGAAGCGCCGTTCAGTCACCGCATCGCCCTGCCGTGGTTCGAGTGGGGCGAAAACGGGTTGGCGATGTTCTACCCATGGGGGCTGAGCATCACGTCTTACAAACTCTTTGTGATATTCGCCGCAGCGACTGTGTTGGTGGCGTTCTGGCTGGTGATGTCGCGCACGCGATATGGGTTGATTATGCGCGCCACTCAGTTGGACCGCGAAACCGCGCTGGCCTTTGGCATCCCGGTCCAGCGGGTCTATTCGATTGTTTTTGGCCTGGGCGCGGGGCTGGCAGCACTGGCGGCGGTTCTGATCGTACCCATTCAACAGGCGTATTACCTGATGGGCGCGGAACCCTTGTTGCTCAGCTTCATCGTGGTCATCATCGGCGGGTTGGGATCGGTACGCGGCACGGTTGTCGCGGCCTTGATGATCGGGATGTCCGACGGGGTCATATCGGTATTCCTCAGCCCCACCCTATCCAAGATCATTGCCACCTTGCTGGTCGCCCTTGTGCTGGTGTTCCGCCCGCAGGGCCTCTTTGGGACCAAAGCCGCATGAGCCTGAACGCCCGTTCCCTTGCCCTGCATCTTGGCCTTGTTGCGGTGTTGTTTGCGCTGTGCTTCCTGCTGCCGACCTATCATCAGGGCAACCTGGCCCGGATCATGGTTCTGGCCACCTATGCAGTCGGATATAACGTGCTGTTTGGCTATACCGGCCTGCTCAGCCTTGGCCATGCGATGTTTTTTGCCGCTGGGATGTATGGCTTGGGACTGGCAATGCAGCTGGGCGGCCTGTCTCCTGTCCCGGCCTTTGCCGTTGGCCTGCTGTCCGCAGCCGCACTTTCGGCAATTGTCGCGCTCCTCGCGTTGCGCACCATCGGTGTCGCCTTCATGATTGTTACCCTGATGTTTTCTCAGGCCGCCTTTCTGACTGCGCTCTATTTCGGGGCCTGGACCGGCGGCGACGAGGGTTTTGTGATCGCGCAGGCCAGTCGGCAGATCGCGGGATATGATCTGACCAATCCGACGGTGCGCTACCTTGCCGCTTTGGCGGTCTTTTCCGTCGCCTTGCTGATGACCGGGCGGATGATGCAGGCATCCTTTGGCCATGTGCTGATCGGCGTGCGCGAAAACGAGGAACGTACACAGATGCTGGGTTATGACGTGTACCGTCACAAGCTTCTCGCGGTCATCATTTCGGGCACCTTGTCGGGCGCAGCCGGGGCGGCCTATGCCTTGCTCTTTGGTTACGTCGGCGCAACCTTTGCCTCGGTGCAATATTCCATCTTTCCCCTGCTCTGGGTTTTGCTGGGCGGGGCGGGCACCACAATTGGGCCACTGATCGGGGTGATCTTCATGTTCTACCTGATTGACTATTCCAGCGGTTTGACCAGCGCCTATATGCTGATTGCCGGTGTGGTTCTGGTCCTTTTGACGCTTTACGCGCGAACGGGCCTGATGGGCGAGGTCCGCAAACGCTGGGTGCCCTGGCTGCCATGACATTGTTGGAAACCAAAGAACTGACACGGATTTACGGCGGCCTGACGGCGGTGAACCATGTGGGTTTCAAATTGCCGCAAGGCGAAGTGCACGCCCTCATCGGTCCCAACGGGGCCGGCAAGAGCACCTTTGTCGGCATGGTGTCGGGGCGCATCCCGGCCAGCAGCGGAGAAGTCTGGTTCGAGGGCCGCAACATCACCGACCTGCCTGCACATCGGCGCATCCGCCTGGGGATGGCCTATACCTTTCAGATCACCGCCGTCTATGAACGGCTCAGCCTGGCGGACAACATCGCGCTGGCGCTTCGGGACCGCACCCGCGCGCAGATCCTTGTCGCGCTTGACCGGGTTGGCCTTGCCGATCGGGCCGACCAGATCACCGGCGATCTGTCCTATGGGCATCAGCGCCTGCTTGAAATCGCGATGGGTGTCGCGCAATCTCCCAGATTGCTGATCCTGGATGAACCGACACAGGGTCTGGCTGAAAGCGAAATTGAAGGGTTCAATACGCTGATCCGCACCCTGGCAGGGCAGACGACCATCCTGCTGATTGAACACAATATGAGCGTGGTCATGGCGCTGGCCGACCGCATTACCGTCCTTGAGACGGGTGAAATACTGGCCAGCGGCACACCGGACGAAATCCACGCCAATGCTGCCGTGCAAGAGGCTTATCTGGGGACCGGATGACACTGAAACTGAACGGCATAAGTACCGGATACGGCCCAATTCAGGTTCTTTTTGATCTGTCGCTGGAGGTCCGCGCAGGAGAAGTGCTGTGCCTGATGGGCCGCAATGGCGCAGGCAAGACAACGGCGCTGAAGGCGATCATGGGGCTCTTGCCGCTGAGCGCCGGTCATATCGCCCTGGATGGCGAAAACCTCAGCGCCCTGCCCGCCCATGAGGTGCCCAAAAGGGGCATTGGCTATGTTCCGCAAGGAAGACGGCTGTTTTCCGAACTGACGGTGCGGGAAAACATCCGGATTGGCCTGATGACACGGGGCAAGGGGAGCGCAACCCGCGAGCGGGTGCTCGAAATGTTTCCCCGACTGCGGGAACGGCTGGATCAACGGGCCGAAACCCTGTCAGGCGGCGAACAGCAAATGCTGGCCACCGCGCGGGCCTTGTGCCTTGAACCGGCGGTCCTGTTGCTGGATGAGCCGACCGAAGGTCTGCAACCGTCGATGATCGCGCTGATCCGCGACACCGTGGACATCATGCGCGCGCAGGGGGTGGCGGTTGTTCTGGTCGAGCAGCGAATCGAGGCGGTGCTGTCCATTGCAGACCGGGTGGCATTTATCGAAAACGGCCATGGCCGTGAGGTGGTAGAGGCCGCCGCGTTGCGCAAGGACCGCAGTTTGTTGAACAAATATGTAGGCGTTTGATACCGGTGTGGTCTGAACGGCTGCTGGTACCCTGCGCCGGAGTTGCAGGCTTTGGGTAGTTGATGGTCCTCCCCCTGTTCCGGCAACAGGATCGACAATCTACACCAGTTTCGCCAGCAAGGTTTCAAAGACGACCGCCTCCTCCTCTGACAGGGCTGCAATCGTCTCGACCCGCGCGGCCTGGGCCTGGCGCTCGGCGCTTTCAAAGGTTTGGGTGCCTTTCGGCGTCAATTCAATCAGCAGAAGCCGCTGATCCGTCAAATCCGATCTGGACGTCACAAGGCCCTTGGCCCGCAAACGCTCCACCACCCCTTTGATTGTTGCGGAATCCATCGCCGTCAAGCGACCCAGCTTGTTCTGGGAAAGAGCCCCGCGCTCAAACAACCGTGCAAGCGCCGCAAATTGCGTCGGCGTCAGCCCCGCCACATGCCGGGCAAAAATCGCCACATGACGCTGGTTGGCGCGCCTGAGGTTGAAACCAACCTGGTCGGAAAGCCGGTATTGGCGCGCGTCGGAGGGGTCATTTGGCATGCCTAAATTATTGACAGTTTGTAACGCCTCCCGCAACATCTGCTTGTATACCAACAATCTCGAGACCTGATGGCATCCCTGTATCATCGCCCCACCGACCTGACCCATGCGCTTGAGCTTCTGGCGCAGGATGCACCGCGCATCGCCGCCGGTTGCACGGACCTGTTTCCGGCGACCGAGCGCAAGACCCTTCCCGGTCCGATACTGGACATCACCGGCATTGCCGAGTTGCGCAAGATCGCCGTGACACCGGAGGGTGTGCGGATCGGGGCGACCTGCACATGGTCCGATCTCATTGCGGCTCCTCTTCCGGCGGCCTTTGACGGGCTGAAATTGGCCGCGCGCGAGATCGGCGCGAAACAGATCCAAAATCAAGGCACGATTGCGGGGAACATCTGCAACGCCTCCCCTGCTGCCGACGGGGTACCGCCGCTGCTGACGCTTGATGCGGTGGTGGAGGTATCGCACGCCGACGGCACGCGACACGTGCCGCTTGCCGACTTTATCAAAGGGCCTCGCAAGATTGATCTTGCGCCCGGAGAGATGGTGCGCGCCGTCATCGTGCCGGAGACCGCGTCAGGCGGAAAGGGGCATTTCCTGAAACTGGGCGCGCGGGCTTATCTGGTGATTTCGATTGCGATGACCGCCGCGCGCATCGAGGTGCAGGACGGTCTTGTTCGCCACGCCGCGCTGGCGGTCGGATCCTGTGGACCCGTTGCAACGCGGCTTGGCACGATTGAACAGGCCCTGATCGGCAGGCCACTGGACCCCGATCTGGTTACGGATGCCGATGTGGCCGCGGCAATTGCCCCCATCGACGACATCCGTGCCGACGCGTCCTATCGCCGGGCAAGTGCGGCGGAACTGCTGCGCCAGACCCTGCGAGACCTGAGCGCCGCCATTGAGGTCACCCCATGAGCCAGCAAACCATATCTCTGCGCATCCAGGGAAAGACCCGGCAGATCTCAACCGAGCCGGGCCGCCGGTTATCCGAAGTCTTGCGCAATGATTTGAACCTGAAAAGTGTCAAGATCGGCTGTGATGCAGGCGACTGCGGAGCCTGTACCGTGCTTGTGGATGGCCGCCAGCACTGTGCCTGCCTGATCCCGGCCGCACAGGTGGACGGGCGGGAAATCGAAACACTGGAGACTGCCGAAGCCACCCTTTCCCGGCGACTACAGGACAGTTTTCTCGACCATGGCGCGGCCCAATGTGGCATTTGCACACCGGGGCTGATGATGGCCGCGATGGAGGTGTTGCGGGCCACCCCCCAGCCGGATGAGGCAACAGTCAAGGACGCCCTTGGCGGGGTGTTGTGCCGATGTACGGGGTACAGCAGGATCATCACTGCGGTGATGCAGGCAAACAATGCGTCTGACGCGCTGCCAGTTCCCGCCGCTGGTGCCTCGGTTGGGACATCAATCCGGCGGCTGGACGGGCGCGCCAAGGTGAACGGCACCGAAATATTCGGCGCTGATCATGTGCCGGAAGGTGCCTTGTTGGTCCGGGCAATCCGGTCACCGCATTATCACGCTGCGTTCACACTTGGCGATACTGCCGCCTGGGGCCGCAAACACGCCGGGCTACATTGTGTGATTACCGCGTCTGACATCAGGGGGGAAAATTGCTTTGGCGTCATCCCGCCGCTTGCCGATCAACCCGCGCTTGCCGAAACCCATGTGCGGTTTTCCGGCGAACCTGTGGCCCTTGTTGTCGGAGACCCGGCGACGATAGACGCTATGGATCTATCGGATTTTCCGGTCCACTGGACCCCGATGCCCTATAGCCTGACCCAATCTGAGGGCATGGCGCAGGGGGCACCACAGGTGCATCCGCATCGCCCAGATAACACCCTCATCCGGGGTCATGTGACCTGCGGCGATCCGGATGCGGAACTGGAGCGCTCGGCACATGTCGCCTCGGGGCTGTTCGAGACATCTTATGTGGAACATGCCTATATCGAACCCGAAGCGGGGGTGGGCTGGCTTGACGGCGATGTAGTGTGCATTCAGGCCTGCACCCAGGCACCGGTGATGGATCGGGACGACACCGCCAAGGTTCTTGGCCTGCCACGAGACAAGGTGCGGATCATACCCTCGGCGGCGGGGGGCGGATTTGGGGCAAAGCTGGATGTGTCGGTGCAACCGCTGCTGGGGCTTGCGGTCCTGAAAACCGGCAAACCCTGCCGCATGGTGTTTACCCGCAGCGACTCCATGCGGGCCAGCACCAAACGCCATCCCGGCACGATGCAGGCCACAATCGGGGCCGATGCCGAAGGCCGGGTTACCGCAATGAAGTTCCACGGCGATTTCAACACCGGCGCATATGCCAGTTGGGGACCAACCGTTGCAACACGTGTGCCGGTACATGCCAGCGGCCCCTATTTGACGCCGCATTACCGCGCCACCAGCCGCGCAGTGCACAGCAATGGCCCGTCCTCGGGGGCCTTTCGCGGCTTTGGCGTGCCACAGGCCGCAATGACCCAGGAAATCCTGTATGATGAGCTGGCGGAAAAATGCGGTCTGGATCGTCTTGCCTTTCGTCACCTCAACGCCCTGCGCGATGGCGACAAGACGCCATTTGGTCAGACCTTGAAGGCCGTTGGCCAGGTTGAATGTCTGGAGGCGCTGAAACCCCATTGGCAAAGGCTGTTGTCCGAAACGGCCGCATTCAACGCCAAGTCAGGCGCCCTGAAACGTGGGATTGGCATTGCGTCGTGCTGGTATGGCTGCGGGAACACGTCCTTGCCAAACCCGTCGACCGTGCGCATCGGCATCACCGCCAATGGCAGGGTGATGCTGCATCAGGGTGCCACGGACATCGGCCAGGGGGCCAATACCGTGATTGCCCAGATCGCAGCGGATGCCATCGGCCTTTCGATTGACGCCATAAACCTTGTTGGCCCAGACACCGCCGTCACCCCCGACTGCGGCAAGACCTCGGCCTCAAGACAGACCTTCATCACAGGCCGCGCAGCGCTGGCGTCGGGCAAGGCGTTGCGTGCGGCGATCCTGCGCCAGAGCAATCTTGACGATGCTGACGCCATCACCCTTGAAGGCGATCTGCTCTGTGTGCGACAGCAAGGCAAAAGCCGGGACATTCGGCTTGGTGATCTGCCCGTCGATCAGCACGGCTATGTCCTGTGTGCAGAGGAAACCTATGACCCGCCCACCACGTCGCTGGACGAGAATGGGCAAGGCACGCCTTATGCGGTCTTTGGCTACGGTGCCCAGATAGCCGAGGTTGAGGTGAACTTGCGGCTGGGCACCACAAGGGTCCGCCAGATCATTGCCGCCCATGACGTTGGCCGTGCCATCAATCCGCAACTGGCCAAGGGACAGATCGAAGGGGGTATTGCCCAGGGCCTTGGGATGGCGTTGATGGAGGAATACCTGCCGGGTGAAACCGAAAACCTGCACAATTACCTGATCCCAACCATCGGGGACGTCCCGCCGATCACATCCATTCTGATCGAAAAACCCGACCCAGAGGGGCCAATGGGTGCAAAGGGCCTGGGAGAGCACGTTCTGATCCCGACCGCGCCTGCAATTCTCAATGCCATCCGCCATGCGTCCGGTGCAAAAATAACCAATGTACCGGCCCTGCCGCACCGGGTGCTGGCCGCGATAAGGGACGCCACATGAGCACTTCGGAAAAAATCCGCTGCGATGCCTGCCCGGTGATGTGCTACATCGCCGAGGGGCGGTTTGGGGCCTGCGACCGCTATGCCAACAGTGACGGACAGATCATCCGTTGCGATCCGCTGACCATATTGGACCGACGGGTCGCCAAAGGGGATGAAATCAAGCCGTTTCTGGCCGCTCAGTGGGACGGACGCCAGGCGTCGGGCACCGACGTTGTCGTTTCGGCAATTGGTTCCGGCACCACCTATCCCGATTACAAGCCCGCGCCCTTTATCGTCAGCCGGGACATCGACGGCATAGACTTTGTAACCGTTGTGACCGAGGCGATCTTTTCCTATTGCGGTGTGAAGGTCAAAATCGACACGGATCGGCACCTGGGCCCCGAAGCCGCCACCGTGCGCGCAGGTGCAGAGCCGATTGGCCACATCATGACCTCCGAATATGGCTCGCAGATGCTGTCCCTTGGGGGTGTCGATCATCTGACCGGCGGGTCAAAGCCCGAAGGGCGCAAGACCTGCGATGCGCTTTTGCGGCTGTGCAACAAGGAAGCGGTCGAGCTGACCATTGACGGCGGGTCGACGGTGGTCGTGCAGGCTGGACAGCCCCCGATCGTCGACGGCGTGACAGAGGAACGCATGCGAGTCGGCTGTGGGTCCGCCACCATCGGCATGTTCGCATCCCAATGGAAAGGGTTGGTGGACGACGTGGTTGTTGTCGACGATCACATTACCGGCGTGGTTTCCGAACATCAGGCAGGCAAGGTCATCGACTGGCCCGATACCGGCATCCGCATCAATGGGCGCCGGTCAACGCCGGGACGCTATTTCAGGGTGGCGGAACCGGGGATGGGCTGGGGCGGCACAAACATCGACGATCCCCTGTCGATCCTGGGCAAATGGCGGCCTGAAAAGGGGGCCGTGCCGGGGTTGTCCCTGCTGATGGTGTCCACAACAGGCGAACATGCGGGATATTTTGTCCTCGATGACGCCCTTGAGCCAGTGGCACGGCCCATGCCAGACGCCTTGCAGCCTTCCGTCGATCTGATTGCCCAGAATTGCGAACCGGCGCTGTGCACCGTGCTGTTCATGGGGGGCGCTGGCGGGTCGTTGCGCTCCGGTGTGACGAATAACCCCATCCACCTGACCCGGTCGGTGCAACAGGACAAAACCCGCGTGACGATCGGTGGTGCGCCTACGTATCGGTGGCCGGGGGGCGGCATCACAGTGATGGTGGATGTCACACAAGTGCCGGATGGCGCCTTTGGCTATGTACCGACGCCTGCGTTGGTCGCGCCGCTTGAATTCACCGTGGCGCGTGCCGAATACCGCGCGCTGGGGGGGCATGACACCGAAGTACGGGAACTGGACGACGTGCTTGAACGGGGCGGCGAATATGGTGCTGCGGCCCGCGTTCTGGGCGACAGCACGTGCATCACGGGCCAATTGATCTGATCGTCGGCGTTGAAGGGCCCCACCGAAACGCTTGCTTTGCCCGTGCAACGACGTGTTTTCAGACCATCTTGACCGGTCTGGTGGCAGAATTGGACACCCTTCGTGCGCCGGTCGGACAGGAAACGAGGGTAAAGGGCCCGATCGCCCGGCGTATGGTCCATGCGGTGCGGCCATATGAGGATGTTTTTTGCACGCCTATGGCCGCGGTTGCAGGCGCTGTCGCGGATGAAGTGTTGGCGGCGATGCTGGTGGACCGCCCCCCTGTGACCAAAGCCTATGTGAACAACGGCGGCGACGTGGCCTTTCATCTGGCAGGGTCCGAACGGATGACCTCGCTCAGTCCCGCCGGTGACATCACGCTGAGCGCACATGACACCGCCCGTGGCCTTGCGACCTCCGGCTGGCAGGGGCGCAGCCATTCGATGGGCATTGCGGATGCCGTCACGGTGGCCGGGCGTACCGCCGCGCAGGCGGATGTTGCCGCCACCTTGATCGCCAACGCCGTGAGCCTCGGCGCGCATCCATCTGTGCAAACCTGTCGGGCCGATGCGCTGAGCCCGGACAGCGATCTTGGCCCACGCCATGTCACAACCCAGGTTGGTCCCTTGCGCGAGGCCGAGATCGACCGCGCATTGCGGGCCGGTGCAGGTTTCGCGCAAACCCTCTGTGCGCGCGGATTGATCTGTCAGGCGTCGCTTTTGCTACAGGGTAAAACCCTGTTGGTCACACCTCAGCCCTTAGTCCATAGAAAGTCCATCCATGCCTGAATTTGTCGTCCGCAAGATGCAGCTTATTGTCGAAGAAGTCCGCCATGACGGGGGACCGGCACCGGAAACACCGCGCAGACTTGCCGCGATCCTGGCCTGTGTCTCGAACCCGTTTGCCGGTCGGCATGTCGCCGACATCCAGCCCGCGATGGAAGACCTCAAGCCGCTGGGTGCTGAGATGAGCGAGCGGTTGATTGCGGCGCTTGGGGACAAGGACGCCATCGACGGCTATGGCAAGGGAGCGATCGTGGGTGAGAATGGCGAGTTGGAGCACGGAGCGCTTTGGCACGTGCCGGGGGGCTATGCGATGCGCGGGTTATTGGGTCAGTCTAATGCGATTGTGCCATCGTGCATGAAACGCGGTGGCATCGGCAGCAGACTGGACATCCCGCTGGGCCACATCAACGCCGCCTATGTCCGCAGTCACTTTGACGGGATCGACGTCGGGTTACCGGATGGGCCAAAGGCAGACGAAATTGTCTTTGGTCTAGCCATGTCTTGTGGTGGGCGGGTGCACAGCCGGATGGGGGGGCTGGAAACCTGGGAGGTCAAGGGCGACGACGGGCTGCGGTAATCGGTGATCCAACCGGCTCCGCACCCGGCCCGGTCTGGCCCAGGTGACGCACACCTCAGCTTTGGTGCTGGGTTTTCAGGTAGGCCATCACCGCCGGACGCACGGACATTTCCCCGCGATCCCGCGCCATTTCGATAACGTCGCGGACCTCATCAAGTCTGCTGCGCCGCAGCAAGCTCTTGACCGGACCGATGGAGGCCGGCCGCATCGAAAACGAGCGGAATCCAAGTGCGGCAAAACACAGCGCCTCGATCGGGCGGCCTGCGTCTTCTCCACAAAACGAAAGATCCGTCTCTGTCTCTTCGCACCGTTTCACGATGCCTTCGAGGAAGGTCAGAAAACTCACATTCAAGGTATCATAACGCCGCCTGACCCGTTCGTTCTCGCGGTCGGCGGCAAAGAAGAACTGCTTGAGATCATTGCCGCCAACAGACAGAAATTCAACCTCCTCAAAGAATTTTTGCGGCGCGAAGGCCAGACTTGGGGTCTCGAGCATTGCGCCGATCTCGATCTTCTCGGGCAATATGTGACCCAGCTTTTCTTCGCGGGCCATTGCCTTGTCCATTTCCGCGCGGGCCTGACGGTATTCCTCAAACTGTGCGACAAAGGGGAACATCACGGTCAGCGGGCGCCCGTTGGCGGCCCGGATCAGCGCCTGCAACTGCATCCGCATCACACCGGGCTTGTCCAGCCCGACCCGGATCGCACGCCACCCCAGCGCCGGGTTGGGTTCGTCCGTGGGACGCATATAGGGCAAAACCTTGTCCGACCCGATGTCGAGTGTCCGAAACACAACCCGCTTGCCATGCGCGGCATCGAGCACACGGGCGTAGAGCGCAGAAAGCTCTGATCGACTGGGCATCTTGTTGCGCACAAGAAATTGCAGTTCGGTCCGAAACAAACCCACGCCTTCCGCGCCAGACCCATCCAGAGATGGCAGATCAGCCATCAAACCGGCATTCATCTGTAGCGACACCAGATTTCCACACAGGGTCTGTGCAGGCAGTTCGCGGATGGAGGCATAGCGTTCCTGCGCCGCGGCCTGCATCGCGATCTTGTCCCGAAAGGCCGTTGCAACCGTATCGTCGGGCCGCAGATGAACAATCCCCTGTTCACCATCTACCATCACGTGATCCCCGTTCAGCGCGTCATTGGTGATCCGTCCGGCCTGCACCACGAGGGGGATGGCCAGCGCCCGTGCCACAATGGCCGCATGCGACCCGACCGAGCCGTCTTCGAGCACAATACCCCTCAGGGCGCGTCCGTAATCCAGCAACTCGGCCGGGCCGATGTTGCGCGCCACCAGGATTGGGTCGTCGGGCAATTCGGCCCCGGTGTTGGAGCCCTGCCCGGTGAGAATGCGCAGCAGCCTGTTCGACAGATCGTCAAGATCGCTCAACCGTTCACGCAGGTAGGCATCAGTGACCTGCCCCATGCGGGAACGCGCCGTCGATTGTTCCTTTTCCACTGCCGCCTCTGCCGACAGGCCGCTTTGGATGCTTTCGCACATCCGCCGCATCCATCCCTTGGAGTTGGCAAACATGCGGTAGGCTTCAAGAACCTGCTGCTGGTCCTTGTCGCCCTGTGCCATAGCCATCATCTGGTCGACACCAACACGCAGTTCTTCGACCGCCCCGTTCAGGCGTTCTTCTTCACGGGTGGGGTCATCTGCAATCGGGTTGGACACCACCACACGCGGCTCGTGCAACCAGACATGCCCCTCTGCGACGCCTTCCTGTCCGACCGTGCCACGGAACAGGACCGGTTGTGAATGCCGGGCTGACATTGCGGCCCCTTCGCCGACAAAGGCCCCCAGTTCGGTCATTTCGGCCAGAACCATCGCCACCACTTCGAGCGCATAGACCTCGTCGGCGGAAAACTCACGCGCCGCCTTGGATTGCACCACCAATACGCCGAGCATTTCGCCAAGCCGCTGGATTGGCACGCCTAGAAAGCTGGAAAAAATCTCTTCTCCGGTTTCCGGCATGAACCGGAACCCCGGCGCTTGCGGCGCATCGGGTGTGTTGATGATGCCTTTGCCCTTGGCCACCCGCCCGACAAGACCCTCGCCCAGCTTCATCCGTGTCTCGTGCACCGCGTCCGCGTTCAGACCTTCGGTCGCACAAAGCTCAAGCGTGTCCTGATCACGGAAAAGATAAATCGAACAGACTTCGCACCCCATGGAGGACGCGATAAGCGAGGTGATCTTGTTGAGCCGTGCCTGACCGGCATCATCCCCCGCCATTGCATCGCGCAACCGACCCAAGAGCTTTCGGCTCCCCGTTTCCATCCGCTCAGCCATACTGGCCTGTCTCCCCATCAATGCAGCACCAGCTTAGACCACAGCAGGCGTGAAAGCGAAATGGCAGATTTCACAACACCGGTTCAAGAACCGATCCTGCGGTCAGGTCGGCCATTGCTCGCGAATACAGCGCCGCCATGAGAATATCGCCCCGCACCCTTTGCAAGGGCGAGATAAGAGGGTCTGCCGCACATGTTGCCCGCGCAACCCGCAACACGGACACCCGCGCGCCATCCTTGTGAACCGAGAGATTACGCAGCCTTGTCCAGCTCAAAAGCATCATGCAGCGCCTGAACGGCCAGTTCCATGTACTTGCGGTCAATCAAAACCGAAATCTTGATTTCAGAGGTGGTGATGACCTGAATGTTGATGCCTTCGGCGGACAGAACCTCAAACATTTTTGCGGCAACACCAGTGTGGCTGCGCATGCCAATTCCGACAACCGAAACCTTGGCAACGTCAGTGTCCGCAACCAACTGCTGATAGTTGATGACCCCTTCATCCCTTGCCTGCGCGATGGCCTTTTCTGCGCGCAGCACCTGATCCACCGGGCACGACCACGTCATGTCGGTGCGGCCCTCTTCGGAAATATTCTGCACAATCATGTCGACGTTCACGCCGCCATCGGACAACGCACCAAAGATCGCCGCTGCGATTCCCGGCCTGTCGGCAACCGAAAGAAGGGTCATCTTGGCTTCGTCGCGGCTGAATGCGACCCCTGCCACCACATTGCTTTCCATAATTTCCTCCTCATCGCAGACAAGCGTACCGGCATCGTCTGATTGTTCTTCAAAACTAGATAGCACCCGCAGCTTGACTTTGTAGCGCATGGCCAGTTCAACGGACCGCGTCTGCAACACCTTGGCACCCAGCGAGGCCAGTTCGAGCATTTCTTCAAATGCGATCTTGTCCAGCTTGCGCGCCTTTGCGCTGACACGAGGGTCGGTTGTGTAAACACCATCCACATCCGTGTAGATGTCACATCGTTCCGCATCAAACGCGGCTGCAAATGCCACCGCCGTGGTGTCCGACCCGCCACGGCCCAGCGTGGTAATACGACCTTCGGGGCTGACGCCTTGAAAACCGGCAATCACGGCCACCCGCATGCCCTCACCGAATTTGGCCATGATGTTTTCGGGCGGGATCTCTTCAATGCGCGCGGCGGAATGCGCCGAGGTTGTCTTGACTGGCACCTGCCAGCCCTGCCATGACCGTGCAGGCACGTCCATTTCCTGCAAGGTCAAGGCCATCAACCCGGCGGTCACATTTTCGCCGGACGACACAACCGCGTCATATTCGCGCGCGTCATACATGGGGGAGGTCTCGTTTACCCAGCCGACCAACTCATTGGTCTTGCCCGACATCGCCGAGACAATGACGATCACGTCATATCCCTTGGACACCTCAACGCCGACACGTTTTGCCGCGCGGCGGATACGGTCGAGTGTCGCCACCGACGTGCCGCCAAATTTCATCACCAGAACAGGCATTCAAACTCTCCGCCTTTCAACACGCAGGCGGTCTACGCCAGCCCCCCGCCGTGCGCAAGGCTGCCCTCTGCTTCATTTTCCAAAACAGACCATCGCAAAGCGGTGGCCGAAGATCGAAGGGTCTCAATAAGGGTGCACGCGGCCGTCCCAGGTTTCAAAGCATCCAGTGGACTCGAGGCTCAGGGCATCAAAGCGTGAGACCAAACCGGCAACCGCTTCGTCCGTCCCGATGTCGCCACCTTCCCCACCCATGTCGGTACGCACCCAGCCGGGATGGTAAATGCCGACCGCGATCCCCTCCCTACGCAAATCAGACGCCAGATTGCGACCGAGGTTCAATGCCGCAGCCTTGGATGCGCGATAAATGTAGCTGCCGCCCGGCGCTCGTGTGCTGGAACCCATTTGCGAGGAAATAATCGCGATCTTGCCCGCGCCAGAACGGCGCAGATGTGGCAAAAGGGCCTGAATGCTCAGGAACACGCCTGTCACATTGGTCGCAAAACTTTGGGCCCAGAGGTCCGCACCATAGCCGGTGTCCAGATCATGCCCCTTGTCCAGATACACCCCCGCGTTGCACACGAGCAGATCCACGGCCCGCGCACCAAGGGCCTCGGCCATCTCTTTGTGGCTTCCGGGTCTTGTCACATCCAACTGGATGTCGGCGGTGACGGAACGGCCCGTGCCGATCACATCCCTGCCCAGGCCCCTGTAATGCGCTGCCAATCCGGCCCCGATCCCTCTGGTTGCGCCGGTTATCAAGATGGTCATGGGCGTTCCTCCCTAGCTCAATTTCTTTTTGGGGGTGAACGGCAGAGGCATCACCGGGACGCCATCCTCAATCAGCTCTTTTGCCTGATCTATCCGCGCTTCACCATAGATCGACCTTTCGGGCGTGTCACCCAGATGCATGGCCCGTGCCTCGGCCGCGAATTTGTCACCAACATAATCGGAGCTGTCTTCAACCTTGCGGCGCAGATCTTCCATCGCCTTTTCCACGTCCGAACCCGGATTATGAAACTCCGGGGCGGCGGGTGTTTCCGACTTTGACATCACGCGCGGTGCCATGACCGCCTTGCCAACCTTGGTTGACCCGCAGACCGCGCAGCTCAGGTGGCCGGATGCCGCCAGCGTGTCAAATGCCGCTGCCGACCTGAACCAGCTTTCAAAGGTGTGATCGTCTTCGCATTTGAGCGCATATTGGATCATGCCGCAGCCAACCTTTTTCCACATGCCCGAGGCGGTGCTGAAAACCGGCACACCCCGGCGACCTGAGAAATAACATCTCTCATACGATCTGGTGCGCGGGCAAGGCTACGTCAAGCTTCATGTGGCTACGTCAAGCTTCATGTGCGCCCCGGTCGCGGGTCAAAATCAATAATGAGCCGCGCCAGCTCCGGTTCCGCCACCAGCTTCGCCGCCCGTTTCCGCGACACCCATTGCCTGCGGCGCTGCCCCGCTTCGGGGAACTTCTTGGCCAGCGATTTCACCTGCACCGGGTAGAGCATCGCCAGACATGGCAGACCGCCGCTCTTGTCCATCGTCTTTTCGTAGGAATAGACGCCAAGGCAGGCATCAACCGTTCGGCCATGCACCCCTGCTTCCTCCCAGGCTTCGCGCAGGGCCGATGCAGCGGGCGTCTTGCCTTCCATTGGCCACCCTTTGGGCACGATCCATCGCCGCGAGCCACGCGACGTGACCAACAGAATCTGGACCTTGCCACGTTTGATTCGATAGCAAAGTGCTGCAAACTGAGTGCGTATTTCACTCTTGCGCGCACCATGAAGGTTTATCGGCAACTGCTTTATCATCCGGTCCTCTAGGTGTCGCATTCCGTGTCCCGATCATAGCTGCACGTTGCGAAAGATCAAAGCCACCCTATTGCGCTTGTGCGGCCAATCTTCATGGCGGATAGTGCGCCCGATGACACGTATTCTGCTTCTTCTGATTGGCCTGTCGCTTGGGTCCGCGTTGCCGTCGAATGCGGCCGGACCGGTAACGGTATTTGCTGCCGCAAGCCTGCGGGGGGTGCTGGATGACATTGCCGCACAGTATGACGCGCCCGTTGTCCTGTCCTTTGGCGGGTCCGGCGCCATTGCTCGGCAAATCGCCGCAGGCGCGCCTGCGGATGTGGTCATTTTGGCCAACCGCGACTGGATGGCATGGTTGCAGTCCCGCAGGGCCGTGGCGCAGGGTCAGATAACAACAGTCGCGCAAAACCGGCTTGTGGTGATCGGTCCGGCCGATGCGGCATCCATCACCGCTCAGGAATTGCCCGCACGTCTGGGCGATAGCCGGCTGGCCATGGGGCAGCGCGATGCGGTTCCGGCAGGCACCTATGCCCGCGAATGGCTGACTGCGGCGGGGTTATGGGATGCCCTGAAAAACCAGTTGGCCGAAACCGACAACGTGCGCGCCGCACTTGCCCTTGTCGCACGTGGCGAAACCGCCTTCGGGGTGGTTTATGCCACGGACGCCGCGGCGGAACCGGAGGTCTCGGTCGTCTACGAAATCCCGCAGGGCCTTCACAGCCCGATCCGGTATCCTGCGGCGGCCCTGACCCCGGATGGGCAGCGGTTCCTGGACCACCTTGCCCGCGAAGGGGCGGCTGCGGTTCTTGCCTCCTATGGCTATGCGCAGGTGACACCATGACGATGGATGCCGCTGCATGGGACGCGTTGCGCCTGTCGCTTTGGGTGGCATGTTGGGCGACCGTTCTGGCGGTGCCTGCCGCTCTCTGGATAGCCTGGGTACTGGCGCGCAAGGAATTCTGGGGGAAATCGGTGCTCAACGCGCTGGTTCACCTGCCGCTGGTTCTGCCGCCGATAGTGACCGGATATCTGCTGTTGCTGGCGTTTGGACGCAACGCGCCGCTCGGGCGGGTGCTTGACACGCTGGGTCTGGGTCTGGCGTTTCACTGGTCCGGTGCGGTGCTTGCCGCCATCATCATGGGATTTCCGCTGATGGTGCGGGCGATGCGTCTGGCCATCGAAGCGGTCGATCCACGGCTGGAAGAGGCCGCCGCAACACTGGGCACGCCGCGCATGGCCATCTTTGCGCGGGTCACCCTGCCGCTGATCACCCCCGGCATCCTTGCGGGCGCGGTGATGGGGTTTGCCAAGGCGATGGGCGAATTCGGGGCAACAATCACCTTTGTTGCCAACATCCCCGGTCAGACCCAGACCTTGCCAAGCGCGATCTGGACCGCCTTGCAAATACCCAACGGGGAAGCGCAGGCCATCACAATGGTGCTTCTCGCCAGTTTTGTCGCTCTGGGGGCCGTCGCCCTGTCCGAGGTGCTGGCCAGACGCGTTGCCCGCCGGATTGCAGGCACATGAGCCTGCGCGTGGACATGCGCCACAGCTTTGGCGCGTTTGCCGTTGATGTGACTTTTGATGCAACGGACGGGATAACGGCGCTTTTTGGCCGCTCGGGCGCGGGCAAGACTACGGTCATCAATGCGGTTGCCGGATTGTTCAAACCGGACGCTGGCCGGGTGAGTTTTGGTTCAGAGACCCTGTTTGACCATGATGCCGGTATCTTCGTGCCGCCGAACCGACGACGGCTGGGATATGTTTTTCAGGATGCACGCCTGTTTCCGCATCTGTCAGTGCTGAACAATCTGATGTTCGGAAACCGATATACTGCGCCCGGTGCCGCCGGTCCGACACTGGATGAAGTTGTCGACCTGCTGGGTCTGTCGGCTTTGCTGGAACGCGCTCCGGCGACCTTGTCAGGGGGCGAGAAACAACGTGTCGCCCTGGGCCGCGCTCTGCTGAGCCATCCCCGGATGCTGTTGATGGACGAACCCCTCGCCAACCTGGATGGACCACGCAAGCAGGCAATCCTGCCCTATCTCGAACGCCTTCGGGATGGGCCGCTCCGTTTGCCGATCCTCTATGTGAGTCATGCGGTTGACGAGGTGACGCGGCTGGCAGACCGGCTGGTCTTGTTGCACAACGGTCAGGTCAGCGCCCAGGGACCGCTTTACGAGGTGATGTCCGATCCCAGCGCGGTGCCATTGCTTGGCGTGCGTGAGGCCGGTGCGGTGATCGATGCACGGGTGACTTCCCATGCCGCTGATGGGCTGAGCACCCTGGCGATCAGCGCGGGTCAATTGGAATTGCCGGGCGTTCAGGCCGCCGTTGGTGCCCGTGTCCGGATCAGGATACTGGCGCAGGACGTCATCTTGTCCCGGATTCGGCCAGAGGCCCTGTCATCGGTAAACATACTGCCTGTGACGATAGAAAAGGTACATCCCGGCGACGGCCCCGGAGCCGCCATAGCCCTGCGGGCGGGTGACGACCGGATTTTGGCCCGCGTCACCGCCCGCGCGGTGGCGGAACTGGGGCTGGTTGAGGGTATCGCCTGTTATGCCATCCTGAAGGCCACGACTGTGGCACCGGGCAGTATTGGGCGGTAAGGTTCAAACCCCCTATAGTGGCATTATATCGCAGTTACACACATTATGGTTGCAATTCTCGGAAGCCTGCATCATTTTCGGCTGAATTTTATTCAATCACCTGGCACCATGAAACAATTTCTGACGATATTCATTTTCCGCAACTTTTCGCCTGCGTCGCATGGACAGATTGCATTCGGGCTTTGCCCCCTGCGGTCACATGGCGTCCGACCCCGATATAAAACCAGCGGTCCGACCACCGGCCTTGCCTGTTTTCCAAAACCGATGCCACACGTATTGCGGTAGGGAGCCTGAGACATGGGTCGGATTATTGCCTATCTTTTGGCGGCCGTTGTGGTGGTTGCTTTTGCGTCCTCATTTTTCCTTACCCTCTTCGTGGTCCAGCCCATTGACGCTGTTCCCGAGGGGCGAACGCTGATCGTCTCCCGCTCCGAAAACATGGAGTTCATCGACAGCGCCGACGCAATCTGCGCACGCGAAATGGTCAATGTATCACATTTTTGCCGGGCCGGCGCGCTGGCCGATGTTATCAACACCCGCCAAATCTACGCCCGTTTTCCCTATAGTGAGTGGCTCTATAAAATTTCGACGGACGGGAAATCATACGAAAAGACAGGCCATCGAAGTTCGAATCATGACGATCCCATCAGGCAATAGCCTCGGTGCCACCGCCATGGGAAAGGGGCTCTCTTGAACCCTGACGACACAGCGCTTTCGTAAAAACGGTCTGGCCCGTCCAACGCTGCATGAAATCAGGGTTTCGGCGCGCTGAGGTTTGAGTGATTTCAATGTTCACCGACAGGCGCCTCACTTTGCCGGAGATGACCCTTCCAGAGCGCCTTGCGTCATCTCGCCGCTGGTGGCGGCCCGATCCTGTCTTGCAACCGCGCAACAAGTTCGCTGTGCGGCACATCGGCGTCGATCACCAGTTTGCGCATGCTGAAATGAACATGGGCCATTTCTTCGTAATAGCTGGTATAGGCATAGTTTGTGGCCGCCCCTGCTACGGCCCCAAGAACCGGCACCGCCTGCGCCGCAAGCTTCTGTCCCAGCACAATCGCCAGTTTGGGGGCAACCCTTGCGACCACCGTCTGCATCGCCTTGCCTGATAACGTCAGCCGCGCCGCCAGAAAACCAAGGTCGGTGCCATCGTCCCTGGCAAGCGGGCCAGCCGCGGCAAAGACCTGGACACAGTCGAATTGCACATTCTCGGCCTCGGGATCAAAGCCATGCTGAACCGCGACGCCCTGAATGACCCGTAACAACAATGTCGTGGTCACGGGCAGTTCGGCCAGTGCTGTCGGCAATCCGCCTGCCCCGCCTGCCGCCCCCATCGCCGCACTCACCGCCTGATTGAGCCAACTTTTCTGATCCGGGACATAAGAGCGGCTGGAATGCGCGGCCTTCATCGCCTGATTTAGCGCCTTGACCGTTGCCGCATCCAGATTCTGACGCACGCCCTTGGGCAATTGATCCAGCAGGTTTTCAGCACTGCCACCAATCAGGTTCAGCACATGCATGCCAATGCCCCCCGCCCCGCGATAGCGCGCCGCGATCTGATCCAGTTGCGCATCAACGTCGATTTTGACCGGAAGGTCGGTGGAGATTTGCATGGTTTTTCCTTCTGACTACCCCCTATGTGGGCAAGGACAGCGCAGGATTCAATCAATCCACCGCCGAACATCTCCGGAAACACCGCCCCAGGCGCCCGGAACAAGGGCCCGCCCGAGAACACGTTCAGGGTTTGTTGGTGGCGGCATATGAACGCCTGACAGGCGTTCGAAGCCAAACTTTCCATAATATGGCGCATCCCCGACCAACATCACGCGATTCCATCGCATCGGCGCGGCATATTTGAGGCTTTCTTCGATCAGCAGGCGACCCAGCCCCTCGCCCTGTCGCGTTGGGTGCACGGCCACCGGCCCCAGCAACAGCGCCGGAGCGGTGCCGACCCGGACAGGCCAATACCGGATGGCACCGCCCAGGATACCGTCAGCATCCCGCGCCACATGGCTCAGCCCGGCAACCGCTGGCACCCCGTCGCGCAACCGGTAGGACGACAGCGCCTCGCGCCCCGGCGCGAAACAGGTGTCGTAAAGCGCTTCGATCTCCCAATGATCGGCGTCCGTTTCGGGGTTCAACTGGTACAAGGTGCGGATCTTTCCGGTTTGCAGTGGTCACCGCCCTATCATGGGGGTAGTCAAAGGTGCAAACAGCCAAGGATATGCCACATGTTTTATCGCCCTACGGACGGTCACGGCCTGCCGCACAATCCGTTCAATGCCATCGTGACCCCCCGCCCGATCGGCTGGATTTCGACCCGCGACGTTGCCGGGCATGACAATCTGGCCCCCTATTCGTTCTTCAACGGGGTGGCCTATGTTCCGCCGCAGGTGATGTTTGCCTCTACCGGGGTCAAGGACGACGTGGACGGCACCAAGGATTCGGTGGCCAACATCCGCGAAACCGGGGTGTTTTGCGTCAACATCGTGGAATATGCCGCCCGTGAAGCGATGAACCTGTCCTCCGCGACCCTGCCGCATTCGGTAGACGAGTTTGCCCATGCGGGCGTCGAAAAGGTGGCCTGTGATGTCATTGATTGTGCCCGCGTGGCGAATGCACCGGCCAGCATGGAATGCCGCATGACCCAAATCGTACAGATCGAGGGGGCGGCGAACTACGTGGTGTTTGGTGAGGTTGTCGGGGTCCATCTGCGCGACGATTGCATTGTGGATGGGCGCTTTGACGTGCGCCAGTATGAGCCGCTTTCGCGGCTGGGCTACCGCGACTACACGCGCGTGCGTGAAGTGTTTGAGATCATCCGCCCGGATGATTGAAGGCGGGAACACGGATCTTGCGGATTGCAGCGCGACGCTACACATCCGTTGCTGTTGACCCCGAGCATCAGGCCGGTCCGATCCGCCACATGACGCGGCCAAATGCACCCGGGCCGGGGCGCCCTACCCCGTTTCAAGCTCCATCGCGGCGGCAACAAGTCCGCCGCAGAGCAGGACCGATTTGACCAGCGCGCCTTCGTCAAAATCGAAATTCGGCGTGTGATGATCGTCGGCCAGATCCGCCCCCAACACGAACACCCCGGCCGTGCCGCCGCGTCGGGCGACCCGCTGCGCAAGGGTTGCGGCGTCTTCGCTGGCCCCGAAAAAGAAATCCGGCAGGGCGGTGGCAAAGGCGCCTGTTGCGGCGTTTACCTCTTTGGCCCAATCCGCAATTCGAGCAGGGTTGGAATGCCCGGCCGCACCGCCACCTTGTGACAAAACGCAATCGACCCCATGGGCCTGCGCGGTTGCCTCGACAAAGGCGCAACACCGGGTTTCCAGCACCTGCAGATCCTCGGTGTCCTGCGCCCGCATCTCGAACGTAAAACGTGCCTCATCGGGTACGATATTCACAGCGGTGCCGGATTGCAAAAGCCCGACATTCACGCGGATTCCGGGCAGGCTCGATTGCGCCAGAGTATGCAGGCCCAACACCGTCTGACACGCCGCCAACAGTGCGTTCCTGCCCCCTTCCGGTGTCTTTCCGGCATGGGCCGCACGGCCTGTGAACAGAACATCATACCGGGTGTTGGCCAGGATCCCGTGAACCGCAAATGCCGCATGGTCCGATGGCACGCCAAGGCCAAGATGAATGGCAAAGAACAAATCCACGTCGTCCATCCATCCTGCCTCCGCGACCGCCCGCCCGCCGCGACCCCCTTCTTCTGCCGGTTGAAAAAGAAGCTTCAATCGCCCCCGTCCGGTGTCCAGAAAGGGTTTCAGCATCCGCGCCGTTGCAAGCCCGATAGCCGCGTGCCCGTCATGGCCGCAGGAGTGCATTACACCGGGAGTTTTCGATGAAAAGCCCTGGGCGGAAGGCGCATGGTTGCCCCCCGCCTCCAGGATCGGGAGCGCATCAATATCCACGCGCATGCAAACCGTGGGACCGGGCCGCCCGGTGTCAAAAGTTGCCATGCAGCCGGTATCGCCCTCGCCAGGTATCGGATCGTCGCTCATGCCCAGCCGCGACACATCCCCAAGAAAAGCAGGGCCGGATATGACGTCATATCCGGCGTCTGTCAGGTCGGCGACAATGGTCGCGGTTGTCTCGATCTCTTGCCAGCCAAGTTCCGGGTTGGCGTGAAAGGCACGCCGTTGCGCGATGAGCCGAGGTTCCTCGGCGGCTGTGGCCCGCACAAGGTGCTTTGCGGCATCCGGGGAAAGTCCGGGCAATTCCAGCGGCGTTGACATGACACGAAGCGTAGTGGCGCGCATCCCCGGCGGCAACCGTCATCTTGCCGGCAGGGAAAACCTCTTCAGGTCGCCCCGTTCAGTGCCCGCCCAAAATCCCGGTGCGCACGGAATAATCCACC
>CAXBKL010000050.1:0-25301 GCA_963976125.1 uncultured Sulfitobacter sp. | reverse complement strand
TGGCGTGGCTTACGTTGTTGCCCGTCATCGGGCCTTTTCCGGTCAATTCGCAAACGCGCGACATGGGTTCATCCTTTGTTTTAGTGGTGCGGCACCGTGGATCGGGTGCAACACATAAAAGGGGCCGCCCGCAGCGACCCAGAAACTTGTCTGGTGGCTTTAGTGGGAATCGATTGGGGCGTCAAGCGGAGTGGGCGCGTGAAACGCACAATAGGTCGGGACTTGAGCCTCACCATCCCCTGTTCCGCCCTTTTTCCTTTATTCGGCTGACAAGGGTGTGAAATTTCCCTTTTTTTTACAATTCAGGGACCGCGCGATCGCTGACCCCAGGATCATCACCCCAGAGTGTCCCCGGCTTGGCAAGGGATGTTCCCGTCCCGCCAGCAGTGTCGTGGCAGATTCGGCCCCGGTCACGACGATGCATCATCGGGCCGGACGATACGCCCACAATGCCGCAGCGGAACTCCGCGACCCCGATGCGTGAATGCGCGCCGCGCAAATCCTGACGACGCGGGTTGTCGGTTGATGGTGAATTCGGGTTTTTGGGCAGATGTTTTCGATCCCGAAGCCCCTTTTGCGCGTCTTAGGGCACGCAGAGGCGATAGGGTGCAAAGGAAATGGGCGATTACGCAACAGCGGTGTCGTCTTGCCAAATCGCCCCTAGCCGCGCGGGCGCTAAGTCGGCTAAATCGTTTCATGCCGTTTGCACCCCAAGTCTTTCGCCACACGCCGGCCCTGCGCGGCCTGATTACGCCGCCTGACGCATCCGAAATGCGATTTGGTCAGGACCGCTTTGCAGAGCTGGACGTACAGGCGGAAACTGAAGGATGGCCACCGGGCTGGAGGATGGACCATGACGCCCGCGAAGAGAACAGGCTTGTGGCGCTATCTGGTCGGATGGCACAGGATCTTTGGGTGTTTGCCTATGGCTCGCTGATATGGGATCCGGCGGTTCAGGTTGCGGAATATCGGTTCGGCGCATTGTCCGGGTGGTGCCGCAGGTTTTGCATGCGGCTTGAAGGCGGGCGTGGCAGCCATGACCGGCCTGGACTGATGGCGGCGCTCGACGAGGGGGGGCATTGTGATGGTGTTGTCTTTCGCATACCGGCCGAGATTGTTGGGCGGGAAACCGAATTCATGTGGCGCCGCGAGATGTTTGCCGGGGCCTATCGCCCGGTGTTCTTGCAGGTTGCGACACCGCAGGGTCCGGTCGACGCCCTGGTGTTTGTAATGGACCGGGACAACCATCGCTATATGCCCAACCTGCCCGAAGAGGAGGCCGCCCGGATGATTGCCGTGGCCGAAGGCGGGCTTGGAACCAACTTCGCCTATTTGGATTCGCTGGTTCGGCATCTTGATGAGCTTGGCATCGAAGACAGGGACATGCACCGGCTGCACGCGCACGCAGACATGTATCGCGCCAAACAGCGGTGACTGGTCGTCTCAGGGCGCAGAGGGTTACCTTCCATCCACCCGTTGGATCCGGTGAGGACGGGCTCAAATTCCGAGGCGGTCCATCAGTCGAAACGTGGCCACGGTGGTGCCAACGCCGATGTTGCGAAAGCGGTGAAAAGGTATCGGCCTGGCCTGGGTCATAGGGAAATCGAGGGCGTCTGGTGCTGCGCCCTGGGCCCATTTGGCCAATACAGTACCCATGGCTGTGGCCATACCCACACCCCGCCCGTTATACCCGAGCGCGGCAACAACATTTGGTGCAATTTGGTGAAGCCCCGGTACATGGTCGAGGGTCATGGCGACATTTCCCCCCCACGCGTGGGTCCATCCGGCCTCACCGATCTGGGGATATAGCGCGCGTGCCGCCCTGCGCAGGGCCTCTTGTCGCTTGGCGATACCGGCATCCCCCATCGCACCCCGCCCGCCCATGATGAACCGCCCCGCCGCATCCTTTCTAAAATAGAAAATCAGACGGCGGGTATCTGTTGGCGAATGCCCCATGGGCAAGATCGACTTCGCAACATTTTCCAAGAGCGGTTGGGTTGCGACCTGTACGGAAGTCACCGGCACAACCGATTGGCTCAGTGGCGGGGCGAGATCACCGGTATAGGCATTTGTGCAAATGATGGCCCGCTTGGCCGTGATGGTGCCATCCCTGGTGCGGACCGTCACTGTGTCCGGGGTGCCTTCGACACCTGTTACCCGGCTGTTTCCGTGCAGCCTTGCCCCTGCATTGACCGCAGCATCCGCCAGCCCCAATGCGTAGTTCAACGGGTGGATATTGCCGCCGCGTCGGTCGATCAAACCGCCAACGTAGGCATCTGTACCCAACAGGTGGGCCATTTCGGCGGCGGTCAGTTCATCCACATCATGTCCGCGCGCGCGCCATTGCCGCCCTGCGCCGTGCAAGCTTTCAAGGGTTCTGCTGTTTGTTGCGGCGCGCACCCATCCGCAATTCCGGGCGTCACATTGGATATTGTGTTTCGATATGAGATCGAAAACCAGCGCGCCGGCACCACCTGACAGGGCAACCATACGTCTGCCCAAATCCATGCCGAATTGCGTTTCGGTTTCCGCCGGATTGGCCTTGAGTCCGGGGTTGACCTGCCCGCCATTGCGCCCCGATGCACCCCAGCCGGGGGTTTCGGCCTCAAGCACGGTGACACAGTGCCCTGCCTCCGCCAGGTGAAGAGCCGTTGAAAGGCCGGTAAATCCGCCGCCGATCACGACGGTACCGGCCTCTGCCTGACCCGTCAGCGGAGGGCAGGGCGGGCTCGGGTTCGCCGTGGCGCTCCACAGGCTGTTGGCCAGAGAGGGGCGTTCATTCTGGATCATGGCGCGTCAGGCCGCAACGGATGTGGCGACAGGGGCCGCCAGAAAACGATTGAGGGGGGCGACCGGATCTGTGTCTCCTTGTGCTTCAAGTTCAAGGAATGCCATCGCAATGACCTCATGTTCGGTCATGCGCTTGAGGATGGGAACGTCCTGCGCCGGTGCCATCCGCTCCAGCCGCTCGAAATCCGCAATGTAGCCGGGAAAGCTTTTGCGCATGCTCGCGATCATGCCATCCCAGTCTTGCGGGCCGCGCGCTGCATCCGCCTTGCCCTCGGCAACGAGCGTCTGGCCCGCCCTCGGCACCAGGCCATGCCGGCGGATGAGAGGGGCCACTATATCGACAGTGTGCTGCTCCACCATCGCCAAAAGCCGCAGCTTTGCCTTGTGAACGGGGTCTGTGCAGATGTCTGCAAGGGCCTCGAAAAAGGCAATGCCCGCGATCTCCTCTTCGTAGTAGTCCAACAGTGTCTTGCGGTAGGCAGGGTCAGCCTGCGGTCGATTGGCGGGTTCTTCAACCCTGATCGGTTGCGCCAACTGTGCGCCAACATCCATCCGGTCGTGTTTCAGCGGCAGATCGATGTCCGGAATGGTGTCCAGCTCCGCCGCGTATCTGTGCCCGGCATAGACCGCTGCGGCCACAATGGACGGGGCTTCGCAATCTCCGATCCGCGTGAGGGTAAAGGGTAGCCTGTCGGCGTCTGCCTCCACGGTTGCCAAAATCTCGTGGTAGAGATCATCGTTTTGCGCCCGCTGAGTGACCAGCACCGCGCCGCTGACGGCAAGGGTTCGTGTTCTGCCGGTATAGCTACAGCTCAAGGTTGCCTGCGCCCCGTCAAAATCGGTCAACGTGTGGGCGGTGACAATCTCGATGCCCTTTTCCATCATCTGGGTGCGGATGCGCCAGCGTTCGGATGTGTTCCCCGCCCAGGAGGACACACTGTCGTCTTGGGTGACATAGGTAACGTGCCGGCCTGCATCCGCCAGCACTTCGGCGATCAGACCGCCCATATAATAGTTGTCACCATCAAACACGGCGCAAGGTCCGTCGGGCAGGGTGCCGTCCATGATGTCGTCAGGCGTGAAAACCTGCGCGCCCTTTGTGGCGACGGGAACATATGTTTTCCCGTCAAAGCGGTCGCGCCGCCAGGTGGCTCCGGTGGCGATTGCCACATGGTCTGCCTGGACAGCAAAGACATCTTCAGCGCTGAGCCTGCTTTCGCGAAAAACCTCGACATTGGGAAGTTTGAGCAACTGCCCCTCGCGGTACTCCTTTACGCGGATATATTCGCTCATGCCGGGCAAGGTCGCCTCGCGGGTCACGCGCCCGCCCAATGCCCGCGTGGCTTCGGCCAGCATGACCTTGTATCCCCGCGCACCTGCTGCGCGCGCCGCTTCAAGCCCGGTCGGACCAGCGCCGACAATCAAAACCTGCGCGTCAGCCCCCTTGTCGGCGGCCTTTTCAGGATGCCAGGCTCTGCGCCATTCCTCGCCCATTGTGGGGTTTTGTGTGCACCGTACCGGCACACCAAGGCTGTCGCCGGAATAGCAGATATTGCAGCCGATACATTCACGGATGTCCTCGGGGCGGCCCTGTTTGATCTTGTTCGGAATAAAGGGATCGGCAATTGAGGGCCGCGCGGCCCCGATGAAATCGGTGATGCCACGTTTGATCTGGCTGACCATCGTGTCGGGCGAAGTGAAACGGCCCACGGTGACCACAGGCACATCCGTCACGGATTTGACCCAGGACATATAGGGTTCCAATGCACCTTCCTTGACAAAGCGGGACATCCCCATTTCCAAAGTGTAATCCGCAATGTTGATGTCCCACAGGTCCGGCATCCTGCTCAGCATTTCGAACATTTCGCGCCGCTCGCCATGCTCAGGCACGCCATCCATGCCAATGGTCTCATCAGCCTTGAACCGCACGACGACAGCACAGCGGTCGCCAACGGCGTCTTTGGTCTCTTCGATCAGTTCCCGCACCAGCCGCACCCGGTTTTCCAGGCTGCCCCCGTATTCGTCGCTGCGGGTGTTGATGGCGGGGTCAAGGAAATTCGCCAACAGGTAGCCATGGGTGGCATAGACATAGACCACGTCGAAACCCGCATCGCGCGCCCGCAGAGCCGCCTTGCGGTGCCAGCGGCGCAGGTTCTTTATGTCCGTCTTGTCCATCGCGCGGGTCTGAAACGGGTGGCCTGCCAGATTTGGCAGGCTGGCAACATCCATCGCGGGCAACCGGGAATACAGGTTCGGACTGCGCGCACCGCCGTACCACAATTCGGCCCCCGCGAGCGCCCCATGTTCGTGCACCTTGTCGGTCATCAGCCGATTGGCGCGAATGTCGCTGTCGTCCCAAAGAGACGCATGTACACCGGGCAGGTCATCAGAGGTTGGATGGATCGAATTGTATTCAGTGCAAACCACGCCCCACCCCCCTTCCGCTTTGACACCGCGCATCGCGGCGAGGGTGCGGGGGCGCAGAAAACCCATGCCGGTGCAATGCGGCACCTGGAAAAAGCGGTTTTTGGCGGTGACAGGCCCGATTTTGACGGGCTCGAACAGGATGTCATAACGAGGATCACGGGTCATATCGGCCGCTCTGTGGCAAGTTGTGGCAATTCGCGCCGAAACGGCGCGGTGTCGGGCTGTGGCACGCCAGGTTCGAGAGCATAGCGGTCTCCCCCATATACGGCATCCGTGATGGCCCCGGAACAAAGGCAATCGCTGATCGGGGCCGGGTTGGCGCGCCGTGTTCAGGCGGCATGGTCGCCGTCTCTTGGTGGAACGTATCAATGCTTTGGCGCATCGTCACGGGTAATTAGTGTCGCGCAGTCAATCTCGGGCACCTGTTCAGCAGAGATGCTTTAAACGGGGCACCGCCGTCCCTGATGCCGGAGACATCGCGCAAGGGCACGATGGTCACAGCCCTTTCGATCAGACGCTTGTGGATCCGGGTGCTGTCCTGCGTGAACTGGGGTCGGCCCGAAACGGTCACGACGCGCTCTGCGCTGAATCCCAAAACCCGTTCGGCGGTCAGCCGACTATCGAGACGGGTTCTTGGCGTGGCATCTGGCTGGTCTGGGATGCACGGGCAGGCACCCACCGGACACTGGCCGCGCCTTTTGGATGCCCGATGGATAGACGGCCCCGGCATGCTCAAAATCCTGGATTTCGGGCGCGCCGGGGCCGGTCTTGCTGCGAATGCGTGTTAGTCGATTAGGGCGTTCAGCGTCTGAGACGGGCGCATCACGGCTGCGGTTTTTGCATCATCAGGATGGAAATACCCCCCCAGATCAACCGAAGGGCCTTGGGCCGCCGCGAATTCGCCTAGGATCTTTTCCTCACTTTCGGCAAGCGATTGCGCAAGCGGACGGAAATATGACGCCAGTTCCGCATCATCGTTCTGTGCCGCCAGAGCCTCGGCCCAATAGCGGGCGAACCAATAGTGGCTGTCGCGGTTGTCCGGTTCGCCGCCTTTGCGCGAGGGCGACCGGCTATTGTCCAGGATACCCTGGGTGGCTGCATCAACTGCCTGTCCCAGAACCCGCGCTTTTTCATTGCCCTTTGCATCCGCAAGGAACGTCAGGCTTTCTCCAAGCGCACAGAATTCCCCAAGACTGTCCCACCGCAGATGGTTTTCCTCGACAAGCTGCTGCACGTGTTTGGGGGCGGAGCCACCGGCGCCGGTTTCGAACAAACCGCCGCCATTCATCAGCTTCACAATCGACAGCATCTTGGCCGATGTCGCCAGCTCAAGGATCGGGAACAGGTCGGTCAGGTAATCGCGCAACACATTGCCGGTGATTGCGATGCTGTTTTCGCCCTTGGTGATCGTTTCAAGCGAGGCGCGGGTCGCTTCACGCGGTGCCATGATCTTGAACTTGTCGGCGACGCCCTTGGCCTCAAGGATCGGCGTGACATAGGCGATCAGCTCCGCGTCGTGGGCACGGTTGGCGTCCAGCCAGAAAATCGCCTCGCAGCCTTCAGCCTGCTGGCGCGAGATTGCAAGGTTCACCCAGTCTTCGATCGGGGCCTTGCGCGCAGAAGCGGAACGCCAGATGTCACCTGCTTCAACCGCATGGCTGTGCAGAACGGTGCCATCCGCAAGGATCATCTTGACCGTCCCGGCAGTTGGAATTTCAAAGGTTGTCGGGTGTGAGCCATATTCTTCGGCCTTTTGCGCCATCAGCCCGACATTCTGAACAGTGCCTGCGGTGGCCGGGTTCAGCTTGCCGTTTTCCTTGAAGAATTTGACAGTCTCATCGTAGACCGGGGCATAGGAATTGTCTGGGATCACACAATTGGCGTCGGATTCATCGCCATCCGGTCCCCATCCTTTGCCGCCTGCGCGGATCAGCGCCGGCATCGAGGCGTCAATAATCACATCGGAGGGGACATGCAGGTTGGTGATGCCCTTGTCGGAATCGACCATATACATCGGCGGACGGGAGGCCATGCAGGCGTCAATGTCGGCCATGATCGCCGCATCGTTCTGGACCCGCGCCAAAAGATCACCCAGGCCCGAATTGGGGTTCACGCCCAGATCGGCCATCGCGTCACCATGTTTTTCAAAAACCGGAGAAAGGAACACCTTGACCGCATGACCAAAAATAATCGGGTCAGAGACCTTCATCATTGTGGCCTTCATATGCAGGGAAAACAACGTCCCTTCGGCCTTGGTCTTGTCGATCTCGCCGGCAAGGAAGGCATCCAGCGCGCGGGCACTCATGAACGTGGCATCAACGACCGTGCCGGCCGGATAGGTGATCCCGTCCTTGAGAACAGTCTCACCATCTGCGGTCTCCAAAACGATCCTCGCCGTGGCCTCACTGGTGAGCGTTGCCGAAACTTCGTTCGAAAAGAAATCACCGCCGGACATCGAGGCGACCCGTGTCTTGCTGTTGGCTGACCAATCGCCCATGCGGTGTGGGTTGTTTTGTGCAAAGCTCTTGACCGCCTTGGCGGCACGGCGGTCGGAATTGCCTTCGCGCAGAACCGGGTTTACCGCCGATCCCTTGATCCCGTCATATTTGGCCCGCACGGCCTTTTCGGCAACGGTCTGGGGCGTTTCGGGATAGTCAGGCAGCGCATAGCCCTGTGCCTGCAATTCCTTTACCGCGGCCACCAGTTGGGGAACGGAAGCCGAGATGTTTGGCAATTTGATCACGTTTGCATCCGGGGTTTTGACCAGTTTGCCCAACTCTGCCAGATCGTCTGACTGACGCTGAGCCTCGTTCAGATGCTCGGGAAAGGTGGCAAGGATGCGGCCAGCCAGGCTGATGTCTTTTGTGCCCACGGACACGCCTGCTGCTGCCGCGAACTTCTGAATGATCGGCAGGAAGGATGCAGAAGCAAGCTCGGGGGCCTCGTCGACTTTGGTATAGATGATATCTGACATGGAAAACCTCTTGGGAATGACGCCTGCTCCTTAGCGCATGAAACCGCCAACGTCGACAGTATACCGTTGTATGCAGAAAATAATTGTTGGCGACATCCTGTTTCTTTTGGAAAAGTGGGCGGGTTGGCCCCGTCCGGTCCCGGCGAACAGGGTCTGGCCCCTGACAACCGAATCACCGGAATCCATGTGGTTGCGCGGAAACATTGTCCCCGTGGCGGTCGGGACGCCCATCGCTGCCGCATATTGGTTCATGCCGTTGACGCCATTGCCAACCCTGCGGTGACGATTGTGCGGGGGGCAGCACAGTTGCCGGGATCGGCCCATCAGGTATTCCGGCATTTACCCATGTGCAGTTGACCGCCTTTTTCCTAGGATGGTCGTTGAAGAACAATGAGGCCGCCCTATGACCGAAACGCAGTTCAACTTCGACGAGGCCATCGACCGCCGCGAGGTTCCGGCCCTCAAACCGCATCGGCTGGTACTTGGGTCCGACGGGATGGACCTGTTTCCCGCCGGTGTGGCAGACATGGACTTTCGCGTGGCACCGGCCATCTCCAAAGCGATGCAGACGCGCCTGAGCCACGGCATTTTCGGATACGAAACTGTGCCGCAAGGCTTGTTACCTGCCATTGTGGAATGGTTCGATGCGCGTCATGGCTGGAGCATTGATGAAAGCCACATCCTGCGCGCCCCCAATGTGTTGAACAGCCTGGCAACAGCGGCGTCGTTGTTTACCGACGTGGGGCAGGGGATCATTGTGCAACCGCCGGTCTTTTTTGATTTTTACGACATCATTTCAGAAAACCACCGGCAGGTGGTCGAAAACCCGCTGATCCTGAAGGATGGCGGCTATGTGATGGATTTCGAGGGGCTGGAGACACAGGCCGCCCGGCCCGATGTCCGCATGCTTTTCTTGTGCAACCCGCATAACCCCGTCGGGCGGGTCTGGACCGCTGCGGAACTTAGGCGTCTGGCAGGGATATGCTGGCGCAATGATGTGTTGGTCGTATCAGACGAAATTCACGCAGACATCACCTTTCCCGGACACCCCTACACCCCGTTTGCATCGCTTGATGATGCGGCGGCCCAAAACAGCATTACCTGTATTTCCCCTGCAAAAAGCTTCAACATCGCGGCGTGTTGTTCGTCCTTTACGGTCATTGCCAATAGCGCGTATCGCGAGGCGTTTCAGGCCGAGAACAGCCGCCTGACCGTCAACAAGAACAATGCCTTTGCCAGCGCGGCCATGCTTGCGGCCTATCGGGATGGCGGTGATTGGCTGGAGGCTGCGCGGGATTATATCTTTGGGAATCTCACCCTTGTGCGTGATCGTCTGGCGATGCTGCCTGGGGCCGGGTTGATTGAACCGGAGGGCACCTTTCTGGTCTGGCTGGATTTCCGGGGCCTGGGCCTGCCGCCGGACGACCTTACCGCGTTCCTGAGATCAAAGGCGAAATGGGCGGTGACCCGTGGCCCCGCATTTGGCGCACAGGGCGTAGGTTTTGCCCGATTGAACATCGCCTGTACCCGTGCCCGTCTGGACACCGCGCTACATCAGCTTGAGGACGCGCTGCGGCAACTGGGGGTGCCTGAATAAGAACCGCAGCCGGGGGTCGTCGACCCGGCTTTGCCCGATCAATGCCCCGCGGTATGACTAAATTCTGACGCTCTGGTCAGTTGGCTCTGCCAGAGTGGCCGCCGCCGCCTTTGGATGCAAGGAAACCTGCCTTGGGCATCATTCGGGGTTTGGCACGCTCAGATAAGTCTCCTTTGCAATCGAAACGATGCCCCGCAATCCCAGCAGCGCACGGTCCTGCGGCTCCAACCCGGAAATCGCAGTCTGCACCGCGCCAAACACCGCTCCGGCGTCATTTGCCAAGGAGGTAATCAGCGGCAGCCCCGGCGTCGGGTCAGTCCAGTCCAGAACCCTGAGATCCTTTGCGAACGGCTCATATTTCTCCATCAAACGCCATGACGTGCCGTCCAGAGACGCAATATCGGCGCGCCCTTCGGCAACCGCTTTGGCAGACAATAGGTGCTGTTCGGTGTGCAATCGGTTGTCAAACCAGAATCCGTGCGGGCGCAGGTGCCAATAGGGTGCGGCGTAGCCGGATTGCGAAAAGGTCTGATTGTAGGCAAATACCGCGTCCCGAAAGGCGGTCGGATCGCTGCGCCTGTCAGATTTTCTGACCACCAGCGCACTGCGATAATAGCCGGGTGGGCACTCCTCCAGACCGTAATCCGGCGTTCCGACCAAAGATACCTTGTCATGCAGCCAAAGCCGATAGGGCATTCCGCAGGTCTGACTCAGGGCAAGCTGGGGGTGTTTCCAGACATGGAATTCATCGGCGTCCTGGGACAGTTGGGCCGGTGCATCAATGCCCGCGTCAGCAAGGTTCTGTCGGATCAGCACCCAGAATCGATCATGCGCGTCAACCAGTTGCGGGCGTAGGTACATCATGAGACTGGCAATCATAAGATCAGGTTCCTTTGGTCAATGTCATGGGCGCGCGGCCCCATTTGTCCGGCACATGCACGAGGAGGTGACCGACACGTCGGTTTTTGCCAACGCCGTCATCAGCCTGGGGCCAAAATGCGCCACCTCGTCTGTGGCCCCGCGGCGGCGCAGGCATTCGACCAGACCGTGCAACGCCCAGACATTGTCGGGATGTTGTGCGCAGCGTTGCAGATCGTCATTCAGGCCAAGATCCGTCCGGTAGACCTGCTCTGCTTCCTCAAACTGGCCTTGCTCTGACAGAAGGGCAGCGAGGGCATGGCGCGGCGGGTGCATCCAGGCCCAGGGTTCGGTGTATTCGAGATTGTCGTCACGCTGCACCGCCTCGCGCAGATGATCAAAGGCTGTCCGATGGGTGCCCTTGTGATACGCCAGTTCCCCATCAAGCATCTTTTCACCCACCGCCAGAATATCATGGGCAGTGTTGTTGAAGAACTTTCGATTGCGGGGAATACGGGCAACCGCCGCGTGAAACCGGAGCCTCTGATCCTCTGCCTCATCGCACCGTTTCAACGCGGCATTTGCCACCCCTTTTGCGTAATGGTGCATCGCGGTCGAAATGCAATAGAGCGCCGGATCATCCGGCATCGGTGCATCCACAATGTCCTGCCAGCGGCCAAACCGGACCAGAACATGCATCTTCATGGCGTAATATCCCTCCAAGGTGATGGCCATCTGGGGATGATCCGGAGCACTCAACACGTCCTTGGTCAAAGTTGCGCACATCTGGTCGGCGGCGGCCATGGCGGGGCGGAATTGGCCCAGAAACATGCAGGCATACATCATCAGATGCAGGTCGTGACAACGGGCGGTCGTGAAGAAATTGAATGGCCCGGCATAATCCACATACATGTCATCGGCCCGGATTGCCCTTTCGCTGGCGATCTTCGCCTTTTCGTAGTCTCCGCACAGGACATGGATGTGACCGGGCATGTGGTTCATATGCCCTGCATCGGGGCAAAGGGTGCCAGGCAACTCCGCCGAACGCATCGCACGTTCGGGCCTGTCCGACATCTCGGTTGCGTGAATATGCAGGTGCAGGATCGCCGGATGTTGCTGCTGCTGCGCGGCATCCTTCATGGCAATTGAACGCTCGATGACGGCAAGCGCCTCGTAGGTGTTTGCCCCTGCTGGCGGCACACCGCGTTTGGCATCCCAAAGCCGCCAGGGCGTCCGCGTAATCAGCGCCTCGGCGAATATTGCCATGACGTCGTGGTTATCCCCGTTGGCGTCATAGACCCGCCGCATGGCGTTGGCATAGGCATCATCCCAACGGTCGTATTCTTCTGCGGATACCGCGTACGGCCTTTGAAAGCGCTGGGCCAACGCGTCGACCACCTGGTTTTCGACAGGTGTTGCCAGACGCGCATGGGCGCGGGCCTTTTCGATGTGGCCGTAACTGAATTTTATCGCGCGATTGGCTTCATCTGTGCTGAATTGCCGCCAGACGTTGTTGTAGAAGGGCCCCGATCCAAATGCGGCACCCCAGTGCGCCATGACGCATCGGGGGTCAAATTCCAAAGCCTTCAGGAAACATTTGACCCCTTCTTCGTGATTGAAACCATAACACCAATTGAGACCCATATCGAACCACCGCTGCGCCTGTGGCGATGAGGTCGATACGGGCATGACATGGGTGCCAAGGTTGAATCTGTCCATATCCCCGCTCAAGCTGACTGCGCTGGCAGAACTGTCGCCTATTCTGGCCCATCTGCAAGCGCGAACTTGCCGCTAGTGCGGCCAATCACGACGTGGGGGCGGATCGCGGCGGCGCACCCGAGGTCAGGGCGACTGCACCGCCTTCGTTGCGTTCTGGTACAGGGAAGAGGTCTCCAGCGTGTCAATGATTGCGCGCACCATTGCGGCGTCACTGCCGCGGGCCAGCGCCGGAGCATGGCCGCAATCTTCAATCACTGTCACCTCCGGGCGCGGACCCTCGCTGCGCATCCTTTGACGGATGGCGGGCGTGAGGATGTCCGACTGCGCCCCCGCGAGAACATGGGTTGGCAGTGAAATCCGTGCATAGCGGTCCCAACTGGTCAGCTCATCGACATGGGTCTCAAACTGCAAAACAATGCGCGGATCGTAATGCAGCGTCAGCTGGCCATCGCCCCGGCGGCGGGTCGACGTCAATGCCATGCGCCGCCAAAAGCTGTCAGGGGCCTGGCCAAATGGCGCATAGACCGTCCGAAGCCACTCTTCGGCTTCGGCAAGTCGGGTGAAAACGGGCAGGGTGCCGGCATAGGTCAGGATGCGGTCAATAGGCTCCTGCGGTATCTCCGGGCCGATGTCGTTGACAATGAGGTAACGCAGCCGCTGCGACCGTGTACCGGCGGCCAGAAACATTCCCACAAGCCCGCCCATCGACGTGCCAAGCCAACCCGCCTGGCCAATGCCGAAGTGACCCAGAACCGCTTCGGCCACGTCAGCCATATGGGCCACTGAATAGTCGGTGTCGGGTGCGCGCGCCCAGCTCGACAACCCGCGGCCAAAAGTGTCCGGGCAAAGTACGAAATGCGTGTCGCTTAACGCCACGGCAAGTTCGTCAAAGTCGCGGCCTGTGCGCGCCAGGCCATGCCACAGGACCAGCGGTTTCGCCGAAGGATGTCCCCACAACGTGACATGTATTTCATGCCCGCAGGCAGGGACCAGCGCATGACGCGGCCCGGTCAAGATCGCGCGCCCTTTTCCCAGATCGTCCCGGCGATGCCTTTTGGGAAAAAGTATACCAGCAGGATGAAAATGATGCCGAGCCAGAGCAGCCAGCGGCTGGGTTCAAAGAGTTCGGGGAGCAGGGGAATGCCATGCAGGTTTTCCGATACGACCCCCATCAGATCACGCAGGTAGTATTGCGCCAGCACCAGCAATACCGCCCCGATCACCGCGCCATACATTGTCCCCATGCCGCCAATCACCACCATCAGCAAGATGTCGATCATGATGTTGAAACTCAGGGCCGTGTCCGGCCCGGTATATTTAAGCCAGATCGCATAGATCGTGCCGGCCAGTGATGCCGCCGCAGCGGCAATGCAGAAGACAAAAGTACGGTAGGCCACCACCCGGTAGCCGATCGCCTCGGCGCGGGCTTCGTTTTCCCGGATCGCCTTGAGGACGGACCCAAGCGGCGAACCGACAATCCGCAAACACAAGATAAAGAGCGCAAGCGACGAGGCAAAGACAAAGTAGTAGGCCGCCAGCTTGCCGTTGAGTTTGACGCCAAGGATGCGGACAACCTTGCCGTTCTCATCCACCATCAGCTTTGTGGCGGTCTTGAATATCTGCGGTGCCCTGTAGGTGATGCCGTCTTCGCCGCCAGTCAGATTTGACAGCTGCGAGGCCAGAACAAGGGCCACCGACGCTGCCGCCAGCGTAATCATGGCAAAAAAGATCGCTTTCACCCGCAGCGACAGCAGGCCGATGGCGATGGCGACCACAATGGACACGGTAAGCCCCGCGAGACTTCCCACAAGGACTGCATCCCAACCGGGCCCCATTTGCCTGAGGGCGATGGCCGCTCCATAGGCACCAAATCCAAAAAACATCGTATGGGCAAAACTGACGATGCCCGTATAGCCGATCAGCAGGTCATAACTGGCGACCAGCACCACAAAGATGCAGATACGCGCGGCCACCTCGAGCGAGCGGGTATCCTGAAAAAGAAAGGGCGCAAACAGCAGCAACGCACCAATGACCAGCACGGTGGCCTTGATGAACTGAGCGCCTCTAGGGTGTGTGGATGCCATTTCCCGTCCTCACTTCACTGCCGGTTTCAGGCCACTGGGGCGCCACAAAAGGATCGCCATCATCAGGACCATATTTGAGGCCAGCGCCAGCTTGGGTGCCAGAAAGCCGATATAATTGGCCATCAGGCCCACCATGATTGCCCCCAACAACGTCCCCTCGACAGAGCCAAGGCCACCGATGATGACAACAATGAAAACGACGATCATCATCTCGCCGCCCAACGCCGGAGTGATAAGGGTCTCGTAGCCGGCCCACATTGCCCCACCCAACGCCGCAAGCGCCGAGCCGACCATGAAGACCCCGACAAACAGGCGGTCGATCTTGAAACCAAGTGCCTCGACCATTTCGCGATTTTCCACTCCGGCCCGGATCAGCAGGCCAATTCGCGTGCGTTTGAGCACCAGGTACAAGGCGATATAGACCGCCAATCCAAGCGCGAAGGCAAAGGCGCGGTAAATCTCGACGGTGACATCGCCAAAAAGCCATGACCCCTCCAGAAAGGACGGGCGCGGGACCGAGACCGGCGCGCCGCCCCAGACTGCGAGAATGATCTGCTCTGATACGATCAACGCGCCCATTGTAATCAGGATCTGGCGCAGGTGGTCGTGATACACTGGCTTGATAATCACCACTTCAAAGAACCATCCTGCCACAAGGCCAAAGGTGATCGCCGCCAGAAACGCCAGAAAGACCGCAAGCATGTTCAGGGCCAGGCTATCTGCGCCCAGCCAGCCTGACATATAGCCCAGGGCCGATGCGGCCACAAAAGCACCAAAGCTGACAAAGGCCGAGTGGCCGAAGTTCAGGACATCCATCAGCCCGAAAATCAGCGACAGGCCAGAGGCCATAAGGAAAATCATCATCCCCATGGCCAGCCCCGCGACAGTCAGCGTGACCCAGCTTGACGGGATGCCGATCAGCACCAGCGCGATAAGGCTTACGGCAACAGGCAGAAGATAGACGCCGCCGAAGCGTTCAATGGTCTGGCTGATAGTCTCCATGATATTTTCCTCTTAGGCCGACAAGCTGAGCAATTGCTCTTGCAAGGCGGTATCGGCTGCGAAATCAGCCATCGTTCCGGTGTGCGCAATCCGGCCATCGTCGATGACCGCCATGCCGTGCCCAAGTCGCTTGGCGAAATTGAAATTCTGTTCGACCAGCAGGATTGTCGTGGTCTGCCCGATTTCCTGAAAGGCTTCGGCCATCGCGTCGATGATCGACGGCGCAAGGCCCTTTGTCGGTTCATCAACCAAGATAAGAGCGCGCGGCTCGATGATTGCCCGCGCGACCGACAACATCTGTTTTTGTCCCCCCGACAGCGACCAGGCCTGTTTGGTCCAGAATTGTTCCAATGCGGGGAAAAGCGTGTAGATACGTTGCAGCCGCGTCGCGTCGAATTTGCCCTTGGCCGTGGCAAGCACAAGGTTCTCCTCGACGGTCAGCCCGCCGAATACTCCCATGTTTTCCGGGACAAAGGCGATGCCCTTGCGCGCGATGCTTGACGCATGCAGGCCAGAGATGTCCTGACCGGCGAAAAACACCGAGCCGGGGCTTGGTGTCCAAAGGCCCATGATTGAGCGCAGCGTGGTTGTCTTGCCTGCGCCGTTGCGGCCCAGCAGCACAAAAACGCCACCCTCCGGCACATCGAATGTCACATCGTGAAGCACATGATACTGGCCGATCGAGGTTTTCATCTGACGCAACGAAAGCAGGGTCATGCCGCGTCCTCCCCTGAGGATCCCAGATAGACCTCGCGCACGATCTGGCTTTGCATGACGGCGTCCGGCGCTCCATCAGCCAGCAACTCGCCATTGTGCAGAACGATGATGCGGTCGGCCAATGCGCGCACAACGCTCATCTTGTGCTCGACCAACAGGACGGTCTTGGTCTTGTCTTTTTTTAATTCCCCAATCAGCTCAAGCACATCAGGCGTGTGGTCCAGGCTCATGCCCGCCGTTGGTTCATCGAACATATAGATGTCGGGTTCCATGGCCATCAAAAGGGCGACTTCCAGCTTGCGCTGATCGCCATGGGGCAACGCCGCCGCAGCCATATGGGCCTTTGCCGACAGTTTGGTGGCCTCAAGATAGCGTTCGGCCTGTGCGGTCAACGTGGAGAACCGCGCAATATCGCTGAACAGCCGCCAGCCATGCCCGGACCGTGCCTGTACGGCAAGGCGGATGTTTTCCAGAACCGTCAGGGCCGGGAACAGGTTGGTCAACTGAAAGGCACGCCCGATGCCGTGCCGCGCCCGCGTCGAGGGGGCCATGCGGGTCAGCTCGGTCTTGCCCTTCAGGACACGGCCGCTACTGGGGGCCAGTTGGCCGGAAATGAGGTTGAAATACGTGGTCTTTCCCGCGCCGTTCGGGCCTACAATGACCGTCAGTTCACCGGGGTTGAACGCGCAACTGACATTGTTGACGGCGACATGCCCGCCAAAACGGATCGTCAGGCCTTCCGTAACCAGAGACGGATTGGACATGGAAACACTCATTTTGGTTGAAGAAGATATGCTCCGGCGAAACGGGTCCGCCGGAGCCAGTTTTGGTCGTCAGTTGTTCCGACCAATCGGGATATTCATTTCGTCGGCGGTGATTTCACGCACCAGTTCTGGGATCGCCCAATCGACATCGTCGTCAACCTTGATCTTGAAGTGATACATGGATTGCAGGGCCTGATGGTCTTCAGGGCGGAAGGTCATTGTCCCTTTGGGTGTCTCCCAGCTCATGCCTTCCATAGCCGTGATAAGCGCCTCGGTCTCCAGCTCTTGTGCGGTGTCAAGCGCCTTGACCACCGCCAGCGCCGCAGCCATGCCACCGGCCGTGAAGAAATCAGGCGGGCCGTCGAAACGTTCCTGATGCGTTTTCACAAGCCAGTCGTTCACCGCGTTGTTGGGCGCTTCGTAGTAATAATAGATGGCACCTTCCATACCGGGAACGCGTTTGTATGTCGGCAGGACTGGCAGGATATGCCCCCCGGTCGAGATTTCGATACCGAAGCGTTCGGGCTGCATGGCCTTGATCTTGCCCATCGGGTCGCCGCCACCGGCGACGTAAATCAGGATAACCTTGCGGCCTTCCTTGTCTTTCAAGGCATTGAACATGCGTTCTGTTGCGGCGGTGAAATCGGTTGTGCCCTGCGGGATGTATTCCTCCGCCTCAATGGTGGCACCTGATCCGTCCAGGGCCGCCTTGAACGCGGCAATGCCATCCCGGCCAAAGGCATAATCTTCGGCAAGTGTCGCCACGTGCAGGTTGGCGTCGGGTCTGAGCGCAAGTGCCTGCGCCTGCATATCCATCGAGGAGTTGCGCGAGGTCTTGAAGATATAACGATTGCTGTCGGGGCCGGTAAGGCTGTCTGCCACAGCAGGTTCGACGATCAGAATTTTTTCGTATTCCTCGGCAATGGGCAACAGGCCCTTGGTCACGCCGGACGACGTGGCCCCGACAGCGAGAAGCACGTCGTCATCACCGTAAGCCTCTGCCAGAACGGCACGGGCGACATCTGGCTTGAACTGTGTGTCCTTTTGGATGATCTCGATCTTGTGCCCTTTGACCATGCCCGTGCCGTTGGTGGCATATTCGATGCCAAGCTGGAAACCGGTTTGCGTCTGCTTCGAAAATACCTCGAAGGAATGCCCGGAAATGCCGTGAACGAGGGCAATCTTGATCGGATGGTCTGCCCAGGCGGCGGTCGCCATGACAAGGCCCGCCGCGGCCCCGGCGAAAGTTTTCAAGAGTGATTTCATTTGGTCCTCCCAGACTGAAATTGTGAATCCCAAGCGTTGCCATGAGTGCATGGCTTGCATAGAATCTGCTACGGAAGGGTCACTCAGGCGGTGTGGCAAATCAATATTGTGGAAACACTTACCGATAAAAGCTACCGAACCGGTGTGTTTGATGAATTGGCATTTACCTATGCGCCGATCGGACTTGTCGTCACGGAAAACCGGGTGATCCGCGACTGCAACCGCGCCTTTGCGGCGATGTTCGGATATGACCGGGATGCGTTGCAGGGCCAGACATTTGCCATGCTTTACCCTTCGGACGAAGAGTTCAAGAACATACGGGACCGGGGCACTACGGCGCTGCGCGAAACCAACAGCTATTGGGATGAACGCATCATGGCCCGCAAGGACGGGTCACTCTTTTGGTGCCGCACGCGGGGACATACCTTTACGCCGCAGGAACCCCTGATGCGCGCGGTCTGGAGCTTTGCCGACCTGTCAGAAGTGCGCCCCTACCAACCGCTGACCCGCCGCGAGCGGGAGATCATCTCACATCTGGCCGACGGGCTGACAAGCAAGGAAATGGCGCTCAAGCTCGATTTGTCCTACCGCACGGTGGAGGTTTACCGTGCGCGGATGCTCAAGAAATTCGGGGTCAGTAATGCCTCCGGACTGCTTCAGGCGCTGGGTGCCGTCGGCAGCGAGCATGTGGTTTCCCGGTAGAGGAATTCGACATTCCAGACGCTATTGCGCGGTCCAGCCGCCATCCACTGGGATTGATGTACCGGTCACATTATGCGCGATGGGGGCGCATAACCACAACGCCAGTGCTCCGATTTCGGCAGGATCTGATGTGCGTTGCGAAGGTTGCTTTTCTGCCAGAAGATCGGCCACGCCCTTGTCCCGGTCTCCGCCATGCAGGGCGGCGCGTGCCGCGACCTGCGGTTCGATGATCGCGGTTTCGGTCCATCCGGGGCAAATGCAGTTCACTGTGATGCCGCCCGCTTCCTTGCTGCCCTGCGCTGCATATTCCAGCGCGGCGACCCGGCTGAGTCCAACAAGTCCGAATTTGGAGGCGACGTAGGGCGCCTTGTTCACCGATGCGACAAGCCCGTGCACCGACGCGATGTTGATGACCCTGCCATAGCCAGCCTGCGCCATGCCGGGCAGGGCGCGACGCATCGTGTGAAAGGCACCCGACAGGTTGACCGACATGATGGCATCCCAGGTGGCCGCATCCGCCTCGGCGAGGCTCACGGTTTTCTGGATACCGGCGTTGTTGACAAGAATATCGGCACCACCCCAGGCGCTCATTTCATCCATCATCGCCTCAATGGCCTGCACGTCGCGCATTTCGGCATCAAGGAACCGAACATCCGGCGCTCCGGCCGCGCGAACCACTTGCAGGGCCGCATCCGCCTGGGCTTTGCTGGCAAGCCCGTGCACCGCGACGCGGACACCTGCCGCGCCCAACGCCTTGGCCACCGCCAGACCGATGCCCTGCACCGATCCAGTGACCAGGGCGGTTTTTCCAGTCAGGTCCGTCATTGGATGATGTCCTTTGCCAATTGCTTTCTCAGTTCGGTTTTTTGCACTTTACCGTAGTTGTTTTTTGGCAATGCCCGGACAAAGAAATACGCCTTGGGGCGTTTGAACCGCGCAATACGATCAAGGCACAGTTGATCCAGGTCCGCCGGAGTGGCGGTTTGGCCAGGGTGCAACACGACAAAAGCGACCACTTCTTCACCCCATTCGGGGTGGCGGCGTCCGACCACCGCGGCTTCATGAACCGCCGGATGGGTCAGAACAACTTCTTCCACTTCGCGCGGATAGATGTTTGATCCGCCGGATATGACCACATCCTTCGAGCGGTCCTGCAAGGTCACATAGCCATCCTCGTCGATCTGACCCATATCCCCCGTCCAGAGCCAACCCTTGCGCAGGGTGGCCTGAGTTGCCTGCGGGTTTTTCCAATAGCCGCCCATGACCGTAGCCCCCCGCACCGCGATTTCACCGATTTCGCCGGGGGCTACATCCCCGCCTTCGGCATCCAGCACCCGCACATAGACGGCGCTTTGTGCCGTTCCGACGGAATTGAGCCGCGCCCGCCAGCGCGGATGGCTCCGGTCGGCCACATCGTGCCGGTTCAGCGCGGTGATCCCCATCGGGCATTCGCCCTGTCCGTAGACCTGAACAAAACGCGGTCCCATGACCGCAACAGCCTCCACAATGTCGGTCTCGTACATCGGGCCACCGGCATAGATGATGGTCTTGATCCCGTCGCCACCCTCACCTGCTGCCTTGGCTGTATCGACGAGGCGCCGCACCATTGTGGGTGCCGCAAACATCGATATGTTGCCCACCGATTTGCCCAGCGTCAGAATTTCGGCAGGGTCAAACCCGCCGCTTTCCGGCACCACATGGGGTGCACCGCGCAGCACGTGCATGAAATTGTAGATGCCCGCACCGTGGGACATCGGCGCGGCATAAAGGATGGCGTCCGTCGCGCGCACATCATCGACATCAATGAAATAGTTATAGGCCATCGAGGCCAGCATGCCGCAGGTCATCATCACGCCTTTGGGCTGCCCGGTTGTGCCCGACGTGTAGAAAAGCCAGATCAGCGCGTCATCGTCCAGTTCAGCGGGGGACGCCACGGGCGGCGCGGCGCGCATGGCCGAAAAATCCGCGCTGTCGACGGAAATCAGCCTGGACCGGGTGTCCGAGGGAAGTTCTGACAGACCCGCCGCCAGCTTGTCGTCGCTCAGGATCAGCCCGGCCCCGGCGTCATTGATGATCCATTCGGCCTCTCTGGCGTGCAGCTTGGCGTTGATCGGAACCGCTACAGCACCGGCAAACCAGATGCCGTACATAGCCTCAAGGTATTCCACCCGGTTCGCCATATAGATTGCCACGCGGTCTCCTCTGGTGATCCCCCCGGCTATCAGTGCGGTCGCGATGCCCGCAGCGGTGCGGGCAAAATCGCCGTAGCTCGATACCACCCTGTCACCGGTCATCAACGCCGGTGTGTCCGGGCTGCGCCGTGCCGTGCGGGTCAGCCAGCAGGCCGGGTTCATTTGACCGCCTCCAGTATCGAACAATAGTTGGCCACCCCGGACCCGCCCATGTTAAAGACACAGCCCAGCGTGGCGTCCTTTCTTTGCATGTCCGCTGCGGTGTTGGTGACCTGTCTGGCCACCATCACATGCATGGAAACACCTGTGGCCCCGACCGGATGGCCTTTGGCCTTTAACCCGCCGGACAGGTTCACCGGCAGCGCCCCGTCCCGCAGGACCGTTCCGTCAGCGACACGCGCCGCCCCCTTGCCGGAGGGGGCCAGTCCCATCGCCTCGTAGATCATCAATTCGGCGATGGTAAAGCAATCGTGCACCTCGGCCACGTCGATGTCACCGACAGTGATCCCTGCCTGATCGTAGGCGCGGTCAAAGGCATATCTGGCCGCAGTCAGTTCGGTCATATCCCGGCGCGACATCGGCAGGACATCATTGACCTGTGCGGCACCGCGAAATCCGACGGCCTGGTCAAAATCCGCGCTCATGTCATCGGCAACCATGACCAGCGCCGCCGCGCCATCGGAAATCAATGAACAATCTGTCAACCGAAGGGGGGAGGCGATCAGCGGGTTCTTGTCACTGACCGAGTTGCAGAATTCAAAGCTCACATCGCGCCGCATCTGGGCCTGTGGATTGGCCAGCGCATTTTGGTGGTTCTTGACCGCAATCCGCGCCAGCGTTTCGGACTTGTTTCCGTATTTCTGAAAGTAGCCGGCGTCGATGCGTCCGAATATCTGTGGAAAGCTGACGCCGCTTTCCTCTTGTGAATAGGATGCGCCGGCCAATGCCGCCGTGACACCCTTTGTATCAAGCTCGGTCATCTTTTCGGCACCAATCACCAGAACCCGACGGGCAGATCCCGCGCGGATGGCGTCGCGCGCTGCAAATATCGCCGCCGACCCCGACGCACAGGCGTTTTCAACCCGCGTCGCCGGTTTGAAGCGCAGGCCATCGTCCAGCCCCAGAACCAGCGATGCGGCAAAAGCATCGGGCACCATGCCGGAATTGAAATGACCAAGCCAGATGGCGTCGATGTCCTTCGGCGTGAGGCCCGCCATTTCTATGGCCTCGGCGGCTGCCTCCTGGATCAAGGCCTCAAAGGTCTTGTCCTTGTGAAAACCAAAAGGGGTATGTCCCCAGCCTACAATCTGCGCGTCCATGCTTGTCTCCTATCGCTTTGCACATGATAGTCCTTAAAGAGTGCCGCGCGCGATCCGTGAAAACACGTACCAGGAGAGAACGTATGGAGCCCTATGTGGACCTGGTGTTCCGGAATGCACCGATTGGGTTGATCTGCCTGGAGGACCGCGTCATCCGATGCTGCAATCCGCGTTTTTCAACCATGTTCGGCTACCGTTCAGATGAGCTTGAAAGCCAATCGGTCGAACGGCTTTACCCGACATCGGAAGAATACGAACGTATCGGAGAGATTGGCCAACGTCAGATGTTGGGGCAGGGTCACTATGCAGACGAACGGATCATGCGCCGCAAGGATGGCACCTTGTTCTGGTGCCGGGTCAGAGGCCAGTCCCTGAACCCTGACGCGCCGTTTTCTCAATCTGTCTGGAGTTTTGCCGATCTTTCAGAAGACCGCCCCGTGACCGAAATGACAATGAGGGAACGACAGGTTGCCAAAATGATGGCGGAAGGGCTGACGTCAAAGGAAATTGCGCGCCTTTTGGGGATTTCGCCCCGTACCGTCGAGGTCTACCGGACCCGCCTTTTGACAAAATTCGAGGCCCGCAACAGCATCGAACTTGTCCGGCGTTTGACGGGCATTCCGATGTAGGGCCGATATTGTTTGCCACTAACGCACCGGTTGGCCCTGCGGGTCGCGCCAATCCGCCGTATGTGGCAGGGTGCAGGAATTATGGGTCAACAGGCTGCAAAACAAACTTGAAGGAGAGGCCGATTTGAAGAGGACCGACACCAAAACCCTGCAACAGATATTCGAGGCGCGGTATGGCGATGCGGCAAGGCTGAACACAGCCAATGTCGACGGGGACATGATCAGGTCGATGGCCCAGCGTGGATCGTGCAGGGATTTCCTCGATACGCCAGTTTCCGACGCGCTTGTGGATGTTTTGTGTGCGGCCGCCCTTGCCTCCCCGACCAAGAGTGATCTGCAACAGCGCGACATCATTGTGCTGAAATCACCGGATCAACGGCACAGGTTGTCGGCCTTGGTTGCAGGGCAGAGCTGGGTTGCGGATGCACCGATGATCGCGGTGTTCTGTGGCAACAATCGGCGTCAACGGCTGATCCATGACTGGCATGGAATTCCTTTTGCAAACGATCATCTGGACGCCTTTTTCAATGCCACCACCGATGCGGCCATCGCGCTGGGCGCATTTGTGACGGCAGCAGATGCGGTGGGCCTGGGCTGTTGTCCGATCAGCGCAGTCCGCAACCGGCCAGAGGCTGTTTCGGCGCTGCTGGACCTGCCGGATCATGTCTTTCCGCTGGCCGGTCTGGCAATTGGCTACCCCTGCCAATCGGCCACAATCGCGAAACGTCTGCCACTGCGCGTCACCTGTCATACCGACCGATACCGCGAGAGTACCCTGCAAGAAACAGTCAGAACGTATGACGATGACCGTCGGGCATCACAACCCTATGCACAACAGCGACATCCGGAGACATTTGGACAAAGCACCACCTACGGGTGGTCAGAGGACAAAGTCCGGCAATACAGTCAGGCCGAACGCGCCGATTTTGGAGCCTATGTCCGCGCGATTGGGTTCCGGTTGGACTGAACCATCAAGGTACCATCAGGTTGCGCCTGGCTGGCGACCACAAGTTCACCACTCGCGTCTAACCCAAAAAGTCGGTAATCACTGCCGTTCCCGGCGGGGTCGGCCCCTTCATTGCCCGAAGCTCTGCGCTTGCCCTGGAAAGCGGCACTTCGCGGGCAACCATCGGGCTCAGATCTACCGCACCGCGTTCGATCATCCCCAGAAGCGACGGATATTTCCAAGAGGGCATGCCGCGGGTGCCGAAGAATGCAAGTTGTTTGCTGTAAATGGCACGCATATTGATCTGCATGCGACCGTCCCCGGCTGGCATGCCGACATGAACGTGCCGGCCAAGCGTCGCCAGGCACTCCACGGAGGCATTGGTCGTTGCCTCTATGCCAAGCGCTTCGATGGAGACCTGTGCACCGCCCGCCGTGATGTCCCGGATCGCTGCGGCTGCATCCACCCTGGCCGCATTCACGCCCGCATCTGCGCCCAGTTCCAGTGCATGGGCCAGTTTTTCCTCGACGATGTCGACAACCACCACGCGTGCGCCCAGCATCTTGGCAAGCAACAGGGCCGAAAGACCAATCCCGCCTGTCCCGTGAACCGCGACCCATTCGCCAGCCCTCACATTGGCCCGATCGGTCAGGGCGTGCCACGCTGTTGTCACCCGGCACCCCAATCCGGCCGCCAGCGCAGGCGTCATGGTATCGGGCAAGCCCACCAGGTTATGATCGAACGGCACCGCGACGAATTCGGCATAGGCCCCAGGAGTGCCAAAGCCGGGCACAACGGCGCGTTCGCAGGCGTTGGACACCCCGGTGCTGCATTCGGGGCAACTGCCGCAGGCAAGAATGAAAGGCGCAATCAACCGGTCCCCGACCTTGTGTTTTGCATTTGCGCCCGCCTCAACCACGGTGCCGCAATACTCATGCCCAAGGATCGAGCCATTTTCGACCTTGGGGTGTTCGCCAACCCAGCCGTGGAAATCTGATCTGCAGACGCCGCAGGCCGCAACCTCCAGCACGACCCCGTTTGCCGGACATGTGGGGTCCGCGACGGTTTCGATGGACAGGTCTTGGTTGAAGTCTCGTACAACGGCGGCGCGCATGGCAGTACCTTTCAAATGTTGGACCTGAATTTGGGGCCACTGGACAGGGAGGTGCAGTTTATACATTCTCTGTATCAGAGACGTTTGCAAATGGGATGTCGACTGTGCGGGTCTGCGTCTGCGCACCCCCTGCGGCAGTGGCGGCTGGTAAGTTGGTGTGATGGGACGGCAAATGCGCGCTGCTGCGTGCTGATCTGCGAT
>CAXBKL010000049.1:0-25537 GCA_963976125.1 uncultured Sulfitobacter sp. | reverse complement strand
TGGATGTGCGTGTTGGCGATTGGTGTCCCGATCGGCGCGGTCGCCGCCGTGGCATCCGAAACCATATGGGTAGTGGACCAGATGGTCGTTTCGGTTGGCCCATACATGTTCTGAATACGCGCGCCGGTGGCCTGCTTCAATGTCTGGCACAAGGGCCCCGGCAGGGCCTCGCCCCCGACCATAAGCGCCTCAAGCCTGCCCAGCGCCATGCGCGCCTCGTCATTGGTGACAAGCATCTGGGCCATCGACGGTGTGCATTGCAAATGTGTGACGTCGTGGCGAATGATCTGTGCGGCGAGCGAAAAATCATCTTCGGCAAGCTGTGCGGTTTCATTTGCCCCGGCCAGCACCTCGGCCAACGGTTTGAGACCCTCCAGCACCATATCGCTGGGAATGCCGTAATCAATCAGGCAGGCAATTTCATCCACGCCTATGCGTTTGAGCTGTTCGGTACGGGCAAGGCCGTCCGCAACGGTGCCAAACATGCCACTGTCGTTGAAATACCGCTGAAAGGCGAATTCAAGGATCGCGTCCAGCTCGTCCTCTGACAGACCTTCGAGATCGAGGTCAAAGGCGTTGGAGGTGCCCGCCGGACGCTTGAAAGCCGGGAACGCCCAGGCGTATTGCTTGATAAGCGCCGCAGCGGAACGCAAATAGTCCTTCATCGGGCCGCGCGCGACCTCTTCTGCCGCCGCGCGGCTGTCGGCCAGATAGGTGTGCAGCATCAGCGTAACCTTGAAGTCCGCCGGATCGTGACCTGCATCGCGCAGCGCCTGATGGTATATCTTGATCTTGCCGGCAACCTCGTCCACCGATTGTCCCAGCAGGTGGGTCAGCACATGCGCGCCAATCTCGCCCGCTTCTTTCCAGGTCTGCGGATTGCCCGCTGTTGTGACCCAGATCGGCAATTCACGGGATACGGGACGCGGTTGAGTGACAACCGGGTGAAGCGTGCCGTCCTGTTTCGGAAAACTGACCGGTTCGCCGCGCCACAGCGCGCGCAACTGGTCAATTGCATCATACATGGCAGGTTTGTTCTCGGGCGGCGTGTTTTCAGGGCGCAGGACAAAATCATCTGGTTGCCAGCCGCTTGCGATGGCCAGCCCGACGCGCCCTTCGGTCAGGTTGTCGATGACTGCCCATTCCTCGGCAATACGCGCAGGATGGTGGAGAGGTGCCACGCAGGAACCGGCGCGCACCTCAAGGTTTTGCGTTACCGCCGCCACCGCAGCCCCGGTGATCGACGGGTTCGGATAGGGGCCACCAAAGGCATGGAAGTGCCGTTCAGGTGTCCAGATGGCGTTAAACCCATGCGCGTCGGCAAACCGCGCCCCATCCAGTAGCAGCGCGTATTTCTTGCGCCCGACACCGTCATCATTGCCCCAATAGAACAGGCTGAATTCCACCTTGCGGTCCGACATCGCAATCGGGCCGTTCGAGACCATTGTCCGGCTTTCGTCTCCTGCCAGAACAACCTTGAGCCCGCGCGCAAGGGTCCAGAACAGTTCCAGCACCGAAATGTCAAATGACAGGCTGGTCACGGCAAGCCAGACCGCACCTTGGGCATGTTCAATCCGGTCGTCCATGCCGGTACAGAAATTGGCGACATTGCCGTGGGTGACCATCACGCCCTTGGGTGTCCCGGTGGAGCCGGACGTATAGATCAGATAGGCCATGTCCTCCGCCCCTGCCGTGGCATCGGGGTTATGCGCAGGTGCCGATTTGAGATCTGTATCGGTATCAACACACAAGACCTCGGCCTGGTGCACAGGCAGCCCTTGTACCAGCGCGTCCTGCGTCACGATGATCGGGGCGGCGCTGTCGGATATGTAATGCGCGATGCGGTCTGCGGGATAGGCCGGGTCAATCGGAACATATGCCCCGCCCGCCTTGAGAATGCCCAAGGCCCCCACCAACAGATCAAGGCTTCTGGTGACGCAAAGCCCGACAGGTGTGCCTGTCGCGCATCCCATGGCCGTCAGGCTGTGCGCGACTTGGTTGGCGCGCGCGTTGAGCGCCGCATAGCTGAGGCTTTCGCCCTCGAACACCAATGCCTGCGCATCGGGTGTCTTATTGGCTTGTGCCTCGAATGCGGCATGGATGGTCACGGGATCAAAGGGCGTCTTGGTGGCGTTCCAACTGTCCAGCAGGGTCTTTTCCATCGCCGGCATTGCCCAGACATCCTGACAGGACGCCGCGCTCCGGGTGGCGGCAAATGCCGTCTCAAGCCGGGCAGCCAGCATTTGGGCGGCGGACGCCGACAACCTGGCGCGGTCGTAGTGCAATGCCGCGCCGTCCGGGCGCAATGCGACCGTCGCAATGCACCCGTCGATCGCGGAGCCGCCAAGGGTCAATCCGATCTCTGGGCGATTGCGTTCGGACAGGTCGGGATCGCGCAACAGCAGATCGCGCGCAAACCCGTCAGAGGTTTCCGCCCGTTCGATGTGTGATGCCATGTCTGCGGTGAAATCCGCAAAGGCCCGCTCCGCCTCCGCCTGGACATGCAAGGGCAGCCAATCGGTGACGGTTGCCCCGGTCTTTTCCTTGCCCAATGCGCAGACGCCATCCGAGACACCGGCAGTGCGCAGCGCGACAAGTGCTGCCGCCGCTGCAAGGGTTACGGGATCGAAATCCGTCCCCGCAAGCGGCAGCCTGGCCAGACCGGTTTCCACCTGGGCGCAGGCAAGAGGCAGACCAAGTGCATCGGCGGCCTTCAGCGAGGCGCGCCATTGGCCTTCGCCAGCGACATGCAGGTCCGGTGATACAGGCATTTGCAAACCTGCACCAATTTCCACCAAGCTGCGCAGGTCAACACCGCCACCGTCCAAATCGGTGATCTGCGACAGAACCACCGGGGTTGTGGATGTGCCGATTGTGATTTGATCCGGCGCCACCTTGATGACCGTCCCGGCGGGTGCGGCCCCATCCGGCGACATGGCCAGTTTCCCAACACACAAAACGTGGTCGCCAATCGCGATTTTAGGGGTGGTGAGCGGGTTCCAATAGCTGCCGAAATCCAGCCCCCTGACCAAGGCACAAAGGGCGTTGGCCGATTTGCCGAAATCCAGAAACCCCATCCCACCGGGGCGTTGATCGCGGCCGTAATAGCTGCGCTGAGACAGATCCTGTGGCGTTCTGTCCAGAGCACCGGATTCGAGTTGCGCCAGCACGGCGGCAAAGCTCTCCATACCGGCGGCATAACACTTTGAGTTGAGGCTGAAGGCGGTTTCGTCGGCGGCAATCTCGACCTCTTGCTGAACCAGAACGTCGCCTTCGTCCACACCCCCCTCGATCACATGCCAACTGACCCCATGCCGGGTTTCCGCGTTGATGATGGCCCAGGCCGGGGTGTTCAGTCCAGCGTAGCGCGGCAGCGGCCCGTCATGGAAATTGATCGCACCCTTTGCCGCCAGATTGATGACGGATTGCGGGATCATGCGAAGATTGGCGACGCTCAACAGCCAATCGGCAGATGGTGCGGCCTGCACCAGGTCAGCAGGATCATCGGCCACGTCGATTTCATGCTCCGTGGCCCAGGCCCGAACCGCGTCGTCGCGGGTCACGACCGCCCGCACCTCATGGCCACCCGCGAGCAACATGTCACCACAGGCAATGGTCAGGGATTCATCCCCCATCAGGATCGCGGAGAAAGCGGCGGGGTTAAACGATGCGGTCATGTTCTGTCCTCGGTTGCAGGGCGATGGGAAGGCGGTTTCGGGCGACGGGGTGGCAGGCCAAAGCCGAAGCGCGCCAAATCACTCAGAAAATAGGCGGGATCCTGCGGCGGCCTACCGGTCAATCTGCACCTCAGGTGGTGCAGGGCACCTCCGCTCAACCGCGCAAGCAATGCGCCGGCGGCATAGACCCGTCCGTGGTTCTTCACGAAATAGTGGCGTCGTGATTCAAACCAGTATTGCGGCATGTGTTGCCATTTCTTCATGCCAGTCGATACTGACCCGATGTGGACAACACCCGCCTGCGGCAAGTACCAGCAGGACCAACCGGCCCGCGCTGCGCGTTTGCACAGGTCGGTTTCTTCAAAATAGAGGAAAAACGTCTCGTCGAAGAGACCTACTTTTTCCAACATCTCTGCGCGCACCAAAACGCTTGCCCCGGCAACCCAGTCCACCTTGCTGGTCCTGGTTGGCAAAGGAGGTGCCACACGCGCGCGGTTCAGCAGACGCGAAACAGGTCCGAAACGGACCGAGCCTTCAAATTCGCCTGCGATGGACGGAAAGCGGAAGGCGGTCACATGGGGGTCGTGGTTCTCGCCTCTGACGTGGCTGCCAACCAGACCCGCCGACGGCGTCTGTTGCAGATGCGACAGAAGGGCGGAAATGCAGCCCCGGTCAGGAAAGGCATCCGAGTTCAGGATGTAGAAGAAATCCGGTTTGGACCCATCCGACATCGTGCTGCGCAGGCCAATGTTGTTGCCCGCACCAAACCCACCGTTGACCGCAGAGACAATCAGCCTCACCCGGTTGCTCCGGTCCCATCCCCGCGCGGTGATCTCGTTCTCAAACATACCCGCAGAGCCGTCGCCGGAGGCGTTGTCGACCAGAATCAGTTCGGCGTCCTCGGGCATGTCTTCCAAGGCCGCATCAACAGCGCGCAGGGTCATTTTCGGGGTCCGGTAGTTGAGGACGATGACCAGGATACGTGGGGCGGGCAATTGTGTCATTCGGCCGCCGTCACTTCCTGCCAGCCGGGTTTTTCAGCGTCGAGCGCACGGGCAATCACCTCGCGCAGTTCCTGGGCAAGCACGGTGACATTCGGCGCCAGAACCATGTTTTCGTGGTCGCCCGGCACTTCGATCACCTCCATTCGCGCGGCATAGCGGGTCCAGTCGTTGTCCGGGTAAACGTATTCCTTTGCCGCTGTGACCCAACGTCCACCACTGACCTGCCAATGATAATCCAGCGGCGGGCGGAACAGCGTCATGGGACCGTCCCAGGTTGGTGTAGCGTAGGACGTCATGGCGCTCAGAAACGCGCTGCTGATCTTGTCATCGTTGAAGCTGCTGCTGTCTACGGCCTGCGCTGGGCCTGCGCTGCCACGCTGGGCCTGCTGCCAGGCGCGTCGGTCGCGCAGCCATTGAACGGCGTATCCGGGGCCTTTGCGACGGAACTCCGCCAGCTTGATGAGCGCCTTGTCTTTGCGCGTCAGGCTGGGCCGCACTGGCAGCGGCGAATCCAGCATCGCCAGCACCGCAACTTCCTGTCCGGCATCCCGCAATTGCTGGGCCATTTCATAGGCGATGACCCCGCCGCCGGAATATCCACCCAGAAGGTAGGGGCCTTCGGGTTGCCGCTGTCTGATTTCGGACAGGTAATCGCGCGCGGCGGTCACCGCGTCGGTATGCGGCTCCCGGTCCCCGATCAGGCCACGCGCCTGTACGCCGTAAACCGGCCGTTCCGTACTGAACGGAAGGGCCAGATGCCGCAGGTTCAGGACGTTGCCAAACATACCCGCAACAATGAACAGTGGCGTCGCCTCCGCCACGTCGCACATGTTGAGCGGCACCAGATGTTCAAACGCCTGTGCGCCTGACCTGTCCGGCCCTGCCACATCCCCATCCGCACTCACATCCGCGCTGCCGGTCTGTGCTGCAATGAGGGCCGCGCATTTCTCAATTGTTGGTGCCTCGAACAGGACCGAAATGGGAAACTCAACCTTGAATGTCCTTTTGATGGTCGCAAACAACCGCACAGCAATAAGCGAATGCCCGCCCAGATCGAAAAAGCTGTCCTCGACCCCGACCGGGCTGATACCCAGCAATCCCTGCCAAATCTCTGCCAGTTGTTCTTCGATACTGTTGCGGGGGGCGACATAACTGCCATCAAGATCGGGCCGTTCAAAGCTCTGACCGGCGGCGCCGGCTTCACTTGGCGGTTCATTGGCCTGTGCGATCAGATCATTCAGCGGGACCGAAGACACGATCACTTGCGCACGTCCCTTCGCCAAGGCGCGGCGCAGGGCTTGCGGCCCCTCGCTTGCGCGAATGCCCTGACTGACCAGATAGGCCAACCTTTCTTCGGCGGCTGTCATTTCCTGCCCGGTATCGGCATCCTCTTCAAACTGCACTTCTGCCAGAGCAAGAGGCGAAAGACCAAAGGCGCCTTCCAGCCGTTTCATGGCAAAATCGGATACTTCGACCAACACCCGGCCTGTCTCATCGGTGAGCGTCGCATCAAACCGTGCAAAACCGTCGGATGCGGCCCCGTCGGACAACCGGACCCAAGACCGGATCGTCGCCGGCAGGGCGTCGTAAACCCGCACAGTCCCATAAGAAACCGGCACCCAAAGATGCGAGGGATCGTACCCCGGCGCCAGCGCAATGGCCCATCCGGTCGCAATGTCCATCAGGCCGGTGTGCAGGATCTGGGACTCACCAATGGCTTGCTGGGGCAAGGCAAGCATGGCAATGCCCTCGCCCTCACCCAGCGCCATCTCGCGCAGAACATGCCAATGCGGGCCAAAATCCAGATGCGCCTCCTGCGGAGACATCAGGCGCTCGCCTTTTCCGGCGCTGGTCCGGGCGGGACAGCGCGCAAGCACCCCTTCGAGGTCCAGCATCTTTGGCGCATGGCTGCCAAGGGCGCGCATGCTCGCCTGGGCGTGCAACTGCCAGCCCTGCTTGCCATTCAGGACACAGGCGCTGCGCAGCTCGGTGGACAGTGAACCGGCGGTCTGGCGCAGGGTGATGCGCATATCGCGGGTCTCTGCGTTGTCCATCGGCATCGCCCGCAGGAAATAGAGGTCCGATATTTCAAACCCGCCGGTCATGCCCTGTGCGGCGGCGGCTTCGGCCAGCAATTCAATATAGGCGGTCCCCGGCAAAAGGGCCTGACCCTCTTTGGTACGGTGCTGATCAAGAACCCAATCCGACGTCTTGAGCGGCGCCGTCAGAACCGGCTCCCCTGTAGCGTCAGCCCCTGCCGAGCGGATCAGGGCCGCCTCAATGGCGCGCGGCGGCAGGATGTCGGAAGCACCGGCTGACAGGCCTGAAGCGGCCATGCCTACATCCGCCCATACACCCCAGTTTACGGTTACAACGCGGGTCTTGCCCCCGCGCCGTGCAGCGGCAAAGGCATCAAACCAGGCGTTGGCGGCCACGTAGTCCACCTGTCCAGCCGCGCGCGTTGCGGTGGACGTCGAGGAGAACAGAACGAGCAAATCAAGCGCCCCGTCCGGCAACAACTGATCCAGTACCCGAAGCCCCTGCACCTTTGGGGCCAGCACCGCTTCGATGGCGGCATGGGTTTTCGCCAGCAGGGGCGCATCATCCAACACACCAGCGGCATGGATGACGCCCGCGAGCGGGCCATGACGTTCTGTCGCATCCTCGATGACGCGGCGCATCTGGGCGAGGTTGGCAACATCGGCGCTGGCGACCTCGACACGGCTGTTGTGGGTGCGCGCCAGCTTTTCCAACCTCAGCGCGGCCTTGATACGGCGTGCGGTGCGGTCTGCGGTGCTGTTGCGGGACAGATAGGTGTCCCATGTGTCACGGTCCGGCATGCGCGCACGGCTCAGCAGAATGACATTCGCCCCGCTGCTCAGAATATCTGCGGCAAGGGTCTGACCAATGCCCCCAAACCCGCCGGTAACAAGATAGGTACCCCCTGCGCGGAAGACCGGCGCGTCGGAGGCATCAAGCGGGATCTGGCGGTAGGTCTTGGTGAACCGTTTTTCGCCACGCAGGGCCGCAACAGTGTTTTCGGGCCGGGCAAGCATCTCCTCGAGAAGCCGCCCGGTCAGGGCCGCATCTGGTGGCGATGCCGGTGACGGTGCCTTGTGGAACCAGCCCGCTTGCGGTTCCTCGGCGGTGGCAAGTGGTTCGAGATCGACCTGCGCGCAGGTCACGCCGGGCATTTCGCGCGGGAACACACCAAGCGGCCCGCTGACCAGCGCCTTTTCAGGGTGGCTCAACCGGTCATCGCGCAGGTGTACCGCACCGGAGGTGAAGGCGATTATATGCAGCGGGGCATCCAGACCGGCCTCGGCCAGGGATTGGGCAAGCCAGGTGAGGCTCCAGAAGCCCTGTTCCAGATTGCGGTCAAAGGGGCTGGAACCCGGCCGTGGCGACGACAGGTCATCGCTGAGCCAGAAGTGCGCGATGCGGTCCGGCATTGCGCCGCTGTCGCGCAGGGCCGCAATCAATTGGTCATACCCAAGCCGCCCCTGTTCAGGGGCCAGCGTATAATTGTCCGTGCCAATCTGTGCAAAACTGTCACCGGGGTGCAATGCAACGACGCGGTGCCCCGCTTCACGCAGATGGCGCATTACCGGATCGGCGCGACCGGCGTCATCGGCAAAGACAAGCCAGCTCAGCGGTGTCTCGGCCAGATCGGTGGCAACATCAAAAGGAACATCCGCATAGGCCGGCTTCCAATGGGGGACAAATCCCCAATCGGTCATGTCGTCCTGACGCTTGAGCTGCGGCACCTGTGCAGTTTGTGTGGCCACGCCGGGTTCGATGAAGAAACGGCTGCGCTGAAAACGGTAGGTTGGCAACAAGACCCGGTTGCGCCGCGCCTCACCCCAGATCTGGGTCCAGTCCGCCTGAACACCGCAGGCCCACAGGCGTCCGATGACAGACAGAAAGTACATGTCATCCGCGATGTCGTGATCCGGATGACGCAGGCTTGAGATGACCTGTCCGGCATCGACGCCGTCGCTCATCTGCGCCAGCGCGCTGAGCGCCTTGCCGGGGCCTACTTCAAGAAAGACCCGCCTGCGCCCTGTGGAAAGCGTCGTGATGCCATCGGCAAAAAGCACGGTATTGCGCAATTGCCCGACCCAATAGTCGGGATCGGTGGCCTGTTCTGCGGCAATCATGGCACCGGTCCGGTTGGACACAAATGGCAGGTCAGGTGCCTGCAACTCCAGTGTTGCAAGAAATTCACGGTAGCGGTCCAGGATCGGCTCCAGCATCCGGCTGTGTGCGGCAATGTCGATCGCAATGCGTTGGAAATCCAGCCCGGCTGCCTCAAGCCGTGACTGCATCGCATCAAGCGCCACCTGCGGGCCAGATACCGCAATCAGTTCGGGCGCGTTGATCGACGCGATGTCCAGTTCATCACCCAGCAAAGGCTCAATCACCGAAAGGGGCGCGGAAATGCTGAGCATGCCGCCCTGTGGCACTTCGTCGAACAGACGGCCACGCAGCAGGACAAGATCAATCAGGTCTTCGTAACGCATCACGCCCGCAAGGCAGGCCGCGACGTTTTCCCCCATCGAGTGGCCGATCATCGCAGCAGGCCGCACGCCCCATGACAGCCAAAGCTGCGCCAGCGCGTATTCGACAATCGCAATCAGCGGCAATTGCACCGAAGGTTTTTTCAGCGTCTGCGACGCCTCTTCACCCTGCCCGTCCTGCGGCAACCATAGCGCCCGGATGTCATAGGCAAGCTGGGATTGAAGATGATCCAGCCCCCGATCCATCCATTCGGCAAAAACCGGCTCGGTTTCATAAAGATCACGCGCCATGCCGGCGTATTGGGCGCCCCCACCGGGGAACATGAACACGACGTCCGGCGCGTCACCCAGACTGCTGTGGGTAAAGACCCGGCGGCTGTCTGCGCTTTCCAGCAGGGTTGCCGCCTCGAGATGGGTTTCTGCCACCACCACGCGGCGCTTTTCAAAGGCGCGCCGACCGTTCTTCAACGTATGGGCAACATCCGCGAGCGGTTGTTCTGGATGGGCGCGCAGGTGCGCCGCCAATCGGGCGGTATTTGCATCCAGCGCGGCCTTGGATGCACCCGAGATGCACAAGACATGAAACGGCCAGTCGCTTTCTTCGGAAACCGCACGTGCCGGGGCCTCTTCGAGGATGGCATGGGCATTTGTGCCGCCAACGCCCAGCGCATTCACCGCCCCGCGCCGCGGTGTTTCGGCCGCAGCCCAATCGGTCAGCACGTCGTTCACCCGGAACGGGCTGCCGTCGAAAGGAATGGCAGGATTGGGTGCCTGGTAGCCCAGCGACGGAGGAATTTGCTTGTGATGCAGGGCAAGGGCTGTCTTGGCCAGCCCTGCGACACCGGCAGCGGTGTCCAGATGGCCGATGTTGGTCTTGACCGACCCGATGCGGGCAAAATCCGTGGCGTCGGTCTGTGCCCGATAAGCTTCGGTGAGCGCGGCCACCTCGATCGGGTCACCCAGATAGGTGCCGGTGCCGTGGCATTCGACCATACCGATGCTTTGCGCCGCAACCCCTGCGGCGTCCAGCGCCTGCGAGATGGCGGCGGTCTGGCCGTCAACCGACGGGGCCAGATAGCCCGCCTTGGCCGCACCATCATTGTTGACCGCAGACCCCTTTATCACCGCCCAGATGTGATCCCCATCGGCAATCGCGTCACTGAGTCGTCGCAAGGCCACTGCGCCCGCGCCAGAGCCAAAAACCGTTCCCTGCGCGCGATGATCGAATGCATGGCAATGACCGTCCGGCGACAGAATTTCGTTTTCCTTGAATTCATACCCGTGCCCCTGCGGCAATTCGATGGTCACACCACCGGCAAGCGCCATGTCGATTTCGCCCGCGCGCAGCGCCTGACAGGCATAATGGATCGCCACCAGCGATGTGGAACAGGCCGTCTGCAGGTTTATGGATGGCCCCTTGAGGTCAAACACATGGCTGACACGGGTCGACAGGAAATCCTTGTCGTTGCCGGTATGGCGCAACAAAAACATGCCGACATCGTCAACCAGATCGGGGTTCGAGCAGATGTTGAAATAAAAATAGCTGCCCATGCCGCAGCCCGCATAGACACCTACCGGGCCACTGATGGTTTCGGGCGGATGTCCGGCCTGTTCCATCGCTTCCCATGCCACTTCAAGGAACTTGCGGTGCTGTGGATCAAGGATCGCCGCGTCCTTTGGCGAGAAGCCAAAGAAATCCGGGTCGAAGGTGTCAAAACCCTCCAGCACAGCTGCGGCAGGGACATAATTCTTGCGCGCCATTTTTTCGGCACTTTCGCCGGCGTCCAACAACTCCTGCTCGGACAGGCGGCGGATCGATTCAACGCCGTCGCGCAGGTTGGCCCAATAGGCATCCACCCCATCGGCGCCGGGGACGTTGACCGACATGCCGACAATTGCGATGTCTTCCCCGTTCGGGGCAATGCGTTTTTTGTTGACCATCTGCTTCACCCCACAAAATTATCTGCACAAAGACAGGCGGGCGTCCTTCAAACTGCTCTATTCATTCACCAATGGTAAAACCCGAAAATTGAGGCAATTTTGTGCCGCAATTCCCGCAACCCCGTGGCTTTCAAGGACGAATATCAAATTTGTGACTTGTTTTCAGACCTGACCTGAACAGCGTTCGCAGATTGCCGAAGAGCGGATGTTGCCACAATGGAAACAATCGGCACAAATTCCCCGTGTTTTAGCGTGCTGAGCCCATTGAAATCAAAGCACCGTGCGCTTACCCGGCGGGCCGGCCTTTTCGCCCTGAATGGCCCCGTGCAAGGGGTACCGGGGCGGTTTGACACTGCGTGGCATCCGCTGCTCCGCATGGCCCAGAATGGCCCCCGCCACCATCCAGATCACCGGCGTCAGCGTCGCATTCAGCAACATGTCGATCATGGTGATCCCAAGGATCAGACAGAGCGGCGCCACATAAGGCGACATCGGCGCATCCTTGCGCAACGACAGCCAGATCAGCAGCAGTGGCAGGGCCAGAAGCCCGAACTCCGAAACATATCCCAGCCAGCCAAACGACCCGAACGCGATGATCCAGTAGCCATCGGGGATTGTCAGGATTATGCCGGTTTCCGGATCCCGGAACAGGTTGCGCCCCCAGGCCCCCCAGCCAAACAGCGGCTTTTCCGCTGCACGATCAAGCAACTGCTCTTCGTTGCGGAACCGGTACCAGAGGGATTGTTCGCGGTCGGCGCTGATTTCCCCTGCTTTTTCAAGTATCCAGTCCAGCGGAATCAAATGGGCGTTCCGCAGCATCGGGTAGGCGACAGCAATCAGCCCGAAAAGGCAGGCCAGCCTGATCTGCCAACGTGCCGGAAGAAAGAGCACCACCGGCAGCAGCGCTATGGCGTAAAGCTGTGAGGCGAGGCTCTTGCAGAGCACCACCATCATCATCAGGTAGGCCACCAACAGCAGCATTTTCCACCGGTCCAGCGCCGGGGTTTCACGGACCAGCGCAGCACAGGAAAGAAGGGCCATCACCATAAACAGAGCCAGCCAGAGCGCATGGGGCAGAAAGACAATCGGTCGGAACCCGCCTTCACGGACCATCTGTTGAAAGTCATGCTGGAAAAAACCATAGACCCAGACGTTCATCTGCGGGCTGAAGCGGATTTCGATCAGGGACGGGATGGAATACACAACCCCGCCGATCATCAAAGCCAGCAGGATTTCGCGCAGGCCCTCATCCGAAGACAGGAATTGCCGCGCCAGCAGAAAAGGTACGATAATGAGCAGCTGCCCCACCAACGCAGAGCCCAGGTCACGCAAGGACTGGCCCGGAATATAGTCCACGATAAAGATGATCGGCTCGGCGTCCCGAAGCACTTCGAACAGGATCGGATCACGGTTGGTCAGAACCGTGGGCACCGCACTGAGGATCACCCCGGTCACCAGCACCAGCGCAGTCCGCGAGTGCGGCCAGAGCTGCAGCTTTTCCTTCATTGCAAACATCAAGATCAGCAGCACAGACAGATTCGGGATGGTCACCTTGTCCATGTCCGGCACAAAGGGCAGGTTGAATTCCGTCAGCGGCGGCAGGAACAGATACCCGCCGAGGATCGACCAGATCAACGCCCGTTCAAGCCGCATGGTGCGAAACATCACCAGACAGACCACAGGCCAGATCACCAGCATCAGATTTGCAAGCGCGTTGCCCATACGTGACGGATTAACCTTTTGTTTGAGCCTGCCAAAATAGCATCTGGCCCCAGAGGTGTCATCCCGCTAGTTTCCCCTTCAAATGTTGCAACCGCCAAAATACCATACCGCACAGCATTGTTTTATAAAGATATTTTTTGAATTGCCTGCACCACCTGAGGCAGTAAGGCAACAGCAAGGCCAAGGAGCGCGCTTTGAAATTTGGCAAGACTGGTCATGAAGTAGAGGTCAATATCGCCACTCGGGCGGCATTGTTTCAGACCGTACGGGATCATCTGACACGCCAAACGGGATTCGCATTGGCGACGCTCAATCTGGATCATCTGACCAAATTGCCGGTCGACGGGGAATTTCTTGAGGCTTACCGCGCCCATGACCTGATCGTCGCCGATGGCAGGCCCGTGGTCTGGTTGTCACAGCTTGCCCGGCACCCCCTTGAATTGATGCCCGGCTCTGACCTTATCCTGCCGCTTTGCGCCATCTGTGCAGAACTTGATGCGCCCATTGCGTTGATCGGCAGCAGTGACGCAGCACTCGAAGGGGCGGCGGCGGCGCTGATTGAACGAACGCCGGGCTTGCGGGTATTGTTCCTGCACGCGCCGCCTTACGGATTTGATCCCCAGGGCGCAGCAGCCGATGACATCTTGACGGATCTCACGCATAGCGGTGCCGCGTTGTGTTTCATCGCACTGGGCGCGCCCAAACAGGAAATCTTTGCCGCGCGGGGCCGGGAAAAGGCGCCCAATGTCGGGTTTGCCTCCATTGGCGCGGGCCTCGATTTCTTGTCAGGGCATCAGGTCCGTGCCCCGAAGATCATGCGCATGTTCGCACTTGAATGGTTGTGGCGCGCGCTGCAAAGCCCGCGCCGGATGATCCCGCGATATGCCAGGTGTTTTGCCATCCTGCCGGGCCTTGCGCTCGACGCAGCGCGGAGCCGCCGTTAGCCGGGTCACTTGTATTCGATGATCCGCGCAGGCCCTCGGCGCAGGTAGTATTTCAACGCGCCCTGCGCCTCGGCAAATTTGGCCAATGTTGTAAAGAATGCCCAAGACAGCCCATGGTTCCGGGACAGCCGCAAAACCTGGGCCGGATAGATCAGCAACAGGATAAATGCCCAAGGGGTGACAAAAATTCCCGCCAGAAGGATCGATGCGGGCAAGCCGCCCCCCCACACAAGCGCACGCCGGGTTTCGGCCACCCAATGTCGTTCCGGTGCCGCCCCATGCAGGGCCGCTCCTTCGGCAAAGGCATGCCCTGCCCTTTTGCTGCGCTGCCACCACTGAGCCAGACGGGTGAGATCAGCATCATGCCAGGTCATCTCGGCGTCCAGTCGCCAAATCCCCCATCCGGCCTGACGCAGGCGCACACACAGCTCCGGCTCTTCTCCGGCAATCAGCGTATCGCGATAGCCATCAACGCCGCGCAGCGCCGCCACCCGCATCAGCGCGTCGCCCCCACAGGCTTTGGCCGGGCCAATGGGCGTGTCCCATTCCAAATCAATCAACCGGTTGTAAATCGAGTTTTCCGGGTGTCGTTCACGCCGCCGGCCGCAAACCACAGCACACTCCGGATTATCGTGCAAAAACCGCAGCGCAGTTTCGATCCAGCCACCACGCAGGGCGCAGTCTCCGTCAAGGAACTGAACAAAGTCGACCGTATCCGGCAGGGTCGCCAGCCCGGCATTTCGCGCACGCGCAGCGGTGAAAGGCTGGCCCATATCCAGCGCAACAACCGTGGCCCCGGCGTCCCCGGCGGCCTCAAGCGATCCGTCGGTGGAGCCGGAATCAACATAGATGATCCGATCAACCCGCCCCGCCAGACGTTCAAGACAGGCAATCAACCGCGCCCCTTCATTGCGCCCGATCACAACCGCCGCGATGCTCATGCCGCCACCTGAGCGAGAAACCGGCGATACCCGTCAGAGCCGTTGACGATGCCCGCGCGGGTCAGCAGTTCAACCCGGTTCCAGCGCCGCGCATCCAAAGAAAACAACGGGGCCGACGCGCTCTGGGCCAGCGCCCTGCCCGCAAAACGGTAATTTCTGAGCACCCCGGTGATGTCACCGACCTGGACACCGGTGGGGGCATTCGGATGTGCCGTCATCGCCACACCCGGACCGTTGAACACCAGCGGATGCCGGGTCAGACAGCGGCTTTCGTCAAACACCTTGCGCCAAATACCGCCAAAGAAGACCTCGATCCCATCAACGGTCAGGTCATTGTGGGCCAGAAGCGGTGCAAAGGGGATGTCCGGGCTATGATAATCGAAATGTTCCAATGCGCTGACGTCGAAATAGATGAACTCGCTCAGAACATCGTCGAATGTCATTGGTCCCATGTCGCTCAGTGGCGTTTTAGGAAACATATCAAGAGTTTGCGCGACAAATGCCGTGGCATTTATTTCAGACAAGTACCGCACCAGCCCGTCAATCCCGATCTGCGCGCGCCCTTCGAAATCAAGGATTTCGTCCACCTCGACATTCAGGCACCAGCGGTTTTGAACATAGCGCTGCGCGGGATAGGCCCGCATCAGGTCGAGATAGTCGGCCAGTGGCAGATCGCATTGATCCACCACCGTACCGGCCCGGGACGCGATGCGCGCGATGGTGTCGTCGGTTGACCCGTTGTCGAAAAAGGCAAAATGATCCACGCCCATGGCGCGATATTGGTCGAAAAATGCATCCAGATAGCCGGCTGCATTGCGCACCATGACGATGGCCACAATGTCATTTGGCCCGCCGTCCAGTTGCTCGGGCCCATGAACATGCCGCACCGATTGGGCAAACCGCGCCTTGCGGCGCTTTTCTGCCGCGCGCTGTCGAAACCCGCGAAAACCGTTGAAAATTCCCATCATGTCTGGGGTGATAGAACAAGCCGCCCTGTGGGTCTATGCCCCTAAAGTCCCAGCCGCGGCTTCAATGCGTCCAACCCCGCACTCAGGGCGTCATGAGTGCCCGCCTCTTCCATATGTGTCTTGAGGCTCGCATTCAGACCACCTTCGGTCGCAAGGGTGCCCAGCAGGGTCTCGAAATCCGCGCCCTGTTCGGACATCTGGCGCAGGAAACCCGCAAAGACCCCGGCAACATAGGCCTCGGCCGCCTGTGCATCACCGGTCTGTTGGGCCAGCCATCTGGCCCCCGTCTGCATCAGGGCGATCAGGGGGGCAGAGAGCGCGCTGCCAGCAAAATGCGCATTGAGCGCCGCCTCGGAGGTGACCGTGACAACCGTGTTGCGCGCCCCGAACAACCTGTCCAACGCAGTGGACCCCGGAAAGACCGGCAACATCGACCCGCCAGTGGCCACAGCGCTGAGTGGAATGGTCACAGAAATATCGCTCGCCGGGGTGCACAGGTGGCTCACTTCATCAAGCGCGACATCAACCATAACGGAAATAACCGCCTGGTCCGCCCGAAACTCAAGCCCAGGCAGCACCCGGCGGGCGACATCCGCCATCAGGCATAGAAAAACCACATCCGACCGGCCAACAACCTCGGCATTCTCCCCGATGTGGACGCCCGGTACCGTCTCGGTCAGCTTTTGCGCCGTCGCTGCATTTCGGGACGACACCCATATTTCATAGCCCTGCCCGGCCAGACCATTCACCATCGCCGCAGCGATTTCCCCTGTGCCGACAAAACCGACCCGCATCACGATACGGCCTCATCTTCGTCGTCCGCCAGATCAATCCAGATCGTTTTGAGGTGCGTATATTGGTCATGTGCATGTATCGAATTGTCCCGACCGCCAAAACCCGACTGCTTGTAGCCGCCAAAGGGCGTGGAAATGTCACCCTCGCCGTAGCTGTTTACGGTGACGGTGCCGGCCCTGAGCATCCGCGCCCCGCGCAAAGCGCGTTTGCCATTTGCGGTAAACAGCGACGCGCACAGGCCATAGTCAGTGTCATTTGCCACCGCTATCGCCTCGTCAAAGGAGTTGACCTCCATCACTGTCAGGACCGGGCCAAAGATTTCTTCGCGGGCCAACCTGTGCGCCCTGTCTGGCGCTTCGAGCACGGTTGCCTCGACAAAGGCCCCCAGCTTCGTCTTGCCACCAAAAATTGCATGAGGATCACCGTCCAAATAGCTGGCAACTTTGTCAAAATGCATCTTTGATACCATCGCACCAAGCCGCGTTTCCGGATCCAGAGGATCGCCCAGCGGCCATTCCCGCAGATGTGACTCGATACGTTCAAGCAGGTCCGCCTTGACCGCAGAATGTACAATCAGGCGGCTGATCGCAGAACAGTTTTCGCCCATGTTCCAGAACGCGCCGTTCACGACATGCGCCGCCACCCGATCGAGGTTTTCGGCATCCTCCATCACGATGCAGGGGTTCTTGCCGCCCATTTCCAGCACCACTTCCTTGGCGTTGCTTTCGCCCGCATAATTGAGGAACCGCTTTCCCGTGGCCGTTGATCCGGTAAAGCTGACCATGTCGATGTCCATGTGGCGGCCAATCGGTTCGCCAACCTCGGGGCCGCTCCCCGGCAGGACGTTCAGCACACCGCGCGGAACGCCCGCTTCATAGGCCAGCTCAGCCACCCGCAGGGCGGTAAGCGAGGTCTCTTCCGCCGGTTTTACAATGACCGAACACCCGGCGGCCAGCGCAGGCGCGATTTTCCATGCCAGCATCAGCAAGGGGAAGTTCCATGGCAACACAAGGCCGACAACCCCGATGGGTTCACGCACCACCAGGGCAATATGATCGTCGGACGCTGGTGCCACCTGATCGTACATCTTATCAATGGCTTCGGCGTGCCACTTGATGCAATGGATGACCTCTGGAAGGTCCACGGTTTCACAATCGAAAATGGTTTTCCCGCTGTCGAGGCTTTCCATCACCGCAAGTTCCCGCACATTCCGGCCAAGCAGTTTCGCAAAACGGATCAGGACTTCCTTGCGGGTGCTGGGGTGCAGATTGCGCCAGCGCCCGTCCTCGAAAGCCTCCCGTGCCTTGGCGACCGCAAAATCCACGTCCTCGACCCCGCAGGCGGCAATCTGTGCCAATACCGCGCCCGTTGCCGGGTTCACCGTTTCAAAGGTCCGGCCCGATGCCGCGGGTCGATAACCGCCGTCCACAAACGCAGTGGTGGCAAATTCCATCGCACCGGCAAGTGCCGTATATTCTTCTTTTGTGAGCAATCCCATGATCTTAGTCCCTCAAGATGTCAGCGATGGTCGATTTCAGCACTCGGACCACCTGTTCCAGCGCCCTTTTGTCGTCTTTGTTCAACGGCTTGAGTGGCGGCATCATGCCGCCCGTGTTTACACCTGCCATGGTGGTGCCGTGTTTGACACATTGTACAAACTTGCCACCCTGCTCCAGCACCCGCATCAGCGGCATCATCGCCGACATGATCCGGCGACCCTTGTCAAAATCCCCCTCAACGGCACAGGCCTGATAGAGTGCAACATGTTCGCGGGGCAGGAAATTCGACCCCGCACAGACCCAGGACCGTGCGCCCCAGGCAAAGAACTCCAGTGCCTGATCGTCCATGCCGCATGACATCTGGATATGCGGATAATCGCGGGCCAGAAGATGCACCCGATTGATGTCCCCGGAGCTTTCCTTGATCGCACAGATGTTGCGGGAGCGCCCCACCCGGTCGAGGAATTCTTCGCCCATGTTCACGCCCATCCTGCCCGGATAGTTATAAAGCATCACCGGCAGGTTCGCCGCGCGGTCGATGGCCAGGGCATTCAGCGCGTTTTCACGTTCGGTTGGGACCGCATAGGGCGGGGTGCCCAAAAGGATCGCATCGGCTCCCATCTGGCGCGCACCGCTGGCAAGGGCAATTGAATCTGCCGTGCGCATGCTGCCGGTCCCCACAATCATCGGCAACCGCCCGTTGATCCGCTCGCAGGTGAAGCGCGCAAGTCTCAGGCGTTCTTCAACGGTCTGGGCATAGTTTTCGCCCGTTGAACCGCCCGAAATGATCCCATGTACTCCTGCAGAGACCAGATGTTCGACCTGATCGGCCAGGGCATCAAGGTTGAAGCTGCCGTCGTTGGCAAGCGGGGTGATTATGGGCGTATAAATGCCTTCAAACGCGAATATCGGTGTCATGGACCCTCTTGCGGCAGTCGAGTTGAAGTGCGCAAGGACAGGCGCACACCCGATGCATATCAAGACGCGACAGAAAATGCTCTTCTTTTGCCGACACTTTTGGGAGGTTATCAGGTCAGGACAGAACAGCCGCCACCGGGCGGCGCCGGCTCATCCCGTCTGGCCCTTGTGTTCCTGCGGGGCCTGTACCCGATTGGCCGCCGCCCGCAAGGCCGGGGTATACAGGGTTTGTTGTGCTCTGCCCGCGTGTTTGGACGCATACAGCGCCAAATCCGCATCAGCCAACACTTCTTCCATTGTTGCCGCATTTTCGGGGCGCACCCAGACCGTGCCGATACTTGCCGATATGCGGCAGTCTTCGCCCTGAAAGGGGATCGGTTCTTCCATTCGGTCGATAATGCGCCGACCAATGCGGCGCAGGGTCTTTTCGCTGTGCACATCGGGCAGCACAACGGTGAACTCATCCCCCCCAACCCGCGCCACCGTATCACTGGCGCGGGTTTCCTCGACCATGATCCGCGCGACCAATTGCAGGACGTGATCGCCCGCCGCATGACCCAGCGTATCGTTCACCGCCTTGAAGTAATCCAGATCAATATGCATCACCGCAAATTGCGACGGCGTGCTGAGAAGGCGGGTCAGGACAGTGTCAAGCGCCCTACGGTTCTTGAGACCGGTCAGCGTGTCGGTATAGGCCTGTTCTTCGGCTGCGACCCGCGCCCCCTGAAGGCGCAGGTTCAGACGGCGGGATGCCTCCATCGCGGCGGTCTTTGCCTCCACCAGATAGAGCATTTCGATGGCAAGATCTGTTGCCGCGAAATCGGCGTTGGTCAGGGCATAGTCGCGTACCCCGTCAATCACCGAGATGCCAAAACCGAGGTTGACGATGATGCTGCCGCCGGCGCTGTCAAACGGCACCAGTATCCCTTTCAGGGCCGTGCGTTCGGCATTGCGGATTTCAAGGTGCAGTTTGCGGTCCGCAGCGTGGGTCAGGTCATGCATGTTGCTGATGGCCCGAGGGCGTTTGACGCAAAAAACCTCGAGAAACCGGGTGCCTTCCAACGGGGCATAGGGCCACAGTTTCTGTGCCGTGGGACCGGCGTGGGTCACATGGCCGGTGGCATCGACAACAACGTGCATCGGGCACAGCACATCCAGAACCGTCGGGGAAAGGAGAGGAGATGTTGTCATCCGGCCCTGGCCCCCAGATCGAAATGACGGCCTTCGGCAAAATCGGCCGCAACAAGAGAGATGGAGATCGTTTCAACACCAGCAGACCCGCCAGCGTGGTCAAGCCACGCCAGTGCGCCATAGTCGTCCGCCATGACCCGCAATATCCCCATCATCACATGGCCATAGCCGGAGATGTCGGCCATACACCGCAGGCTGAACCGGTTGTCGGCATGTGAATGCAGTTCCAGCGCCGGCAGATACAGATCGGAAACCGCCAGCCGAACCCGGTCCGGCAGATCGTCAAGAGAATGCAGAAAATCCACAAAATTCACGCCGCCAAACCGCAGCAGCCGCCGTGCCGCGTCAAATCCCGGTGCGGTCACCAAATAGGTTCCAAGGTCTTCCATCATGCTGGCGCGGGGCCGTCCCACAACATCGGCCATCGCGGTCAATAAGTCGGAGGTATAGCTTTTTTCGTAGCTCAGCATCGCCTCGAAGTCGGTGAACTCAAGCCCAATGCGGGCGCAGATGTCCTCCCAGACCGGAACGCCATAGGTGTCACAGACAAATTGTTGAATGGTTCGGTTTATCAACCCGTGCATACGCATACTCTCCCGCTCGTCCCCACGGCGAAGATCGGTGATAACCCTTAAGAATAGGCGAATATCGGGGATTTTAGGTATTCAGACGTCGCTTTCAACCCCTGCGGGAATCGACTGCCATCTTACCCGATGCCCCGGCGCAGGGCGGCGACATCGGGCAGGAAACAGTCCGGTCAGAAGTCGGTCGGCGCCCCGCCTTCGGCCTTCCGGCGGGTCACAAATTCCGCCAACTCTTCGCGGATGGCTTCATCCATGGCCGGGGCCTCAAAGCTGCCGGTGATCTCCTTGAACATGTGATGGGCGCGTTCCGGCGTCCAGATCGCACCTGCGGCCTCCCAGCCTTCGTAGTTTTTCCAATCCGACAGAAATGGCTGATAAAAGGCCTCGGTGTATCGGTCCTGGGTGTGTTGGATGCCAAAGAAATGGCCCTCGCTGCCCACCGACTTGATGGCGTCCAATGCGATTTCATCGGGTCCGGTGGCGCAAATCTGGGGCTGCATATAGCGCTGGATCTGTTGCAGAACTTCACAGTCCATGATGAATTTCTCGGGCGATGCAATCAGGCCACCTTCGAGCCAGCCTGCGGCATGGTAGACCATATTTGTCCCCGACTGGACCGCAGCCCAAAGCGAATTGGACGTTTCCCACATCGCCTGACCATCGGGAACATTGGCAGCACAGACCCCGGACGACCGCATCGGCAGGTCATAAAAACGCGCCATCTGGCCGGTCATTTGCGTGGCCCGCATATATTCCGGCGTTCCAAATGCAGGCGCACCGGATTTCATATCGACGTTGGATGTAAAGGTGCCGATCGCAACCGGACAACCGGGCCGGATGATCTGAGCCAGAACGACCGCACACAACGCCTCGGCCAGCGATTGCGCCACCGCCCCCGACATCGTGACCGGTGCCATGGCACCGGCAAGCGTGAAGGGCGTCACGACAAGCCCCTGTCCCCGGCGGGCCATCCGCATCCATCCATCCATCATCGGAAAATCGTGTTTCAAAGGCGAGGTCGAATTGATGTTGGTATACATGCGCGGGCTTGCGTCAAATTCGTCGTGGCTCAGGCCGCCGGCGATGCGGACCATTTCCATCACGTCCTCGACACGCTCCTTGCCCAGCGAATAGGCATGCATCACCTTGTCAGTCAGCGTCAGCTTGTCATAAAGAACATCCAGATGGCGCACCGAGGCATGCACATCCACCGGCTCTACCGGATAGCCGCCGGCAAAGTGAATGCAGTTGAAATACTGGGTCAGCTTCAGAAGATCGCGGCACATCTCGCGGGTGCCGGGCACCTTTTTGCCAATTGCCATGTCCCAATAGTTCGGCGGTGAGGAAACATTCCCAAACACAATGTTCTTGCCGCCGATGGTGATCTTTCGATCCAGATTGCGAGGGGTCAGAGTGAAGGTGGACGGGGCCTTGCCGATCCATTCCATCACGAAGTCGCGCCCCATGCGCACGTTGTCGCCGTCAATCCGGCACCCGGCCCGGGCCAGAATGTCACGGGCTTCCTCGTTCAGGAATTCGATACCGATCTCTTCGAGGATGCGCATGGCACCATCGTGAATGGCCTCGACCCCTTCCGGGCCAAGCGGTTCGGTCGGCGCATCAATGTTGGTCGGGGGATTCCACGGCATCTGTTCGATAACCGCAGTACCGCGCCTGTCCTGCGCCCCTGCCCGTCCGCCGCCACGGGTTCTGCGCCTGGTTTCCTGTGCCATCTTGCCATTCTCCTGATGTCTGGACACATAAAGGCCCAATGAAAACGGTCGCATCCTTTCCATTCACGACGCGAATTGTCGTTTTCCCACTACAGGCTCTGCGGATGATCAATCGGTTAGGTCCGGCGCTGGCTCTGCTGCGGCCGCCGAACACCGCCGCCGCGATGGCCGCTACACGCGGCTTCGGCTGTCCAGCCAGTCAGGCAAATGGCCGATGTCAGTCAGCACCACATCCGCAAAAGGATCCAGCGTGGCATGATCCGCCATGCCGGTCAGCACGCCGACACAGACCATACCGGCGGCCCGCCCGGCCCTGAGGTCATGGGTGCTGTCTCCGATCATTGCAATCTGGCCGGTCGGAATGCCGATCTGGTCGGCAAAGGCCAGCATCTGGCCTGGTGCGGGTTTTGCACCGTGGCCGCTGTCGTAGCCGGCAATAAAGTCGAAAAAGCCGGTGATGTCCGCCTGATGCAAATGCGCCCGCGCGGGGCGCTCTGCGTCATTGGTCGCTACGCCCAGATGCAGCCCCCTGCCACGGAAGTCGGTCAGCAAGGGAGCAAGCGGCACCGCCTGCGCCTGTGGCGCGGCCTCGGCCTCATCGTTCAACAACCTATCAAGGGCCGCCGCGGTCATTTCCGGGAAATGCGGCAGGAGCGCCTGCGTCACCTCCCCCGGCGTGCCCGCAATGACAACACTGTCCTTGGCAAACTGGCGATTTTTCAGATCAAACCCGACCGTGCGGCCCACCTTTCCGGCGCGGTCACGATCCCCCGAGCAAGCGCGCATCAGGAATGCCTCCGCCCAAGCCTCCCATGTGGTCGCAAAATCAAACAATGTTCCGTCCTTGTCGAACAAAAGCGCCTTGATCCGGGTCATGTCCAATTCACCTCCGCGCCACCCGGCAAGGCCGCGCGCGCCGCCAGAAGGTGGTCATATGGCAGCTTGGCCTGATCGCAGAATGCGACCACCCAGGCATCGTCCATCATCAGAAAATCAAGGACCGCCGCCAGAAATACCGGATCGGCGGCGTGGGTCTTGATATCTGTCTCGCTTGCGCCGGTACTGCCCAGAAAAACCGGCAGCAGATCGGGGTTGGTGGCAAGCCAGCCCAATGCCCGCAGGGCAAAGGTCTCGGCTGCATCTTGGGTGTAGGACATCATTCACCTGATTTTGGCTCAGTCGGAAACGCTTTATTAACCAATAAGATCAAACAATGGGTCATGAAAACCGTTTCTTTCACATTATCCCGGTGGCGCTGTGCAAGGTAAGATCCTCGTTGTGGACTCTCTTGCCACAAACCGCATTGTGCTCAAGGTAAAACTGCAGGCAGCCTTTTACGATGTGTTATATGCCCATACCGTCGCGGAGGCGCTGGACAGGGTGGCGGTTGATAGCCCGGATCTGGTCATATGTGCGATGAATCTGCCTGACGGCACAGCGGCACGGTTCTGCCATCGCCTCAAGCAGGAGTTCGGCCCGAACCATGTCCCGGTGATGGCCATCACCCGCGATCCGTCGCGGGCTGACCGGATTGCGACCCTCAAGGCGGGCGCGCGCGATGTGCTGACCTGGCTGCCTGATGAAACGCTGCTGCTGGGCCGTGCCCGCAGCCTGATCCGCGCCCATGTCGCGGCCAGTGAATGGCATCTGCGCGAGGACACCACCCGCGCGCTGGGGTTGGCCGAACCGGGGGCCGGGTTCGCCGATCAGGCCCATTGCATGCTGGTCTGCGCCGACCGCACCTTGCTGCGCAGCTGTGCGATGCAGATGCGCCCGACATTACGAATGAAGCTGAGCCTCGCCGATCCGGGCGATGTCATGCGCCAGCTTGAAGGCTCGACGGTTCCGGACGTCTTTGTGCTGGTGCTGCCGCGGGATACCGGGGAGGCGGTGGTTGCCCTTCGCTTCGTCTCGGCGTTGCGGGCCAATGCGGCAACCCGCCATGCAGGTATCCTTGTGCTGCAGACCCAGCCCGATACCGGCGTGTCGGCAAATGCGCTGGACATGGGCGCGGATGATCTGATGACCGACGGGTTCGATCTGGCGGAACTGTCCTTGCGGCTCAGGACCGTCATTCGCCGTATCCGCATGGCCGAACAACTGCGCCGCACCGTGCGCACGGGATTGCAGGCCGCCGTTTTTGATCCGCTGACCGGACTGCACAACAGGCGATATGCCATGCCACATCTGGCCCGTACAGCAGATCACGCCGGCGCCACGGACCGTGACTTTGCGGTTCTTGCCGCTGACCTTGACCATTTCAAGCAGATCAATGACCTTTATGGCCATGCCGCCGGTGATGCGGTGCTGGTCGAGGTTGCGGCCCGTCTGCGCCGGTGCCTGCGCCCAAGCGATCTCGCTGCGCGCATCGGCGGAGAAGAATTCCTGATCGTGATGCCCGGCACAAGTCTTGACGAAGCCCAAACCGCCGCCCTTCGGATTTGTGACGCGATTTCCAGGCAACCCTTTGACGTCCCCGGCACCGCGACGCCAATTGATGTAACCATCAGCATCGGCATGGCGGTCAGCACGGCATCGGACGGGGCGGCGTGCAGGCGCGCAGGCAAGGGTGATGAACTGCTCGCCCGTGCGGACAGGGCGCTCTACGCGGCAAAGGATCGCGGACGCAATCAGGTGACCCTGGGCCGGCCTGCTGCCTGAACCAGCTGCGCTGCCTCGATTTCTGCTTAAGGGCAAAAAATCCGGCCGAGAACAACCGGGGGTTGCGTCGCCTTCCGTTCCGAAATAGCCTGCCTGAATGACAGTTGATCGCCCCATCCTCGGTATCACGCTTATGCTTGGCTTTTGTGTTCTGGCCCCGATGGCAGATGCCGTCGCAAAACTGCTGGGCAATTCCATTCCCCTGACGGAGGTTGTACTGATCCGTTTTGGATTGCAGGCCTTGATCCTGATCCCGCTGATCTGGGCATCGGGGCGGCTCTGGCGGATGCGGCCTCGCGTCCTTTTGCTCACCGGATTGCGCACGGTTTTGCACATAATCGGCATTGCGGCGATGTTCACGGCCTTGCGCTATCTGCCTCTGGCCGATGCTGTGGCAATTGTCTTTGTCATGCCCTTTTTCATGTTGATCCTGGGCAAG
>CAXBKL010000048.1:0-25852 GCA_963976125.1 uncultured Sulfitobacter sp. | reverse complement strand
TGCTCTGAGGCTATGTTCGAAACAGGCGGGACGGGCGTAATTTGGCGCACCGCATCGAAAACATGTCAGATCCTTCGCGATGGAGCGATGCCCATCGGCAAGGGGTCGGACACTTTTCTCGAATTTTCAGAGATTTTCGTGGTGTCTAGCCTCGATCCGAAACGCCAAAACAGCCGAATTGCGGAGCGAGTCATTCCCTCCGCCAGATCACCTTTTCGATTGGCCAGGTCTCTGTTAGCGCTGGCGCGACCCCTCAACGGGGGCAATTGCGCCAGATTTCCGCACCCCCTCGGTGCGCTCCTGACCCCTGTAAAACGTTCACGCGGTTCGCACTTGCCCGGTTGTTGATAAAGCGCGATACTTCGCATGCAGCATATCCGAGTCAGGTGAGATTTTGCAGAAATGAAGCCGCTTGAATTTCGCACAGCAACCAAAGCCGACGCGGTTGTGCTCAGCCGGCTCATCAAGCGGACCATTCGCACATCAAACGCCAAAGATTATGATCAACGGTCAATCGACCTGCTCTGCGCCCTATTTGAACCGGAACAGGTTGCTCAGAGAATTCGAGAGGAGCTGATATTCCTGTGTTTCCTTGGGGCCGACCTAGTCGCTACTGTTGGGCTGAAAGGTGATTATCTGCGGTCCCTGTTCGTCGATCCCACGCATCAGGAACAGGGGTATGGCAAGGTGCTTGTGGACAAGATGGAAGAGTTGGCGCGCAAAAACGCGCTTCCGGAAATCATGTTGCATTCGTCGGTTACGGCACAGCATTTCTATGCCGCTCTTGGGTATGAATCTCTGGAATTCCAGATGCACGATGAAGGCCCTTTCATCCTGATGCGGAAATCGCTGGGCTGAGGGGCGGCATCGGTCGTTCTACACGGCACGGCACATCATAACCACGTGTTTTCCAAGCCCCTCAGAATAATTGGGTTCTGATTGGCACCGCTGCGGCTCACGTCCCATGCCGGGGCAAATACAACTCTGAGAACACCCGCGACACAGGCCATCGCATCACGTGGTGTAACCCGCGATTTCAAGCGGCGTCAGATACGTCAGATTTCCCCGAAAATGCCGCCGCCCGCAGGGCCGTAGCCCGGTGCAGCAAGCACGCGCTTCTTGGCCAAACCGTCCTGATCGGGGCTCCGGTTCCCGGCAAGGGATCGACAGGTCTTTGCGATCCATCCGGGTCGCGCTGGATGCAAGGCCCGTTGGGCAGGAATCCACTCATTTTTGACGTTGAAAGGTGATCTTTCCATCACAAATTGCGGCCACGGCATTCGCAATCGTGATATTTTCGGGTGCAAGCTGCAATAGATCATGGCTCATGACTGCAACGTCTGCTGTCATGCCTACGGCTAGTGTGCCCTTTGTATTCTCGTTGAATTCGGCCCAGGCATTGTCGCGGGTGTAGCTGGCAAGCGTGTCGTGCAGGCTTTGTGTCTGATCCGCCCAACCCTCGCCGAGGTCCAGGGGTGCGATTGCGGCTTTTACATTTGCCATCACGTTCACCGGGATCACTGGCCAGTCCGTCGAAAAGATGACTTTGGCGCCTGTTTCCCGAATGGTTTGCCACGCATAAGCTCCTTCGATCTGATCGGGGTGCAAATAGTGCCCCACCGCGCCGGGCGGAAAGATATGGCCGATAGGCGCGTGGCCCGGTTGCAGGGACGCTACGATTTCCAACTCAGCCAGACGCGGAATGTCATCGGGATGGATCACTTCGATGTGTTCGATCCGGTGCCGGCTGTCGCGTTTTCCATTGGCAACTGCCGCCGCTTCAAACGCATCAATTGTGCGCCTGACGCCCGCATCGCCAATGGCGTGCACAGCGATCTGAAACCCCAGCCGGTCCGCCTCGGTGCAACAGGCGACAAAGTGGTCTTGGGTGAAGACCTCGTCGCCAGAATTGTCATTGGCACCCATCTCGCCGGGGTAGGGGCGCAGCATCAACGCGGTGCCGCTTTCGACGACGCCATCAATGAACATCTTGACGTGGCTGCACGCGACCTTGTCGCCTTGAAATTCATCCCGCAATGCCGGAGCTTCAGCGGCTATTCGGTCCAATGGATCCGTGCCTTTCATATGGAACGGCACACGGCAGCGGCAAAGCAGGCGACCTTCCGCGTCCAGTTCAGACAGCAGTTCCAGCTGATACCGGTTCCCATCCATCAAATGCAGACTTGTGATGCCTTGTTCCGCGCAATGTGCGAGGCCTCTGGCAATCACGACCTTGTCCATCTCGCGCTGTTCAGGCGTGGCTGGCGGCACCGGGTCTTTGCCAGTTGTCAGGCCCAACATATCGCGCCCCCCATGCCGCGTGAGGCTCAGGATAGGCCCGTAAGCGCCGGGTTCAAGCAACTCTCCGTTGGCAAGGCCATCGTCGCCCATCACAATCTCGGAACCCGCATCGACCGGCCCTCCCAGCAACAGGTCCGTTGCCTTCAGCGCTGCGGTGTTTGCCCATATCGTGTGATGGTCAGGTGCAAACATCGCCAGGGGCCGGTCGCGGAGGATTTGGTCAAGGTCATGGCGCGTAAGCGTCTTGCCGGTGCCCAAAATGCCATAATCCGCCATCACGCAAAAAACGATGGCGTCGTCCGGATTGGCACGCGCATAGGGTACGATCTTGGCCCGCATGGCATCCAGACCGACCACCCCGTAAAGGTTCAGACAGTCAAGTTCGACTGATCCGCCGAACAGGTGTACGTGGCTGTCGATGAAACCAGGCAGGACCGTCGCACCAGCCGCATCAATCATCTGTGTTTCCGGTCCGGCAAGGGGCAAAATGTCGGCATCACGCCCAACTGCCGTTATCTTGCCGTCTGAAATGGCAAGCGCCTGAGCGGATGGCCTAGCAACGTCAAAGGTCATCAAGCTGCCGTTGTGTATGATGATGTTTGGGGTCATGCAGTGTCCTGATACGGTGTTGCGGCCCACCACCGAGGGGGCGCTGGAATTACATCGAGCACCTGATTGTTATGCTCTGTCCGGATTGCAGTAAACAGTTTTGCAGGAACAGGCGCACATGTCCTGGCTACCCGCGTAAATGCAAGGTTTCCGGGAGACATGGAACGCCATTGTTTTCGCGATATGATTTGACCATGCTGGCACCCAGCAATCATCGTTCAAGCGGGCATTTCAAATGCGAAGTACAAAGACAATTCATGTTGTGTCGTGCCATGCCGAGGGTGAGGTTGGGGATGTCATCGTCGGCGGGGTCGCACCACCGCCGGGTGATACGCTATGGGAGCAGCGCAGCTGGATTGCCAGAGATCAGACACTGCGCAACTTTGTGCTGAATGAACCACGCGGTGGGGTGTTTCGGCATGTAAATCTGTTGGTGCCGCCCAAACATCCCGACGCCCAGATGGGTTGGATCATCATGGAGCCGGAAGATACACCGCCGATGTCCGGATCGAATTCGATCTGTGTTGCGACCGTGTTGCTAGACAGCGGGATCATACCGATGACGGAACCCGTGACCAAAATGGTTCTCGAGGCGCCGGGGGGCTTGGTCCGGGTTACTGCTGCGTGTCGTGATGGCAAAGCGCATAGCATAACCGTGCAGAACTTGCCTTCGTTTGCCGGTGACACCGACGTGGTGCTTCAGGTTCCGGGGATTGGGGGCCTCGCGGTGGATACGGCCTATGGTGGTGATAGTTTCGTTGTCGTGAACGCAGAGGCGCTGGGTTTCAAACTGGTTGCCGCAGAAGCGGCCCAACTTGCAGAAATTGGTGTTCGCATAACCAATGCTGCAAACCAGCAGTTGCGTTTTTATCATCCGGAAAATGCCGGGTGGGATCATTTTTCGTTTTGCCTTTTTGCCGGACCTCTGGAGCGGCAGGGCAGTCACCTGACAACAACAGCAGCCGTTTCGATCCAGCCCGGAAAGGTGGACCGGTCCCCTACGGGGACAGCGGCCTGTGCGCGGATGGCGTTGCTGCATGCGGCAGGTCAGATGAGGGTTGGAGAGACGTTTACCGCGCGTTCAATCATCGGCTCTGAATTTCACGGAAAGATTGCCGGAACGGCAACGGTCGGCGACAGGGCGGCGATTATCCCGGAGATTACTGGCCGAGCGTGGATCACGGGGACGCATCAACATATGCTTGATCCCGATGACCCCTGGCCTGAGGGGTACCGATTGTCGGATACCTGGCCATCTTATGACTAGCAGTCACAACATCCTGCGGCACCAGCCGCCGCCATGCCAGTAACATGCCCCCGAGGTCGTGACCCATGACGCCGGGGATGGCCACCATGCGGATGTGACGGACCCCGGTGCCGGGGGTTTCCCAAAGCCTTTGCCGGGGGTGGCAGGTGACCCTTTGTGATGGGGCAGGGCGCAGCGATGGACCATGCGTCGGCTGCGCAGATCAGAACCCGGCAAACGGATTGTCCAGAATGCCAACAAGCTGGAACAGGAATTCCCCGCCCTCCGACCTGAACGCATCCTCATAAAACGCGTCGATCTGGGCCACCGATGCCTGCAAGCTGTCCTCTGATCCGTTGAACAACTGCATCACCGCCTGGGCATTGTCGATATTGCTCATGCCCCTGATGGCCGCGAAATAGGTGCCGATGTCCGCCTTGTCCGCCAGATAGGCCTGATCCAACGCAGTTTGCGCGGTGGGTTCGGACGGGAATTTTGCACCAAAAATCAACGACAGGATAAAATTGGCAGGCGTGATTTCGGCGTAATTTTCCAACCTGTCGACCCAATACTCAAACCCGGCCTGGTCGGGTGCGCGCCCTAGAACATTGCCGTAGACCGCAGTGACGAAACTGCCCACGTTGGTCAGGGTCTGACCGTCGGGTGACAGGACATCGGCATAGGTTGCGCGGGTTTCGGGCTGGGCAAAGAAGCTGGTTGCCATTTGTTGCAGGGTGAAACCGTTGCTGAACGACGTGGCCCAGTATTGCAGCCCGATCGCGTCGGGTGCGCGGTTGAAATACGCGATATATAGTTCTGTTATCGCTTCGAATTGGGCGGCGGAGATGCCCGCCGCCCCGGTAAATGCGTCAAGTGGCATCGGGGATTCGCCAAAAAGTGGAATTTCGCTGTCGAAATCCAGAAACTCGATGCCGCGCAGGCTGTCGGTGCCCTGACTGCCGTCCTCATCGCCGCGCCTGTCGGATAGCACCGGACCCTCTGCTCCGATCATCAGGGTAAAGGTGGCCTGATCGCCTGCAATAACGGCAGTATCCCTTCCGGTCCCGCCATCGACAATGTCATCGCCTGCGCCGGGCAACAGGGTGTCGTCGCTGTCGCCCGCCAACAACGTGTCATTTCCGATCCCGCCTTCAAGCGTGTCTGCCAGCATGGTGCCGACCACTTCCCTGGCGGCCGGGGCGATGGTCTGTGGTGCGCTGGTCACGGTCTGCGCAAAACCACGCCCGTCAACATAAGAAAACCGCACCGCCAGTTCGGCACCGACATCGGCCAGCGTCAGGGTATAGCTGTCCCGAATTTCCCCCGGCAGGGCGACGTCATTGCGCAGCCATTGATATGTCACGGTCTGAGCCTCAATGCCCTCGGCATCTGCAATGGTGGCCGCAGTGGCAACAAGTGTCTGGCCGCGCACGGCCTGCCCCGTCAGGGTCAGGTCGCCGACCGGGTCAGTGTTGACATAGATGCCCTGTCCCATAGTGCGATGGTCGTTTCCGAAGTTGTCAGTGTATCGGAACTCTGGCGTGATGATCTGGCCACTGTCGGTCTGGGTCAGAACATAGGTCGCCTCCTGCGCACCCGGAATGGGCACCGCGGTGCCGCCCGCCGGGGATTGGCGCAGCCACACCCAGCTGATTGATGCCGGATCAATGCCGTCCCTGTCCGTTACCGATGCTGCATAGGCTGACAGTGCCGTGCCAACGATTCCTGTGCCAAGGACGTCAACGACACCCTGCGTTGGATCGTTCACGTTCTCGACCGGACCCAGGGTCAGACGGACCTCTTCCAGCGCGCCAAACCGGTCGGTGTAGCGGTAGGCCACCGCCAGTTCTTGCCCGGCGTCCTGCTGTCCGGGGGTGTAGCTGTCGCCGCTCTCTCCTGCTATCTCGGTGCCGCCGCGAAGCCATTGTAGCGATGCGGTGGCCGAATCAATGCCATCGGCGTCGGTGATGCCGGATGTATCAACCCAAAGGGATGTCCCCTCTCGGGGCGTGCCAGTCACCCGCAAGGCACCTGCGGGATCGTCATTGGTGTTGCGCACCCTTTCCGAAGGCGCGCTTGTCAAACTGCCGCCGCCACCAAAGAGGTCGCTGAATTGATAGATGGCGGTGATGCGCGCGCCGACGTCGTTTTGGCCCAGGGTATAGGTCTCACCCGTCGCGCCTGCGATGTCCTGATCATCGCGCAGCCACTGGATCGCGATGGTGCCAGGATCAATGCCGTCGCTGTCCGCAATTTCGGTGGCGTCGATGGTCAGGGTGTTGCCCTGCACGGAGGCACCAGAAATGCGCAGCTGACCAGTCGGCAGATCATCCACATTTTCGACCGGACCTGCGGGTGGGCCAATCACCTCCTCGACTGTGCCAAAGGCATCAGTATAGCGGTACCGGACCGTCATCGTTGCACCGACATCCAGTTGACCCAGAAGATAGGCCGGCCCTGTTGCCCCGTCGATCTCTGCTCCATTTCGCAGCCATTGCAGCGCGCCGGTGCCGTCCACAATGCCATCCGCATCGGAAATTCCGGCCACCACGGCGCTCAGCAGGTTCCCTTGCGAAACATCCCCGCTGACCTGCACAACCCCCTGCGGCGCATCGTTGACATTCCTGATCTCTCCATGGCCGACGCTGAGCACCTGTTCGTCCACGCCAAAGGCATCCGTGAAACTGTACCGCAGAAAAAGCGTCGCCCCGACATCGTCCTGGCCCAACAAATAGGTTGTTTGTGTGGCCCCGTCGATTTCGACCCCGTCGCGCAGCCATTGAACTGCACCGGTTCCGGCGACCATGCCGTCGAGATCATGCACACCGGACAGATCGGCAGACAACATCGCCCCCTGTTCGATATTGCCGCGAACCACAGGCACGCCCTGTGCGGAGTTGTTCACATTTGCCACCGCCCCGGCCAGCGTTGCCTCCACCTCTTCGGGCGTGCCATGAATATCCGTGTAAGAGTAGGTCACGCCTAGCGTTGCGCCGACATCCAGCTGGGTCAGCACATGTTCGACCCCGTTTGCGCCCGCGATTTCGACCCCATCGCGCAGCCATTGCACCGCCACCGTTGCCGCATCAATTCCGTCCGCATCTTCGATGCCGGATGTCACCACCCTCAGGGTGTTGTTTTCCACGGGTTCACCAAGAATGAGCAATTGGCCGCGTGGCGCGTCATTGGTGTTTTGTATGGGGCCGGTTGCAGCGCTTTGCTTTTGCTCGGGCGCACCAAAGAGGTCGGAGTATCGGTAAAGCACGCTTAGCTGGGCGCCAACGTCACCCTGATCCAGCAGATAGGCCGCACCCTCCGCACCATCAATCACCAACCCGTCCCGCAACCATTGCAGCGACACCGTGCCCGGATCAATCCCGTCCAGATCGCCGATCCCGCTGATGTCCGCGATCAGCGTCGCGCCCTCTTGCGGGGTGCCGTCGATAACGATTTCCCCGGTGGGCCCGTCATTGATGTTTCGAACCGGCCCGGACAGATCGGCATCGATCCGTTCGACAGTGCCAAATTGATCGGTGTAGGTGTAACGCGCAGTGATCTGTGCGGCCACATCCGCCTGCGTCAGGGTGTAGGATTGCCCCACGGCCCCTTCAATCGCCTGACCATTTCGCAGCCATGTGATCGCCTGCGACCCATCCACGATCCCATCCGTATCCATGATGGCCGCCGGGTCAAGCGTCAGCGTTTGATATTGATCCCCAATGCCGTCGATCCGCAGCATTCCCTGTGGCAGGTCATTGACGTTTTCGACCGGGCCGAGGGCGCTGCTGGTGACCGTTTCGATCATGCCAAAGGCGTCGACATAGGAATACCTGACGGACAAATCCGCACCAACGTCGATCTGCTCAAGGATCAGCGCCGTTCCCGTGGCGCCGGCAATATCCACACCATTCCGCATCCATTGCACGGATGGGGTGCCCGGCCTAATGCCGTCGGCATCCGCAATATCGGATGTCCGCACCTCAAGCGTGGCCCCCTCCCGTAAGTCGCCGTCGACCTGCACTTGGCCGGTTGGTTCGTCGTTGATGTTCTCAATCGGGCCAAGGGTGGCTGAAACGATCTCTTCCCGAGTGCCGAACCGGTCAGTGTAGCGGTAAACGAACCCGATTTCCGATCCGACATCCGGCTGACCAAGCTGATAAGCAGGCCCCGTGGCCCCGCCGATCTCGACGCCATCGCGCAACCACTGAACCGAGCCGGTTTGTGGATCAAGGCCGTCGGCGTCTATTATGCCGGACCAGCCGGCCTGCAATACCGCTCCCTGTTCGGGGGTTCCCCACAGATCAGGCTGTCCCTGAGGGGCGTCATTGATGTTCAGGACCGGCGCGCCCGGAACACTGAAGACCTGCTCAGCCTGGCCAAATGTGTCAGTATAGCTGTACACCACGGTAATGACCGACCCTGCGTCCGCCTGACCCAGAACGTAAGTGGGATCATACGCGCCATCGACCGCAACGCCATCGCGCAACCATTGGAGCAAACCGGTGCCCTGAACAATGCCATCGGCATCCGATACGCTGGCCGTATGGGCCGCCAGAGTGGCTCCCTCAGACATCTGCCCGGTGATGAAGACCAGCCCCACGGGATCATCATTGATGTTCTGGACCTGTGCCGTTGACCCGCTCACGACCTGCTCAGCAGCGCCGAAACCATCGGTGTAGGACAGCGTTGCGGAAAAGACGGACCCGACATCAGCCTGTCCAAGTTGATAGCTGGTCCCGTTTGCGCCTCCGATGACTTGTCCGTCGCGGAGCCACTGAACCGTGACGGTGCCGGGATCAATTCCGTCCGTGTCGCTGATCGTCCCCGGATCGACGGAGAGGGTGGCGTCTTCTGTTGGCGACCCGATGATCTCAAGCACACCGTCCGGCGCGTCGTTGACGTTTTCGACTGGGTCCATCGGATCGCTGGACAGGGTCTCGACCGCGCCAAACAGATCCGTATAGGCGAGGGTGACGCTGATCTGTGCACCGACATCAGCTTGTGTCAGCAGGTACGACTGAGCGTCTGCTCCGTCAATCGGTGTCCCGTCGCGGAGCCACTGATGGGTCACGGTGCTTGCATCAATGCCATCGGCGTCCTGAATACCTGCACCATCAGCCACAAGGGTGCCGCCCTGAATTAGGGTGCCGGTGACAACCGGCGCCCCCTGAGGGGCGTCGTTGACGTTGTCTATTGGCGCTGTTGCGGCGCTGATTGTGCTGCGGGGCTGGCCATTGGCATCCAGAAATCGGTAAACAAGGCTGATTGTGGCCGCCACATCCCCCTGGGTCAGGACATATGATTGCTGTGTCGCGCCGGCAATGTCGGCCCCGTCCCGTTGCCATTGGTAGGTAGCGGCACTTTGATATATGCCGTCCAGATCGCTGAGATCGGCCACAAGGGTTTCATGTTGGGCGGTATTGCCCTGAATGGCGGGGGTGCCGATCTCAATCGGGCCGCTGTCCGCGTTCAGAAAATCGGTGATCGCATCCATACGTGGATTGGTATCATCCAGATGCCGCAGTTGCCCCCAACTGCCGAATTTTGACGCGCGGCCCACGGCGGTAAAGGCATTGAACAAGGTGCCGCCGACCTCATCCCAGATGCCAAGCAGTTCGGTATAGAGCACGCCCATTTCCGGCGTGTAATTGAGATAGGTGAAAAAATCCGCCAGCTCTTCGTCGTTCTGCCACGCGCCGACACCCACGATATGGGTGCCGCCTTCATACATCACCAACTCAAGTCCCCGGCTGTCTGCAACCGCCTTGTGATAGACGAACATATCCCTGAGTTGCGCCAACGACCCTTCCGCGTCCCCGGTGACCGATCCGTCGCGCAATTCCGCAACGGCAAGGGCGGTTGCCTGATCGTACCGGTGCGCCTCGATGTACGTGGTGCGTGCTTCCCCTGTCAGCCCAAGGGCGTCTGCTGCGGCTTCGCTTTGTGCGAGGCTTTCAGCAAGCCAGGTTTTCACGATGTTGGGTTTTGTGCCCCGGCCCAATCCCCCATCAAAATAGCCGGTGATCGCATAGGCGTCAAAATAGCTGTGTGGCGCTGCGTTGTTGGCCGGATCTTCGGCGACCCAGTCGGGTGCCTCAAGAATGGCATCCTCAAGCCCGATCCAACCGGTTTGCGTGGCAATGACCTGTACCGCGCGAGGGCTTTCCGCGCCAAAAACCTCATCGACTATTTGCGCCATGACCACGGAATCAGCGGCATAGTTCTGGACCCATGCGGTCCCTTCGCCGGGAAACCGCACCTGTCCTTCGGCGTTGGAATACTGCGCCTGTGCAAACTGGAAATTCCAGACCTCATTGGAAAACTCGAAATAGGCCTTAAGCGACGGGTCGAGCGTATCGCGCACCTGGGTCACGAAATCACGGATATAGGTTTCGTCGGCAAGGTGGGGGATGTTGAACCACGGATCGGTGCCGGTTTCATTGGCCAGCCGGATCATCACCTCAAGGGGTACCCCCTTGCTGGCCCATGTGGCGTCCTGCACCGTGGGTGCATCGGCTGTTGTCGCCACCTGGGAATCGTTTGTCGCCATCCAATCCATGAACCTCAGCGACTGGGCATCGTCGATGATGTCCAGCCACTTCTGGTTAAAGACCTCGCCTGCGTCGAATGCCGGGATGTTCTCCTGTTTGACGACCGAAATGTCCCGGACATAATTACCGGTGGCATTTGGGTCGGTGCTGAGGATTTCGATGCTGACAAGTGCGCCGCCGTTTGGCACGTAGTCGAACCAGGCCTCGTTCTGTGCGTAGGTGATGTTCTGGGCCGACAAGCCGATTTGAACCTCGCCATCGCCGTCCCAGGTAACCCGGTAGCGGCCAGCGGCATCGGTCATGGCGGCGGGCAGTTCGGTCAGGACCAGACTGCCGATCTTTTCCACACCGTCCGGTATAAAGGTGGGCCAGCCGTTTTCGTCAAAGACGCCCGCCAGAACAAGCGCGTCATGCTCGACCCCGCCATACCGGCCCGGTTCGTGTCCAAAAAAAGGGCGCGAGGTCTTGAAAACATCAAGGAAGGGGGTGCTGGTCGCCCAGTCGGTAATCGCGGTGAGGCCAAATCCGAAGCTCATTTCCGCATCCGTGTCCGGTGGGTCGCCGCCGCTGCCATCACCGCCTCCGTCGCCGCCTGTGCCATTTGGTACGTTATCGCGGCCGTCACGGTCGTAGCTGTTCAGCGTATCCGCCACGATGCCGATCAATGCGTCGGCCATCGCCTGATCCGGGCCGCCATAGGGTTTGTCCCAAGGGTTGGTCGTGGCAATTGGCAAAGTACCGGGATCGACGCCCGATATGGTCGCCGCCTGAATGCTGGCGATGAACCAGTTGCCGATGTCGTTCAGATGAATGTCATCATCGAAAATGTCGCGAATGCTGGTCAAGCCGGGCACCTGACCGGCCTCGATGGCATCATAAAGCCGCGCCATAGCCTGACCGGCCGGGATGATCAGAACCGGTTTGGCCCCGGCCGGGGCATTGGCATCGATATAATCAGCGATCCCTTCCCACTTGCTCAGATCCTGATCCAGACGGTCGCGCCAGACCGACGGGTAGTCACCGATGCTGTTCCAGGTTTCATAGACATAGAATTGGGTGTCGGGATTGGCGCCGACAGCCAGATCAAAATACCGCTGCGCATAGCCATATGTATCGCTGTATTGCAGGTGGGTATCGAGCGGGACGGCTTCGGTTACGATCACCGCGTCATATGTCCCATCGAGCAGGACTTCGCGGGCATTCACACCCTGGGCTGTTGCACCGTTTTCCCAGTTGTAGCGCAGTGACGATCCGTTGATGATCTGAATCGCGGCACGATCTGGATGCCCAATATCTTCCATAAAGACATTGAACATTCTGGGCATCGTTGGCCCAACCAGACTATGTCCGATGAAAAGGACATTACCCGGCATATTTCGACCCTCCGGTATTCAAGCCATCAATCCGCGTCAATAAAGGCAATGCGAGCAATAAACAGATTTCTAACCCCCCCCAGGTTAACGAGGTGTTACTGTATGACAGTGCCCGCAGGAGGCAATGGCCGGATTTCCCGGATCGCGGCGCGCAAGCCGCACCAAAGAGGCCACGGCACCTCCGACCGGGCGGGGCCGACTGCGTGGTCTTCGCCAAAAACCCGTACAGGGCGCGAAATTCGGCTAAAATTTGTGCAGAATCGGCGCAATCTGCTTGATCTGAGTTGTCCAAGGGGTGCCCTGAACCCTGTCGGGTCGCCCCATAGGAAGCACAAAAGGACGAAACATTTTTCTGACCGGGTTTTTCGCCATCGTGAACAATCCGGCAGGGTCTGGCAGAATTGTCGTAATATGAGTTGCAATGTTAAACCGGATGGCTTTTTATTGGCCCACCAATCAATAAAAAACCAACGGGAGCTTCTCTTACCATGAAACGCTTTTTTGCGACAACCGCCCTGGCCCTGACGCTGGGCACATCCGTGGCCGCCGCCGGCTGCGAAAAGGTCACCTTCTCGGATGTTGGCTGGACCGACATCACCGCAACCACGGCTGCGGCCTCAGTTGTGCTGGACGCGCTTGGCTATGACACGGAGACCAAGATTCTTTCTGTTCCGGTTACCTATACCTCGATGGCCGCCGGGGACATTGACGTTTTCCTGGGCAACTGGATGCCCACGATGGAGGCCGACATCGCTCCGTACCGTGAGGCGGGCACCGTTGATACCGTGCGCGCCAACCTTCAGGGTGCAAAATATACGCTTGCCGTAAACGCGGCGGCGGCTGAGATGGGTATCAATTCCTTTGCGGCCATCGCCGCCAAGGCCGATGCGCTTGAGGGCAAGATCTATGGGATCGAGCCTGGCAATGACGGCAACCGTCTGATCCAGTCGATGATTGACGACAATGCCTTTGGGTTGTCGGATTTCGAGGTGGTGGAATCCTCCGAACAGGGCATGTTGGCCCAGGTACAGCGGGCCACGCGTAAAGGCGATCCAATTGTTTTCCTTGGCTGGGAACCGCACCCGATGAATGCCAATTTCGACCTGACCTATCTTGAAGGGGGCGATGATTTCTTTGGCCCTGATCTGGGTGGTGCCACAGTGTTTACAAACACGCGCGCGGGCTATGTCGCGGAGTGTTCGAACGTCGGAAAACTGTTGCAGAACATGGAATTCACGCTGGCCATGGAAAACGAAATCATGGGTGCTATTCTGGATGACGGCCAAGACCCCGAAGAAGCCGCTGGTGCCTGGATCAAGGCGAACTCCGGTGTTCTGGCAGGTTGGCTGGATGGTGTGACCACCATTGACGGTGGTGACGCGATGGCCGCTGCCAAAGCGGCGATGGAATAAGCATCAACACGATGTTGGGGATGCCCGCCTTTGAAGAAGGGCGGGCATCTTTTTGCGGTAAGGGGATACTGAATGAACTGGCTGACCGAAAACAAGATACCCATTGATGATGTCGCCGAGGCGGCCTTTGAATGGCTCCAGATTAACGGCGGCTGGCTCTTTGATGGCCTTGCCGAACTGATGGAGAAACTGATTGATGCGATCCTGTGGATTCTGCAAACGCCGCATCCGCTGATTGTCATCGCCCTGTTTGCCGCGCTGACCTGGGTTATTCAGCGCAATTGGAAAACCGTGGCCTTTGTGGTGCTGGGGTTCCTGTTCATCCTCAATCAGGACTATTGGGAGGAAACCACCGAAAGCCTGACGTTGGTCTTGTCGGCCTGTGTGGTGTGTATGGGGGTTGGCGTGCCGATTGGCATCGCGGCGGCCCATCGTCCGCGGCTCTACCGCTTCATGCGCCCGGTTCTGGATTTGATGCAGACCTTGCCGACCTTTGTTTATCTGATCCCCGCAATTGTGTTTTTCGGCATCGGCATGGTGCCGGGGCTGATTGCCACGGTGATCTTTGTCTTGCCCGCGCCGATCCGTCTGACGCAGCTGGGTATTTCCTCGACCCCCAAGGCATTGCTGGAAGCGGCACAGGCTTTTGGCGCAAAGCCCAGTCAGACCTTGTGGAAAATTGAACTGCCCTATGCCTTGCCGCAAATCATGACCGGGTTGAACCAGACCATCATGCTGTCGCTGTCGATGGTTGTCATTGCGGCCCTTGTTGGGGCGGATGGCCTGGGTGTGCCTGTGGTGCGTGCCCTCAATCAGGTCAACACCGGCCTTGGATTTGAAAGCGGTCTGATTATCGTGGTTGTTGCCATCATGCTCGACCGGATGCTGCGGGTGGGTGAGAAATGAGCAACGCCGTTGAATTTCACAATGTTTCCATCGTCTTCGGTGACAAACCTGAGGCCGCCCTGCCGCTGATGGATGAGGGCCAGTCGCGGCCTGAAATTGAAACTGCCACCGGGCAAGTCCTTGGGGTGCACAACTGCACCTTGGACGTGGCCGAGGGCGAAATCCTTGTTCTGATGGGCCTGTCGGGGTCAGGCAAATCCACCTTGCTGCGTGCGGTCAATGGGTTGAATCCCGTGGCTCGTGGCCATGTGCAGGTCAATGATGGCACCTGGTCGGCCAATGTGCAGGCGTGCACGCCGGCTGATCTGCGCAAGGTCCGGCGCGAATGCGTGTCGATGGTGTTTCAGCAATTTGGCCTGCTGCCTTGGCGGACCGTGCGGGACAATGTGGCCCTTGCGCTGGAACTGGCGGATGTGCCCAAGGCCGAACGCCTTGAACGCGCGGATAAACAACTGGCTTTGGTGGGTCTGTCCGATTGGGCCGACCGCAAGGTGGGCGAATTGTCCGGCGGCATGCAGCAGCGCGTCGGCCTTGCCCGCGCCTTTGTGACCGAAGCGCCAATCCTGTTGATGGATGAGCCGTTTTCGGCGCTGGACCCGCTGATCCGCACCCGGCTTCAGGACGAACTGCTGGATCTGCAACGCGATTTGAAACGCACCATCATCTTTGTCAGTCACGACCTGGACGAAGCTTTCAAGCTGGGCGGGCGCATCGCCATCATGGAAGGCGGGCGCATCGTGCAAATTGGCACGCCGCGTGAAATCTTCTCAAACCCGGCCTCCGATTATGTCGCGGATTTTGTCGCCAACATGAACCCGCTTGGGGTGCTGACGGCCCGTGACGTGATGGGGGCCGCCGCGCCGGGGGCCGCCACCCAGGAAGTGGCAGCAGAAACGCCCGTGAGCGACCTGATCGAGGGATTAAATGGCGCGGAGGCGGCCTTGAATGTCGTCGAGGAGGGCGCGACACTTGGCACGGTAACGGCGCAGAGCATCGTGGAGCGGCTCGGGCGCTGAATCATGTCACCACTGGGGAGGGCGCAGTGTATTCCGCAAAGCGATTGCCGGTGCACACAGGCCCCGCGGCCTGGAGCGCCATCTTGCCGGACCGGCCGGCAAGCCTGCCGTTGCGCGACGCCATCACCACAGACTTTGCCATCATTGGTGCAGGTTTTGCAGGGCTGTCGGCGGCGCGCCGCCTGACGCAGCTTAATCCGGGCGCGCGGATCGTGGTTCTGGATGCCGGGGCCGTGGGGGAGGGCGCGGCCGGGCGCAATTCGGGATTCATGATCGACCTGCCACATGATCTGACGTCGGAGGACTACGCCGGGTCGGATAACACCGGCGAGCGCGATCTGATCGCCCTGAACCGTGCCGCCATCGACTTTGCGCGCGAGGCGGTTGACGAGTATTCCATCAAACCCGATTTCTTTGATCCGGTGGGCAAGATAAACGGTGCTGCAACCGCGCGTGGACATGCGGCGAACCTTAGCTATGCCGCACATCTCGAAGGGTTGAACGAAGCGCATGAGATGCTGGACGCGCAGGCGATGCAGGAGACAACCGGATCGTCCTATTACACCTCCGGGCTCTACACGCCCGGTACGGTGATGCTGCAACCGTCGGGATATGTCCGTGGGCTGGCAGAGGGGCTGCGCGACGCGGTGGCGCTGCATGAAAATACCCCGGCTCTGTCCCTTGAACGCAAAGGGGCGGATTGGACCGTCCAAACGCCCCAGGGGTCGGTGACCGCAGGGGCGGTGGTCCTGGCCAACAACGGTCACCTGGAAAGCTTTGGCTTTGCCAAAAGGCGGCTGATGCACGTGTTTCTCTTTGCAACAATGACGGACGATCTGTCTGGAGAAAACCTGCGAAAGCTGGGCGGACAGCCACGATGGGGGATCACCCCGTCCGATCCGATGGGCACCACGGTGCGCCGCATCGACAGCGGTCAGGGCGGCAACCGCATCGTGACGCGCACCTGCGCCCATTTCCAACCGTCGATGCAAACGTCCCGGCGTCAACTCAATCGCGCCACGCGGGTCATGCGGCAAAAGTTCGATGCCCGCTTTCCGCAGCTGTCGCAGATCTCCATGCAATATGCCTGGGCCGGACATCTGTGTCTGTCGCGCAACGGCGTGTCGGTGGTCGGAAGGCTTGACGACGGTATCTTTGCCGCCTGCTGCCAGAACGGTCTGGGAACGGCGCGGGGTACCTTGACCGGCATGGCCGCAGCCGAGATCGCCAGCGGCACCAGCAGCGCCCTCACCACACATTTCACCAGAGCCGACCCGCCAACCCGCTTGCCGCCGGCACCACTATCAACGGTGGGGGCAAATGTGGTCCTGCGCTGGAAAGAACATCAGGCCCGCCAAGAATGACCGCCGCCCCGAGCGGGCAGCCCGGTCATCCAATGGGCAGGATCGAGTTTGAGACCTTCTGGCCCGGTTGGCAGAACCCGCACTTTCGGGGTTGAAGGCTTGGGCTAAAGGCTCATCACGACGGCGATAAAAAGACAGGCCGAGGCCAGCAAGACAACCGCATGCCAAAGCGCGTTCTGGTACCGCATGCCGGGGTGCGCATAGATGGTTGTTCCGGCGGAATAGATCAGGCCGCCGATCACCACCAACCCCAGTGCAGGGCCGGGCAGTTTTGCCCACATCGGCCAGATCAACAGCACCGAAAGCCACCCCATCCCCAGATAAAGCGCCAGCGAGCCTTTGTCGTTTGCCTGCCAGAACCAGATCTTTGCCACCACGCCGACAACCGCCAACGCCCAGACAAGGCCCAGAACCGAATAGGCAAAGGCGGAGCCGATCAGCGCCACAAATGGCGTATATGTGCCGGCAATCTTGAGATAAATCGCCGCATGGTCAACCCGGCGCAGGATCGGCCGGACGCTTTCGATGGGGGAGAGGTGATAGACCGCAGATGCGCAAAGCGACAGGATCAGGCAGCCGACATAGACCATGGCCGCCCAGAAAGTTGGCGGTGATGCGCCCGCCTGCAACACCAGCAGGCCCGCCGCCGGAAAGGCCATGAGCAACCCGGCAGCGTGGACGATGCCATCTGCGAGGGTTTCAGATCTGGACGTTGGATAGGCCATTAGCAGAGCGTATTGCAAAATTATGAACGCAGTGTGACGCAACCGTGCCGATGTCCGACCCCGCCTGTGGTGGCGCACTAAAAAGCCCGTGGGTCTGGCCGTCTTTTTGGTCAGGTAAACACCGCTGGCCCGCAGAACAGGGCTGAGGAAAAGCCTCCTGAAGTTCGACGCTTAGCGGGGCTTGTTACTGTCAATCCACCGCGACATCAACGCACGGTCCCGAAAACACTCCGGCGGCACGTCGCTGCGTTTCAGCCGGGCAATGCGTTCGGCAAAGGCCACCTGTTTCGAAGACGGGTACTCCGCAAACCGTCCCTGCGGGGCTGGCACCTTGTGGGTGTCTATCCATCTGGAAAGTGCTGCGCGGTCCCCGATGATGTCTTCGGGCAGCACCTGCCCGGTTTTCGCCGCAAGCGTCGCCGCGTAGGACCGCTGCTTTTCCGTGGCGGGCAAGGGCGTAGGATCAACCGGCGTGGCCCCGATGGCGGGCGAGAACAAACCGGGAAATACAGGCTGGAAGGACATGGGGAGTTCCTTTCTTAACGGATGGTTAAGAATATAGAACGTAAGGGGAACATTTGCAAGGGGTAGGTTAAGAGACGTATAGAAACACGCAGAAATCAGGCATCCCTGCGCCGTGCAGCGCCCGACCACGGGGTGGCCATCCGACCTGTCAGCATGGCAGTTTAGGGTAGACACATGGCGCGGCTCTGGTGGTGTTGCGCTTGCATCTACCAAAGCGCCAGACCGGCGAGGCGGTCTGGCGCTGCACGGTGGCTACGCCTTGCATCCCTGCGGGTGGCAGGAACGTTTGTGGCCACGCCGCGTAGTTCACTCTGGCGGCCTTGGCGTCAGCGGTTTACGCTGTCAGACTTCTTACGGTCTGGATCGTCCCGGGCATATTCTTGACCATTGACCATTGACCATTGACCATTGACCCTTACCGCATGGGCGTCGGGATGATTGCCGGGTTTGATTTCGGTAATGATACTCCGACGGGGGACAACCTTTCGACCTCCAACATCGTAGTGTTCGTTTCTCCTGTTGGGGCCGTCATTCTTACCTCTTATTCTGGTCACTGGTGTCCTCCTTCTGAATATCTGTAGGCGGGACCTCTGAGAACTTTTGCCCGTTGATTATCTCTGATACGCGCCCTTGGTTGAGAGCGCCGAGTTTGGCAGCGATCTGTGCTTGGTTAAGCGTCGTCTGTTTCCAGAGCCTCTTTATCTCGCCCGCAATTTCGGCGGTAACTTTCGGGCTTGCCTGTCTCGGTTTCGGGGACATATCGTTCTCCTTCTTTGCGCTAAGTTACCTCCTACGCCATATCGACGTAGTTGAAAAAGCAAAGCAGAGGGTGTAGCCTTGTCGCGCTAACGGAAGGGCTTCGTGATCTACTGAGTTTGGCTTTCGGGCGATCGTATTCGCAAAACTCTTTCATTCTCGGGCGGTTCGGTAACGTGGTTCCGCCTGAGAATATTATCTCTCAGAGAAAGGTCAGAAACAAGGCTTGGGAACAAGTTTCGGAGCTCGGCCCTGTCCGGGGCCTCGCTCCTAACTCCGTTGTTAAACTATTTTTGCTCGGTGTCAATGGCAAATGTGTCCTTGGGTCAATTCTTAATGTGCGATTCTATGAGGCGGAATGCCTAAACAACCCGCCCCCACAGGTCATATTCCCCGGCTTCTTCGACCTCGACCGTCACCAGATCCCCCACGGACAGGCCCGCGAACCCTTCATCAATAAACAGGTTCCCGTCGATCTCCGGGGCATCAGCCATGGTGCGACAGGTGGCGGCCTCGTTGTCCACCTCATCGACGATCACCTGCATCACCCGTCCGACCTTGGCCGCCAGCTTGGCCTCCGATATTGCCTGTGCGCGGGCCATGAACCGGTCCCAGCGGTCCTGCTTGACCTCTGCCGCCACATGATCGGGCAGATCATTCGACCGCGCCCCCGCGACGTTTTCGTACTGAAAACACCCAACGCGGTCCAATTGCGCTTCGTCGAGCCAATCCAGCAGGGTCTGGAATTCGGCCTCTGTCTCGCCCGGATACCCGACGATGAAGGTCGAGCGCAGCGTAAGATCGGGGCAAACATCACGCCAGGCGGCGATTTCGTCCAGCGTGCGGGCCGCCGCGGCAGGCCGGGCCATACGTCTGAGAACATCGGGATGCGCGTGTTGGAACGGAATATCCAGATAGGGCAGCACCAGACCCTCGGACATCAGCGGGATCAGCTGGCGCACATGCGGATAGGGGTAGACATAGTGCAACCGCACCCAGGCGCCCAAAGACCCCAGATCGCGGGCAAGGTCGGTGATATGGGCGCGGTGGCCCCGCTCCTCGGCGTGTTTTATGTCAACGCCGTAGGCCGAGGTGTCCTGTGAAATGACCAGCAGTTCCTTCACACCGTTTTCAACCAGCCGCTCGGCTTCGCGCAGCACGGCATGGGCGGGACGCGATTGCAGTCGGCCGCGCATGTCGGGGATGATGCAGAACTTGCACTTATGGTTGCAGCCCTCGGAAATCTTTAGATAGGAATAATGCCTAGGCGTCAGCGATACCTGCTGCGCGGGCAGCAGATCGACAAAGGGGTCCGGGCTGGGCGGGACAGCGGCATGTACCGCGTCCAGAACCTGTTCATATTGGTGCGGGCCGGTCACGGCCAGGATCCGGGGATGGTGTTCGCGGATGTAATCGGGTTCGGCGCCCAGGCACCCCGTTACGATCACCCGACCGTTTTCGGTCAGGGCTTCACCGATGGCATCGAGCGATTCCGCCTTTGCCGAATCCAGAAATCCGCAGGTATTCACAATCACCGCATCAGCCCCGGCATAATCGGGCGACACACCATATCCTTCGGCCCGCAGGCGGGTCAGGATGCGTTCGCTGTCGACCAATGCCTTGGGGCAGCCAAGCGAGACCATGCCGATTGTGGGCTGGCCGGGACGGGCGGGATTGCTGATTTTCGCAGCAGGGGCGAGATCGGGACGCAGATTTGGTGGGTTTGTGCTCATGTTGTGGCTATAGTCCAAGCAACGCGGCTGCGAAAGGCCGGGATGGAGGATGAGTGATGAAGTGGATAATACGGATCATCGGAGCTGTTTTGCTGGTGATCGTTTTGATGGTAGTTGGCGTTTTGCTGCTGCCGGCGGACAAGATTGCGGAGATTGCCGGAGACCAGTTGCAAAAGCTCACTGGCCGGGATGTGACCATATCGGGTGATGTGGGCATGACATTTTGGCCCGTGCTGGGCGTTAGCGCGGGCGGACTGGAGGTTGGCAACGCCGAGTGGGCCAAGGACGGCGCGATGCTCAGCACCCGCAATGCCGCTATCGGGGTCGATGCGCTTGCATTGCTGCGCGGTGACATCCGCATCACGAACATCGTCGCCGAAAGCCCCACCGTCCGGTTGGAAAGCCGCGCTGACGGGCGTGCGAGCTGGTTATTCACGGATGGCGGCGGCGATGCCCAGATCGAAACGACAACGCCAGCAGCCGGCACTCCGCGTACCTTCTCCATTGAAAAACTGGTGATCACCGATGCCACCCTGATCTATGACGCAGAAGGGGCCGATCTGGTGTCTTACACCGGAGTTGATCTGGCGCTGGACTGGCCGGAACGTCAGGGTGCGGCACAGATTGCGGCGGCTTTGCGCCCGTCGGGGCAGAAAATATCACTGGAGGCGCGTATTGATCGGTTTGCGTCTTTTCTGGCCGGGGATGTGCAGCCGATTGCGATGACGGTTACCGCACAGGGCGGTGAAATCGGGCTGAACGGCCGTGGTTCATTGCAGGGGGCGGTTGCGGGTGCTCTGAGATTGGACATGTCTGACAGTGGGGCCTTTCTCGCGGCACTGGGGATTGGCGGTCTGGATCTGCCCAAAGGACTGGGCCGCAGCGCGCAGATAACAAGCCAGATCACCCTGACGCCGGATCGCCGGTTGGCCGTGCGAGACCTTGTCGCGGACCTTGGTGGCAATACGCTGCGTGGTGGGGCAGACATCGTGCTGAACGGGACACCGCAGGTGAATGCGCAGTTGAATGCGGGGGCCCTGGACTTGCGCAGTCTGACGGGGGCGGATCAGGACGACACCGGTGCAGCGCCAGGCACTGGGTGGTCGAAGGCGGCAATTGATGCCTCGGGACTGGCCAGTTTTAACGGCGCGATTTCACTGCGCGCTGATAGCATTGATCTGGGCGCATTTACATTGGGGGGGACACGGACGTTGCTGACCAATGACCGGTCTCGCATGGTGGTCGAACTGCGCGAGGTTCAGGGATATGGCGGTGTTCTGACTGGTGAGTTTGTGATGAACAACCGCAACGGCCTGTCTGTCGGTGGCAAATTGCGCGGCAATGGCATTCAGGTCAAACCGTTGTTGACCGATCTGGCCGGGCTGAGCCGGTTTACAGGGCAAGGTGATGCGTCGCTTTCGTTTCTCGGCGTCGGGCAGAGTGTCGATGCGATCATGCGGTCCCTGAAAGGTCAGGGCGCGATAAACATCGGGCGTGGGACCATCGAAGGCATTGATCTGGACGATCTGTTGGGATCCTTCGACGTGCAGGGGGGCACGACGGTGTTTGACAGTCTGACCGCCAGTTTCCAGATAGATCGCGGGGTGGTGCGTAATTCGGACCTGAAAATGGGGTTACCGAATTTCGATGCGACTGGTAGCGGCGAGGTCAACCTTGGAGCGCAAACGCTGGATTACACCATTGTGCCCAAAGCCCTGCGCGTCAATCAGGGTCGGGGACTTGCGGTGCCGGTGCGGATATACGGTGCCTGGGCAAATCCTCGGATCAAGCCGGACCTGGAAGGCGCTATCGACCTGAATTTCAAGGAAGAAAAAGAACGCGCCAAGGAAAAGGTCAAGCAAAAGGTCGACGAAAAGCTGGCCGATGAACTGGGCGTGGCGCGCCAGGACGGGCAATCGGTCGAGGATGCGGTCAAGGACCAGGTTGAAGACAAGCTCAAGAATGAGCTTTTGAAGATATTTGATTGAGGCGGCATAATGCCTTGATGCCCACGATATGTCACAGTGAGGGACGGCATTCATGCCCGCATAGGAGGCCGCGCATCTGGTAGCGCCGACTATACACGTCCAAAGCCGCGCAGGATGGGAGCATCGTGCGGCGCAAAGCGGCTGCACCCATGTGGTCTTTTGCAATCCCGAGTCCATTCGTTGATTGAGCGAGGGCGTTTCCTTGCAAGGAAACGCGGCAAGACTTTTGCAAAAGTCTTGGGGTTTCGCCGCGCGCGAGGGTGCGGTAAACGAGGGGTCGGATTTACCCGCAGGAGCGCCCCAGATGAACGACCTTTTCAACAGCTTTATGACCGGACCTGATGAAAACGGCCGCTTTGGTGATTTTGGCGGGCGCTTTGTTTCCGAGACGCTGATGCCGCTGATCCTTGAGCTGGAAGAACAATATGAACGCGCCAAGACCGACGACAGTTTCTGGGCCGAGATGAACGACCTGTGGACCCATTATGTGGGCCGCCCCAGCCCGCTCTATTTTGCCGAGCGGCTGACCGAAAAATTGGGGGGGGCCAAGGTCTATATGAAGCGCGATGAATTGAACCACACCGGCGCGCACAAGATCAACAACGTGCTGGGCCAGATCATTCTGGCGCGCCGCATGGGCAAGAAACGGATCATTGCGGAGACCGGTGCAGGTCAGCATGGGGTGGCAACGGCGACGGTCTGTGCCAAGTTCGGGTTGAAATGTGTTGTCTACATGGGTGCACATGATGTGGAGCGGCAGGCGCCGAACGTGTTTCGCATGCGCCTTCTGGGGGCCGAGATCATTCCGGTCACCTCTGGCCGGGGCACGCTCAAGGACGCGATGAACGACGCGCTGCGCGACTGGGTGACCAATGTGCGCGACACGTTTTACTGCATTGGTACGGTTGCGGGGCCGCACCCTTATCCGGCGATGGTACGTGATTTCCAAAGCATCATCGGCAAGGAAGTGCGCGAACAGATGACTGCCGCCGAGGGCCGTTTTCCCGATACGGTAATTGCCGCGATTGGTGGCGGCTCCAACGCGATGGGGCTGTTTTTCCCGTTCCTGGACGACAAGGAAGTCAACATCATCGGTGTCGAGGCCGGGGGTAAAGGGGTGAATGCCAAGATGGAACATTGTGCGTCCCTGACGGGCGGACGTCCCGGTGTGCTGCATGGCAATCGCACCTATCTGTTGCAGGATGATGACGGCCAGATCCTTGAAGGTTTCAGCATTTCCGCCGGGTTGGACTATCCCGGTATCGGGCCGGAACACGCCTGGCTGCACGAAATCGGCCGCGCACAATATGTGTCGATCACCGATGCCGAGGCGCTGTCGGCATTCCAGAAATGTTGCGAATTGGAAGGGATCATTCCGGCGCTGGAACCGTCCCATGCCTTGGCCCATGTGATGAAGATCGCGCCGGACCTGCCCAAGGATCACATCATCTGCATGAACATGTGTGGGCGCGGCGACAAGGACATCTTTACCGTTGCACGCGCGCTGGGGTTCGAGATGGGTAAATTCGCCTGAGCGGCAGAATGAATGGGGCCTGACCTCAAAGGCGATTGCCTGCAAAGACATTTTGACCAAAACGGAAAGCCTGCGCCGCTCTGGCGTGGCGCTACCTTTTCAGGCGCAGCATCTGAAGGTGTGGGCGGATGGGCGGGAAAAAGAACAGCACCAGGCCGACGTTGAAGTAAAGCCAGAGCATACCCGGCAGCCACAAGACCGCAAAGGCAAGGCCAACACCGCCGGAAATCCGGGTGGCGGTTGCGGCGGGCAGAAATCGCAGAAGGCCAAGTTGAAACAACTTGCCTCCATCCAGCGGATGCACGGGCAGCAGGTTGAAGAGCGCCAGAAACAGGTTAATCATTGCCAGCCAATAGAGCGCCCAGGCGAGCACCCCAAGTTCAAAAAACTGGGAGCCAAGCGATGCCAGCGCCCAGATCATCAGGTTCACGATCGGGCCCATCGCCACGATCACCTCTTGTTGGCGATAAGTTGCGGCGCGCGATTGTTCGCAGAAACCGCCACCCCCGTGGATCATGATCCGCCGCACCGGCACCCCCTGCACCCGGCAGCCCCAGGCGTGGCCCAGTTCATGCAGGAAAATTGACCCGATCAGCAAGGCTACAAAAATCAGGTCATAGTGCAGGGTTGCCACGTCGCCAAACGAGACGAAGATGAGCGGCAGCAGCAGGATGCTGGCACCAAACTGCACAGGCACCCCAAAAGGGCCGGTGAACTGAAAGATGGGTTTACTGGTGCCGAACATTGTCAGGGCTCAATCCACATCATCAACCGCATGGGCACGCAGTACCGCAAGCGGGACAATGTCGAGCGCCCGCAGGTGAGTGGCGGCCAGATGAACCCCCGGCGCGCAGCCTTCATCAGCCGCTTGCAGGAAACGGCCCGCACACAGGCACCAGGGATCACCCGGTTTCAGGCCCGCAAATCCGAAGGCGGGGTGGGGGGTGCTCAGGTCATTGCCGACATATTTGGAAAAGGCCAGAAATTCGGCCGTCATCACCGCGCAGACCGTATGGCTGCCGTGATCTTCGGCACAGGTGTTGCAATGACCGTCCCGGAAAAACCCGGTAACCGGTGTGGTCCCGCAGACCACCAGCGGGCCTCCCAGAACATTGATGCTGTCATCGGGTTTCATGGCTTACAGGCTTTGCGCGATCAGCCGGAAGATGTCGACGTTTTGCTGGCTCACGCCGTCTTCCCGGAATTTGCGATCTGCGGCGGTGGTCACGATCACAACCTGCGCGCCGGTGTCGACATAGATGTATTGCCCGTAGATGCCCCGCGCCATGTAGGTGCCGGGGGGGGATCCTTGCGGAATCCACCATTGATAACCATAGCCGATTTCGCCCGGCGCGGTGCGCGCGCTGGGCAGGGTGGAGGCCACGACCCAATCGGCAGGCACGATCTGCTGCCCCTGCCAAGCACCGTTTTGCGCAAACATCTGACCAAACCGGGCATAGTCGCGTGTGGTGACATTCAGGCCCCCCAGTACAAAGGCGGTGCCAACACCGTCGGTCACGTAGTAGGGGCTTTGTTCAAGGCCGAGAGGGGCGATGATCTTTTCGCTGAGCAGTTCGGGAACGCTCCGCCCGGTGGCGCCGCGCACAACCATCCCGACAATATGTGTGTCTATGGATGTGTATTTCCATTCCTGTGCCGGGGCTGCAAACTTCTCGCTCAGGTCAGCCGCAAAATCGTCCATTTTGCCGCCCAGGGCCAGCACACGCCCCATCCGATTGATGTCAGAACTCTGGTCAAGGTAGTCCTCGTCAAAGACCACGCCGCTCGACATTTGCAGGACATTGCGCAGGGT
>CAXBKL010000047.1:0-25979 GCA_963976125.1 uncultured Sulfitobacter sp. | reverse complement strand
GACGATCTATTCCTTTAACGCATCCTCTTCAATCACTGTCTGGGAAGGGGTGTCGCTGCGGTGGTATGCGGATGTGCTTTACGGCCCCGAAAGCGCCAAGTTCAAGCGGGCTGCGATCAACTCCTTTTCAATTGCGCTGATTGCCGCAACTGTCGCAACCGCGATCGCCACGGCGGCGGCCACCGCCATTGTGCGCGGCGGGTCTTATCGCTTGCGCGCGCCCTCCATCGGATTGATTAGCTTGCCCATCATGGTGCCTGAAATTGTGTTGGCGGTGGCTGTTTTGATCTTTTTCAACGCCATTGGTTTCACGCGTGGCTATATGACGATCCTGGTGGCCCATGTCGCGTTCTGCATTCCGTTTGCCTATCTGCCCATCCAGGCGCGGATGCAGGGTATTGAAGACACCTATGAACAGGCCGCGATGGATCTTTATGCGACCAAGACCCAAGCGTTTCGGCGCATCCTTTTGCCGCTGATGATGCCGGGTATCATTTCCGGCTTCCTGCTGGCTTTCATCGTCAGCCTTGATGATTTCATCATCACCAATTTTGTCAAAGGTGCGGGGGTTGAAACCCTGCCCACGGCAATCTTCGGCTCGGTCAAACAAGGGTTGAAGCCGAACATCATGGCCATCTCAACGATGCTTTTGATGCTTTCCATCGTGATGGTAACGATCTCTTACATCGTATCCAAATGGGACAATACAAAATGATCAACAACTGGGAGAAAATAACATGAAACGATTTACAACAACGGCAATGGCGCTTGCGCTCATGGCTGGCTCAGCCGCAGCTGAGGGCGAATTGGTCGTCTATCACTGGTTCGAATATATCCCGCAGGAATTGATCGAAAAGTTCACTGCGCAAACCGGTGTCAAAGTGACAATGGACACCTACGATTCAAATGAGGCGATGCTGGCATCCCTAAAAGCTGGCGGCATGGGTACCTATGATGTTGCCGTACCGGGCGATTACATGGTGAAAATCATGGCTGGTGAAGGTCTGCTGGATACCATTGAAGACGGCGAGTTGGCAAACCGCGGCAATATCGCACCCGAATGGGCCGACCCAAGCTTTGATCCGGGCCGCAAACATTCAATCCCTTACCAGTGGGGCTCCACCTCATTCTCGGTAGACACAGATGCCTATGATGGTGACATCAACACCACTGACATCCTGTTCAATCCCCCTGCTGAGTTGTCCGGCAAGATCAACATGCTCGACAGCCAGGGCGAGGTGATTGCAATGGCCTCGTTGCATATGGGTATTCCCCAGTGCTCGACAGACCGCGAGCAATTGAAAGCACTGGATGCGATGTTGCAGGAAGCCAAGCAGCATTGGGCGTCTTTCAACTCCGACACAGCGAAGGAAGTGCTGGTTTCGGGCGATGTGTCCGTAGGCATGATCTATGACGGATTCAGCGCCAAAGCACGGGCAGAAAAAGCGTCAATCACCTATGCCTTCCCGACCCAGGGTTATGTGGTCTGGATGGACAATGTCGTGCTATTGAACGATGCGCCCAACCGCGAAAATGCGATCAAGTTCATGGATTTCCTGCTGGAGCCTGAAAACATTGCAGCGGTGTCCAACTATGCCCGATATAGTGCCGGGGTGACCGGGGTCAGCGAGTTTGTTGACCCGGAGCTGGCCAAATCTCCAGAGGCCAACCCTCAGGAAGGCGCAGGAGCCGGAGCATTTATCGAAGTCTGTGACGAGGCCACGCAAGCGGTATACGACCAGATTTGGACAAACGTGAAAAAATAACCGCAATATATGTTTTACCGACGGGCTGGACTGCCCGTCGGACCTTCTCCAACATTTCCAACTGGGCTGCTTTACCCGTTCATCTGAATTCGGTCTGGCGCGGCGTCCCTGAAACCTGAACCAAAGAGACTGCCCCGAGACCTGATTTGTGATTCACCCTATTTGCAGGTGTATCATTGGCAAACCTCCGTCACTGGACATTCAGGAACGGGTTGTGCAGCGCAGGTCATGAACAGCAGAGTGGAGGCCGCGCCCCCATCATGTCGGACTTTCGCGTCCCCATCCGGTGCAGGCTTTGGTCCGGTCAGCCCCAAAGGGACAAGATCACTTCCAATGACCTTGCCCGTCACCGCGCGGTTGCCTGCTCCGCCTCCCAAAGCCCCAGGAAACATCGTTCAGCAACAGGATTTGGCTCACCTTTGAGTGCCCTCTGCTCTTTCGCGCCGCCTATTGCCTTGCGCCTCAAGGGGCAAAGCGCGCCCGCGTGCGATTGGCAAATGCCACCAACGTCAGCATGACAGGTACCTCGACCAGAACCCCCACAACGGTTGCGAGGGCAGCCCCGGAATTCAATCCAAACAAGCTGATGGCAACCGCGACAGCCAGTTCAAAGAAATTTGACGTGCCGATCAAGGCGCAGGGTGCGGCGATGCGGTGAGGTACTTTCAGTGCGAACGCGGCTGCGTAAGCGATCGCAAAGATACCATAGCTTTGCAGGATAATCGGTACGGCGATCAGCACGATGATGAACGGTTTGGATACGATCACCTGACCCTGAAGCCCAAAAAGGATCATCACCGTAACGATCAAACCCACCACTGAATAGGGTTTCACGCGCGTCTGAAACGCCTCGATTGCCGCCTCGGACCCAAGGCGCTGGCGTGTCACCAACCCAGCGGCAAGTGGCAGCGCGATAAACAGCAACACCGACAGGACCAGTGTCGACCAAGGAACAGAAATATCGGTGACACCCAGCAGGAAAGCCACGATTGGCGCAAAAGCGATGACCATGATCAGATCGTTCACCGACACCTGCAAGAGCGTATAGGTCTCATCCCCGCGCGTCAGTTGTGACCAGACAAACACCATTGCCGTACAGGGTGCCGCCCCAAGCAGGATCAGGCCCGCGATGTATTGCATCGCATCTTCGGGCTGGATCCAGGGCGCAAAGACATATTGAAAAAACAGCACGGCCAGGGCGGCCATTGTAAAAGGTTTTATCAACCAGTTCACGACAAGAGTGATCATCAAACCACGGGGCTGTTTTGCGACGTCGCGCAGCGATCCCGGATCAACGCCAACCATCATCGGATATACCATCGCCCAGATCAGCACGGCGACGACCAGATTCACACTGGCCACTTCCGCGGATGCAATTGAATCGACCAGTCCTGGGGCGATATTCCCCAAAAGGATACCAGCCCCCATCGCCAATGCGATCCACAAGGACAGGTACTTTTCAAAAATATTCATGCGGCAATCCCTTGCTTTTCTTGCGTTCTTAGTTGCGTCGTCCCAAGCCAGCTGAGGCCGATCATGACTGCGGCAGTGCCCAGACACAGTGGTAGCCCGCCCATCTGGTATGTGAAGCCAGACAAGACTGTGCCAACCAATCGACCCGCAGCGTTGGACATGTAATAGAACCCGACATCCATCGTGACCCGCCTTGCTTCAGTGAAGCTGAGGATCAGAAAGGAATGCAGGGATGAGTTCACCGCGAAGATGCCGCCAAAGACCAAGAGGCCAAGGACGATGGCGGTCGTCAACGCAGGGGACGGCTCGGGGGCGAGCCAGACCAGAACGGCGAGTAACGCCGGCACAATGATCAGCACACCGACCCATCGTTTGGCCAGCGCCAGAATTTGCGCATCTGTCCGCAATGCCGCTTTCAGGATGCGCGGTGCCCAGCCTTGGACGATCCCATAGAAGATGGTCCATACCGCCATGAACGCCCCGATCATGAAGAACGCCGCCCGGTTGCCCTCTGCGCTGCCATCCGACAGCACCGCGTAGAAATAGATCGGGATGCCAACGACAAACCACACGTCCCGCGCCCCGAACAGAAACAGCCGCGCAGCGCTGAGCCAGTTGATGTTGCGGTTCCTGGAAAATACTTCTGAAAACTTTGCGTCTTTGCGCCCGACCGGCAGGCCCGAAGGCATGCCGATCACAACACCGATCAGGATGACAAACACGATTGCCGCCATCGTCAGCACCGACGGAACAAACCCAAAGACAGCAAGAAGCGCCGCGCCCACCAGAAAGCCACTGCCTTTCACGGCATTTTTTGACCCCGTCAGGATCGCCACCCAGCGGAACAATCCGCCGCCCTCGGTCGGAGCAAGGATTTTCACGGCACTTTTGGAACTCATCTTGGCCAAGTCCTTGGCCACTCCCGACAATCCCTGCACCAACATCACAAACACCACAGAGGCGCTGATGCCCCATCCCGGATCAAGCTGGGCCAGCGCCAGAAGTGCCAGAACTTGCAACGACAACCCTGCATAAAGCGTCGATGTCAGGCCAAACCGTGCCGCGATCCATCCTGCGGACAGGTTGGTCACAACACCGGCGATCTCATACAGCACAAACAGATAGGCCAGTTGTACCGGCGAAAAGCCGAGCGTGTGAAAGTGCAACAGCACCAGCATCCTGAGTGCGCCATCGGTCAGCATGAAGGCCCAGTAGGCCGCCGTCACCGTGATGTAGGCCGCAAATCCCGCAGGGTGTGTCACAAGTTGCCGCCAACCATCAGGGCCACATCAATCAGACGGTGCGCATATCCCATCTCGTTGTCATACCACGCGTAAACCTTCACTTGCGTGCCATTCACAACCATGGTCGAGGGCGCGTCGATGATACTGCTGCGGGTATCATTGGTGTAATCGCAAGACACCAATGGGCGGGTTTCATAGCCAAGGATGCCCTTCAATGGACCATCGGCTGCGGCTTGGAACAACCCGTTCACTTCTTCCTCTGTCGTTTCACGCGCCATTTCAAACACGCAATCCGTGATGGAGGCGTTCAAAAGCGGGACGCGCACCGCATGACCGTTCAGTTTGCCCGTCAATTCTGGATAGATCAGCGTAATCGCCGTGGCGGACCCTGTTGTGGTCGGGATCAGGTTGGTGAGCGCCGACCGCGCACGGCGCAAATCCTTCGCGGGACGGTCCACAATTGTCTGCGTGTTGGTCACATCATGGATCGTCGTGATTGACCCGTGCCTGATGCCGATCCCTTCCAGCAGAACCTTCACCACAGGTGCAAGACAGTTGGTCGTGCAGCTTGCCGCCGTCACAATTTGGTGGGTGTCCGCGTCATAGATGTCATCGTTTACACCGTAGACGATATTCGCCGTTGGCCCGTCCTTCACCGGGGCTGAAACAACAACCTTTTTCACACCCGCGTCAAAATACGGGGCCAATTTGGCCTCGGTTTTATAGGCTCCGGTGCAGTCGATGACCACATCCACGCCGTCCAGCGGCAGCTTTTCCAGCTCGCGTGTGCTGGTGACCGGAATCCTTGTCCCGTCAATGCTGATTGATCTCTCATCAGCCACAATTTCCGCAGGCCAGCGCCCATGAATGGAATCAAACTCCAGCAGATGTGCATGCATGGCGGGATCCCCCACCGCATCATTGATAAAAGCGATCTTTGCGCCACGCTCCAAAAGAGGGCGGAGTGCAAGTTTGCCGATGCGGCCAAGGCCGTTGAGCGCGTAGGTGGTCATGCGTCTATTCCTGTAATGTGGGTTCTTTACCTATCTCATCAACACGTTCTTGCAGCGATCCACGGCTCAGATTCTCGAACGGCAAAGCGGTAAATGCGATGATCCGGTTGTGCAGCGCCCTGTAGGTCTGGAAGAACGAAAGACGCTTCTCCGCCTCCGTCCCCCCGGCCTTGACCGGGTCCGGCAAGCCCCAGTGACCTGAAACCGGTTGACCCGGCCAGGTGGGGCATTCTTCGTTGGCGGCGCGATCACAGACGGTAAAGACAAAATCCATCTTCGGGGCACCGGCACCTTGAAATTCCTCGATGTTCTTGGAGCGCAAATGGGACAGGTCATGCCCCTTGGACCTGAGGATACCGACAGCAAGAGGATTCAGCTCTGAGCGATGCGCGGTACCTGCCGAATGGGCCGTGAATTTGTCGCCCGCCATATCGCGCAGGATGGCCTCGGCAAAGATGGAACGGGCGGAATTCCCGGTGCAAACAAAGAGGACGTTGAATTTACTGTCCATCGCAGGAGCGATGGTCCTGAGAAGACTTGAGAACTGCGGCGGGCAAAGGTCTGCGCGACCACGACAACAGTCGACAAACAATCCCGCGACAACCTCACGGGCGGCATCCAGATTGACGGCATAAAGCAGACGCGTTCCGGCGCGGCGTTGCGAAATCAGACCCACTTTGGTCAGGGCCGATAGATAAACCGATGCCGTGCTGGCCTTAAGCAGCAACGCTTCCGCAATTTCCCCTGCGGGCAACTCATCTGGGCAACGCCGCATGAGCAGACGAAACACGGCCATCCGTTGAGGATGGCTGAGGGTTCTGAGACGGTCAGCAAGCAATATTTCCATATTTCATGAATATTAAAAACATAGAGGTTTAGTCAAGGCAGATTATCTCTTCGAGCCTCGGATCTTTGAAAAAGTGAGGGATCGATTTCTGGTCAGGTTCTTATCACGCTTCGGACAATATCTCTTGGGCGGACCGTCAGGCATATCGCCTTGAACACGCTTTGTTGCCCTTCCGACAAAGGCAATTGCCCCGGCCACCAGAACACAATCACCTAATCCGCAGCGGGTGTCGGAAAAGCGAATTCGTTCAGGTTGAACAGGCAACCTCTTTCGCAATTCCTGCACCTTAAGACCGTGCCGGTCGAGGCTGGCGCCGCAGATCTCAGTATTTACCCCGGCACTGAGCATTACGGGTCGATTGAAGATACCCGAACCAAACAGCTTGAGTTGGTTGTGGTCTTGTCATGCGCGGGAATTCTCTGGATCAAGCGCAGGGTTGAAGCGCGGATGAGTTTCCGCCATTCCCAAGACCAGCCAGACGCCCGAACCTGCCATGGCAAGCCCGGTGAACCAAAACCCGGCTTCAAGCATGCCCGCAGCATCCGCGATCAAGCCCATGGCAAGCGCGCCGATGGCATATCCGAGATCGCGCCAGAACCGGTAGACGCCAAGCGCAGAACCCCGCCAGGACGGATGTGCGACATCACCGATCGCTGCAATGAGCGTGGGGTAGAGAAGCGCCATGCCGACGCCGGTGACCGCCGCCACCGCGCCCCAGCCACCGACGGTAGTGAGAACGGGAAAGACCAGAACGCCGCCCGAACACAGAAAGAACCCCGTGACCGTCGGCCACTTACGACCAACCCTGTCCGACAAGGGTCCGGTCCACAGTTGGCTACCGCCCCAGACGAAGCCGTATATGCCGGTCACCCAGCCGATCTCGATCAGGCTCGCATCTTTGGCAACCATGAATACCGGCACGAGCGCCCACATCAGCGCATCCACGAATTTCTCGACGCTGCCCGCCTGGGCCAGCGCCATGAACGTCCGGCTTTTCCATGTGACCAGGGCAAAGATTTGGCTCGAAGTGGGATCGTCCGGTCCCTCCACATAGCGGGGGCGCGGCCCCGTCGTCTCGCCGGACCTGTGCCGCAATGCCTCAGCCCGAGCGAAAGGCAGGGTCTCAGTGAAGGCGAGTAGCCCCGCCGCCAACGCAAGGAAGATGACCACCAAGCCAAAGATAAAGAGGCTCATTCGCGGATCGAAATAACTTGCAAGATAGCCCGTCACCAGACCCGCCAGCGCGACGCCGCCATATCCCGCGAACTCGTTGAATCCCGTCGCAAGGCCGCGCTCGGACCCCTTTACGATGTCCATCTTCGCTGTCACCGTCATTGACCAGCAAAAACCTTGATTAACACCGAGAAGCACATTGGCCGCGACGATCCAACCCCAAGACGGTGCGAACAGAATCATGAACGGGATCGGCAGTGCCACGAGCCATCCCCAGATCAACACCCGCCGCCGCCCGACCCGTTCGGAAATACGGCCCGAGACGAAATTCATCACCCCTTTTACCACCCCGAAGGAGATGATGAAGGCGAAGATTGCGGTCATTGATCCCTGCACCACGTCGAATTCGGTCTCTGCCAGCGCCGGGATGACCGTACGTTGGAGCCCAATCGTCAGACCGACAAAGAAGACTTGAACAAGTTGCTCAATAAACGGTCGTACGTTTGCGCGAATGCCAAGTGTATAGGTCATTCTTGCTTGTTTTTGTCATCAAGTGCATGGCCGCTGGCGGGGCCACGAACAGGCTGGATCAGCATCCGGTCGATCCAAAGATCGCGCCGGGTGCGGAATTGTTCAATCCCGATGTCCATATCGAGGTGCCCTTTGGCGGGCTGAGCCCGATACGTACCGAGCAGACGATCCCACCAAGGCAGGTTAAACCCAAAGTTTGAGTTGCCCTCGATGGGGTCTACAGAGTGATGGACGCGGTGCATGTCCGGTGTCACGACGATCAGGCGCAACACGCGGTCGATGGGGCGGGGCAAGTTGATATTGGCATGATTGAAGAGCGCCGTCGCGTTCAGCAAAACCTCAAAGAGCAACACCGCGACAGCGGGCGGTCCAAGTGCTGCGACGGCCGCCAACTTGATACCCATGGAAATCAGAATCTCGACAGGGTGAAAGCGCAGACCTGTTGTGACGTCGAAATCAAGATCGGCGTGGTGCATGCGGTGGAACCGCCAAAGCCCTGGCACTGCATGGAACATGACGTGTTGGAGGTAAATTGCGAGATCCAAGAGCAGCATCGACAAGACAATCGAGACCCAAACGGGTGCGTCGAAGGTGTTGAATACACCCCAGCCACGTTCTTCGGCCATAACAGCAAGACCGACTGCAAGGATCGGAAAAGTAAGTCGCAAGATCGCGGTGTCCACTACTACAACCGCCAAATTGTTCGTCCAGCGGATCACCCGTGGAATGTCGCGGCGGCGGCGCGGTGCCGCAATTTCCCAAAGTGCCATGGCGGCGAGAACCCCGAGAAATACAGCAAGGCGTAGATTGGGTTCGATAGCGAGGATGGTTTCCGTCATCTTGATCAAGGCCTTTCCAACTGGATTGACTTGTCAGCGGTGATAGGGTGAACTACATTCAATCAATCACTTGAATGTTTTACCGTTTGGGAACACCCTTTGTCAAGCAACCCAAAGATAGCGCTTCTGGAAGAATATGCCCTTATTGCGCGCGCCCTCTCCACGCCCGCCCGACTGACCATCCTGGAACAGCTCGCTCAGGGAGAACGCGGCGTCGAAGTGTTGGCCAGCAAAACAGCCCTGACCGTTGCCAACTGTTCCCAACATCTCCAGCACTTACGCCGCGCGGGTCTTGTCACCAGTCGGCGTGATGGCAAGGCAGTGATCTATCGTTTAACTGACGGGAAGACCCTGGCGCTGATGGACCTTTTGCGCGTCGTGGCTGAACAAAACCTTGCTCAGGTTGAACATATCTTGAGGGGGCTGTCGGGCGGCGAGGGAGCGCCCGAACCGATCAGCCGGAAAGAACTGGCGGTGCGGCTTGACGCGGGTTCTGTAACCGTTCTCGATGTCCGGCCCGCCGACGAATACGCCACGGGTCACATTCCGGGTGCAATCAACGTCACACTTGGTCAATTGGATCAAATCCTCCCGGTTCTTGATCCGGATACTGAGGTTATCGCCTATTGTAGAGGCCCTTATTGCATCTACGCCCATCAGGCGGTTGCCGCACTTCGGAAGCGCGGTTTCAATGCCCGGAGATTAGACGGAGGGCTCCCCGATTGGCGCGAAGATGGGCGAACAGTGCGCCTAGCTGTAGAAAGATGAATAACCAATCCCCCAGTTGCAAACCGGCTCAACTCGCACCAGAGAGCCGCTGCTGCTCTCATTGCACTGTCTTGGGGGCCGGGCCTGATCAGGCGAAGATTTGTTGTTTTCGGATGACAACTCCTACCCTCGCAAGCCACTGATTTCTTCAAAAGACAGATTTACCCAATGAGAAGAGCACGCAGAATCCGTTCTCAACCCCTTATAAGAAATGCGAAAACAACCTCAAATGAGCGCGCTACTTGCAACAGAAAAACAGACGCGCAAACGACACGACTCTCTGTTTCATAGGACTTTTCCAAGGAATTCACATCAAAGTGTGAAATGGTGCGGGTGAAGGGACTCGAACCCCCACGCCATAGGCGCCAGAACCTAAATCTGGTGCGTCTACCAATTCCGCCACACCCGCACATGCCACTTTCACGACAGGGCGGTGCCTATCAAACTGTTGAGACTTAGGCGAGACCTAAAAATGACAAGACATTAACAGTTTCTTGTCATATGATTCGCATAACCTGAGGCAGGTTTAGACAAGAAAGAGACGCCCATGAAACCGAACACGGTCGGGCGCGCAGGCGGCAAAGACCGTCAGGCGGGCCAATTCGCACCCTATGCGTCCCTGAATACAGGGTTGATACAAGGTGCCTTACTTCTGACCCTTGACGGGGAAATTCCTGTGGAATTTCTTTCTGTTGGCGACAAGGTCATTACCCGCGACACCGGAATATCCAAGGTGCAGCACATTCAGCGCACGACCCGTGCGGTGCATCAGATCGCCTTGTCCGCCGGATCGCTTGGCCACACCCGCCCCGAACGCGATGCGCTGCTTGCCGGCGATCAGATGGTTCTGATCCGGGACTGGCGGGCACGGGCATTGTTCAACTCGGAAGTGGCTCTGGTTGCCGCACGTTCGCTGATCGATGGTGAATTCATCATTGATCTGGGAGAACAGGAAACAACGCTCTATCAGATCTTCTGCGACGGACCGCATATCCTGTATTGTGACGGGCTTGAGCTAAGCACCGCCGACGGTGCACGCGCCCGCGGCGCGGTTTTGCACGCAGCTTAAGACGCCGCCCCCCGGAGCACATCTGGCAATTGTTCGGGGAGGTCTTCGGCAATCAGGCCGGGGCCAAATCGGCGGGCGGCTTCGGCATGAAGGTAGGCCGCGATTTCGGCCATGATAAACAAATCACTACTGTGGCCCGGCGCTGAAAGGCCTGCGATCAATCCGGCCAACACATCCCCCGCCCCCGCCGTGGCAAGCCATGGCACCTCCCGCCCATAGGCTGTTGCGTGAATGGACGCACCGCCATTCGGTTCCGCAATGACCGTATCGGGCCCTTTCAACAAGATGATACATCCCGCGCGCGCCGCTGCTTTTCGTGCGGCATCGACTTTGGACATGTTTTTGCGGGCAGGACCGCTCAGGTCAGGAAACAGGCGCGAAAACTCACCTTCATGCGGGGTCAGGATGGTGCGGGAATGGGTGTGTTTGAACAACACATCGGGATCATCCGCAAAGCTGGTCAGCGCGTCCGCGTCCAGCACCACAGCGGGGTCGCGCCGCCCCGCGCCAGCGGCCCGGCGCTTCAGAACCTCGATCACACGCGCGCGGGTCTGCGCGCTTACACCCATTCCCGGTCCAAGACAAAAGGCACTGGCACGGTCATCGGCAACATCACCCAAGGCCTGCTCCTTGCCCAAAGACCGCAGCATGACCGCATTCAGCTGACAGGCGTTTTCGATCAAGGCAGCCGGCGGGCAAATCACCGTTACCAGCCCCGCACCACTTCGCAGCGCCGCGCGCGCCGCCAATCGTGCCGCGCCCCCCTTGCCGACCCCACCGGAGAACACGATCACATGACCATGGTCATATTTGTGGCCGTCTGTGCGGGTCTTGCTCAAATGCGAAAGCGGCCAGCTGCGATGGGGCGGCGTTTTTCCACAACAGGTCGGTTCAACCAGCCGCGCCCGCTCCGGGTCAGGCGGCTGACCGATCGTCGCGCGTTCTTCGCCAATTGGGCCAAGTCCGATGTCAACCACCTTCAACTGGCGGCACAGCGCCGGCCCCGGCCCAAGGTAATGGCCCAGTTTGGGTGCGTGGAAGGTCACGGTCAGATCGGCCATGTTCACGGTTTTTGGCCGCGCATCGCCAACATCGGCCTTGGGGCTAATATCGGTCGGCACCGCACCGCGATCCAGATCAAGACCCGATGGACAATCCACCGCAACTGCCCTGATATTGTGCGCCTCATTCCAAACCTCCCTGGCCGACACGTTCAGCACCTGTGCCACATCATCCGGCAAGGGCCGGGTTAGCCCAATCCCGAACACCGCGTCCACGATCAGATCGGGCCGCGCCCCGCTCTGGACCGCATCAACCGTCAGGGGCAGAACCTCGTGATCTGCGGTCCAGCGATCATAATTGCTCTTGGCATCCGGTGGCAGGCGGGCGGCATCCCCGAAATGGTGCACCCTCACGGTCCAGCCCGCCGCATCCAGCAGCCGCGCAATGACAAAGCCGTCGCCGCCATTGTTGCCCGGCCCGCACAGGACAAGAGCCTTGTGATTGCCCTGCGCAAACTCGGGCCAATGGGTCACGATCGCGGCAACCACACCTTGCCCGGCCCGTTCCATCAAGTGCAAACCCGTGACTGCACCGCTGTTGATTGCCGCAGCCTCTAGTGTGCGCATTTGTTCGGCGGACAATACCTCAGTCATGTGATTCCCAATCTTCGGTTTCAATTTTGCTTATTTTTTTGGCATATCGCCAAATTTTTGAGCAGAGAACGCCAAATAAGCCATCTCGGCGCCCGCCCTTTGCCGCCCATTATGGATTCCCCCAGTGCAAAATGAAAAGACCCACGAAACAGCCAACTTGCAAAGGGGCCCTCCATGAAAAAGATCGAAGCGATCATCAAGCCATTCAAACTGGACGAGGTCAAAGAGGCGCTTCAGGACGTGGGCGTACAGGGTCTGTCTGTGATCGAAGTCAAAGGCTTTGGCCGGCAAAAGGGGCACACCGAATTGTATCGCGGTGCCGAATACGTCGTCGATTTCCTGCCCAAGGTCAAAATCGAAGTGGTGCTGGACGACGATCAGGTTGACGGAGCCATCGACGCCATTGTGTCCGCCGCCAAGACCGAAAAAATCGGTGACGGCAAGATTTTTGTCTCCCCCATTGAACAAACAATCCGCATCCGTACCGGCGAAACTGGATCGGACGCGCTGTAACACCCCCATATTTGTCTCATTCAAGAAAAAGGAACCTCCCTGATGAGCACCCAGGATTTTCTGCAACGCATCAAAGACGAAGACATCGAATACGTTGATATTCGTTTCACCGACACGCGTGGAAAACTGCAGCATGTGACTGTTATCAACGACCTCGTTGACGAGGACTTCCTTGAGGAAGGCTTCATGTTCGACGGCTCCTCCATCGCAGGTTGGAAGTCCATTGAGGCCTCCGACATGAAATTGATGCCAGACGTCAGCAGCGCCTATATCGACCCGTTCTATGCAGAAAAGACAATCTGCGTTCATTGCTCCATCGTTGAGCCCGACACCAATGAGCCCTATGAACGCGACCCGCGCGGCACCGCAGAGAAAGCCGAAGCCTATCTGAAGTCCTCCGGCATCGGTGATGTGTCGTATTTCGGTCCGGAAGCAGAATTTTTCCTGTTTGACGATGTGCGGTTCTCAAACACCATCAACAAGGTTTCCTATGAAGTGGATGCGACCGACGCTTCCTGGAATACCGATGCGGAATACGAGATGGGCAACATGGGGCACCGCCCCGGCCTCAAGGGTGGCTATTTCCCGGTCAACCCAACGGACGAAGCGCAGGATTTGCGCTCCGAGATGCTCAGCACGATGAAGCGTCTGGGCATGAAGGTGGACAAGCACCACCACGAGGTTGCCTCCTGTCAGCACGAATTGGGTCTGATTTTCGGATCCCTGACTGAACAGGCGGACGAGCTTCAGAAGTACAAATACGTGATCCACAACGTCGCCCATGCCTATGGCAAATCCGCGACGTTCATGCCCAAGCCGATCTATGGTGACAACGGGTCCGGCATGCACGTGAACATGTCGATCTGGAAAGACGGCAAGCCGCTTTTTGCAGGTGACAAATATGCTGACCTGTCGCAGGAAGCGTTGTGGTTCATCGGCGGCATCCTGACCCATGCCAAGGCGCTGAATGCCTTCACCAACCCGGCCACCAACAGCTACAAACGGCTGATCCCCGGTTTTGAGGCCCCAGTACTGCGCGCCTATTCTGCGCGGAACCGGTCCGGCTGTGTGCGTATTCCATGGACCGAGAGCCCCAAGGCCAAGCGTGTTGAGGCGCGTTTCCCCGATCCGGCGGCGAACCCCTACCTGTGCTTTGCAGCTCTTCTGATGGCCGGTCTTGACGGCATCAAGAACAAGATCGACCCCGGTGAGGCAATGGACAAGAACCTCTATGACCTGCCCGCAGAAGAACTTGCCGGTATTCCGACGGTCTGTGGATCCCTGCGGGAAGCGCTGGAAGAACTGCAGACGGACATGGACTTCCTGCTGGCGGGGGATGTGTTCACCCGCGATCAGATCGAAGGCTATATCGAGCTGAAGATGGAAGAAGTGCACCAGTACGAGCACACACCACACCCGGTTGAATTCGGCATGTACTATAGCTGCTGATTTCAGCCCTGAAATTGGCCGACAATGGGGCGTATCGCAAGATACGCCCCTTATTTTTCTCAGATTTTCCGTGAATTGGTCCTGTCCGCGCCCCAATTGAGATCGATAAGTGTTTCTACCAGTCCGAGAAAAGGGAATGAGGACATGCTCGATCGTAAAGCATTTGAGGAGCGCGTAGAGCGCATCAGAGCCAAGGCAGCGTCAAGCGCGTCGGCCATGGCACAGGTCGCAGCCGCCCCGGCGTCACTCGACAGGACATTGATTATCGACAACAACCCCAAGAACCGGTCCGTTGCGATCCCAACAATCCTGATCCTGGTGTTGTTCATCGCCGCGGCAAAAACCTGGGAAGTGTACGGCATGGAAAAAACTGCCGATCTGATCCAAAGTCAGATCTCCCGCTCGGACGCGCCGTTAGACCCCCATTCTTAAGGCGCATTGTTCTTCGGGCGGCACACAATGCCGTCTGACATCCCCTCACGGACCCGGACCCAAAGCGCGTGCCACTTGGCAGGCGCCTTTTTTCTGCGCCCGGCAAGCGGCATCAGTGTAGTTTGCTGCGGATCGTTTTGATCCTGCGCATTCGGGTTTTCTTTGCGGACTTCCGGAAGTATTAACAAATCCCTAATTGGCCCCCTACCCGCCCAATTTCGGGCGCGATTGATTGGCATTCTCGCCTCAAGCAAGCAGTGGGAGCCCAGAAAATGGCAATTTCATCAACAACTTTTGAGCAGCGCATCCAACGGATCGCAGATGGGCAGGCAATTGACCGCGCCGCAACGGCCAGCAAAAAACCTGCAAAAGCATCTCGCAAACCGAAGCTGACGTTTCCCTTTCTATTGGGGTTGGGTATTCTGATGGGTGGTGCGGCCTATGCCTTTGCTGCAACCGGAACTGAATATCAGTGGATCATCTCATTGGCCGGTTAAAACGCTTCTCGGAAAGCCAAGTAGAAAAGAATGACCTAATACGTTGAAATATCTTACGTTAAACAACGTCGGGTGAGACGGGTTTTTCCGAAAAACCGACAAGGTCTTACTTCTCCAATTGTTCCCCTTTGACCTTGATCCAGAGCGCGTTAGGCTTTGCGGGTATTACGATTGAGGAACAAGATGAATTTAGTCAAAAAAACATTTCTTGCCGCCTGCGCGGCAGGCATATTGGCGACCCCTTCCATTGCAGCACAATGCGGCAATAACGCCAATGGATTCAACGCATGGAAAAGCGCCTTTGCCGCCGAAGCAAAGGCCGCTGGCGTCGGCCAGCGTGGCCTGCAAGCGCTGGAAAATGCCAAATATGCAACGGCCACGATCAGTGCAGATCGCAACCAGAAATCATTTAAATACTCGCTCAGAAAATTCATGCAGGTGCGCGGGGCAGATACGATTGTGGCGCAGGGACGCAAACGCAAGGCACGCAATCCGGCGTTCTATGCCGCGCTGGAGAAACAATATGGCGTTCCGGCCGGTGTCCTGTTGGCCATCCACGGCATGGAAACCGGTTTTGGCGGGTTCATGGGCAATTCCCCGGTTGTATCGGCCATTACCACCCTGACCTATGATTGCCGCCGCTCGGACTTTTTCAAGCCCCACGCCATCGGGGCGCTCAAGCTTGTGGATCGCGGTGCCATAACCGGCAGCACAAAAGGGGCCAAACATGGCGAATTGGGGCATACGCAATTCCTGCCGGGCAATGCGCTGAAATACGGGGTTGATGGGAACGGAGACGGCCGCGTGGATTTCTACAACCAGACCGATGCGCTGGCGTCGACCGCGAATTTTCTGCGCAAAAAGGGGTGGAAATCCGGCAGGGGCTATCAGGAGGGCCAGTCCAATTTCAAGGTTATCAAACTGTGGAATGCGGCTGGGGTCTATCAAAAGGCCATTGCCATCATCGGGGCCCGCATCGACGGCTGACCCTAATGTCCACCGACATGTGACGCTGCTGCGGACAATGACCGCTGCGGCCATTGCCAGGTTGGGGCGCATCATCCTTCGCCCCTGCGCCCCGGCTATTCCGGCGCGGCATAGCTTCCATCAGCACCGTGCACTTCAGTCCCTTCCAAAGCTGGTGAAAATACGCAAACCAACCGCAGCGGATCGCCGTCCGAAGGCACATGCACTTCATGCTGATCGTGGGCATTTGGGGCATAGAGGATGCCCGGCGCAATGTCATGGCTGACACCGGTTGACACCTCGATCACCTTGCCACTTCCCCCGATACAATAACACGCCTCAATGTGGTTTTTGTATTCAAGACGCAGCACCGCACCCGGTAGCACCTGTGTTTCGGTCATGGAAAACCCCATGCCGTCCGACCGCACCAAAAGCCGAAGCGATGTCCATCCCGGTCCTGCCGCATCCCGCGGGGTTCCGATCAAATCGTCCCTGTCCTTCACAATCATGTGTCATCTCCCGTAGTTGCCTCGCCGGTAGCCTTCCCTTTGGGGCGTGATACCGTAGAGTGGCCAAACCCCTTTGTTGAAAGACCTTTCAAATGATCCTTCTGCACCATCTCAACCGTTCCCGGTCACACCGCATCCTTTGGTTATTGGAAGAGATCGGCAAGCCCTATGATGTGTCCTATTATCACCGTGACCCCAAAACCAATCTGGCACCACCTGAATTGCTCACCGTGCATCCTTTGGGAAAATCCCCCATTCTGGAAATGGACGGGCGGTTGGTTGCCGAAAGTGCTGCGATTGTGGAGGTGCTTTGTTCCAAATTCGCGCCTGAAATGATCCCCGATCGCGACAGCGACGCCTATCTGCGCCACCTTGAACTGATGCATTTTGCAGAAGGCTCGGCCATGACGCCGATCCTGTTGAATCTTTATGTCAGTAAATTGGGTGATGCCGGTGCCCCGCTTCAGCCGCGCATCACATCGGAACTCAAGAGCCACTTTGCTTACATGGACAATGTGTTGCGCCCGTCGGGCTATTTTGTGCAGGACAGCCTTTCGGCGGCGGACATAATGCTGAGCTTCCCGGCGGAAATCGCGGTCCGGCTGGGGTACGCAGAGACGTTCCCTGCATTGGCCCAGTTTGTCGAGATGATCCAGGCGCGCCCGGCCTATGCGCGTGCAGTGGAACAGGGCAACGACTGATCCACCTGTCGGTTTTCGCGCACGGTGGATTGTGTCGGATGCCGCCTCATGGCACCAACGGCCACATGAAACACACCTTGACCAGCCCGAACGGCACCCCCGCAAGCCCCTTTGCCTTTGGCACCATGCAATTTGGCGGGCGCGCAGATGCCCACGCCAGTCAGGAGATGTTCGAGGCCTGCCGCGCCTCGGGGATCAACCATTTTGACACCGCCCACATCTATACCGACGGCGCATCCGAAACCTTTCTGGGGAGGTTCATCAAAGACGCGCGCGACAACCTGATTATCGCGACCAAAGCGGGATACACGGGCGGTGGCGGGGCACAGAACATTACCACCTCCGCCGAAACCTCTCGCCGGCGCTTGAACGTCGACACGCTCGACGTGCTCTATCTGCACCTGTTTGATCCCGATACGGATCTGGCCATTACGTTCGAAGCTTTTGCATCGCTCAAGGACGCGGGCCATGTCCGCCACATCGGCCTGTCCAACTTTGCCGCCTGGCAAGCGGTCAAGGCCGCAGGGGTTGCCGCCCGCTTCGACCTTGGTATCGCCGTGGTCCAGCCGATGTATAACCTCGTCAAACGTCAGGCCGAGGTCGAGATTTTGCCGATGGCAGATGATCTGGGTATTCTGGCCGCCCCCTATTCTCCTTTGGGAGGCGGGCTTCTGACCGGGAAATATGCAGCCGATGGCCAAGGGCGATTAACCGAGGATGAACGCTACAACGCGCGGTACCGGCAGGCGCAGATGCATGAAACGGCCCTGGCGCTGACCAAACTGGCCGCTGCGCTGGATGTCCATCCCGCCACGCTTGCCGTGGCCTGGGTTGCGCGACATCCCACCGGGCCAAGCCCTATCATTTCAGCGCGTTCAGCCGCCCAGTTAAAGCCATCACTTGACGCTTTGAGCTACGCGATGAGCGATGAGACCTACCAACAGCTTTGCGCCCTGTCGCCAACTCCACCCCCAGCCACAGACAGAACAGAAGAACAGACATGAGCGATATTGTAATCATCGGGGGCGGCATTGCCGGCCTGTCCGCAGGGGCGCGTCTGTCCGCAGACGCCAGGGTGACGGTGTTGGAGCAGGAAAATGCGCCTGGATACCACGCATCAGGCCGATCCGCCGCGATGTTTGAAGAAAACTACGGGTTGCCCAGCACCATCGCCCTGAACACGGCAAGTGCACCGTATCACCATGAAGCCAACGGCGGCTACCTGAGCCCGCGCGGTTTCCTGATTACCGCAATGGCACATGAGGAAGACACCTTCGCGCAAGATGCTGAAACCCTGGGGGCACCGGCTATTTCCTGCGAAAGGGCCTGCACATTGGTGCCGATCCTCAATGCGGACAAGTTGGCTTTTGCCGGGTACCACGAGGACGCGTTTGACATCGACACTGACCGGATGATGCAGGATTTCGCGCGCGAGATCCGCGCAAACAAGGGCGCTGTTGTGACCGGCGCACAGGTGACGGGGCTCCGGCAAACTGCGCAGGGATGGCACATCGATACGGGCAAAGGGCCATATGAAGCCACCTGTCTGGTCAACGCCGCAGGGGCCTGGGCCGATCAGATCGCGTCGATGGCTGGCATAGCGCCACTCGGGATTGTGCCGCACCGCCGCTCGATGGCCCGTCTTGCGGCACCCGGTGGTCATGACCTGCGCCACTGGCCGATGTTCTTTGGGGTCGCGGAAAGCTGGTATGCGAAACCCGACGCGGGCGCGTTGCTTGTCTCTCCCGCAGAGGAGGACGCGGTGAAACCACATGACGCCTGGGCCGATGACATGGTGCTGGCAGAAGGGTTGGCGCGTTATGAAAACATGGTCACCTCTCCGGTCACGCGGCCCATCGCAACCTGGGCCGGTTTACGCAGTTTTTCACCTGACCGGGCATTGGTTCTTGGGCCTGATCCGAATGAGCCGTCTTTCGTCTGGTGCGCTGCTCAGGGCGGATACGGGTTCCAAACCGCCCCTGCGGCCTCTGAATTGCTGGCCGATCTGATCATGGGGCGTGCGCCGCAGTTGCCCGCAGACCTTGTTGCACAGCTGACACCGGATCGGTTTCGGCAATGAGACGGCCACTTCCGCCGAGCGCCAGTGTCGCGCATGCCTCCAAAGGGGCAAAGCTGCACGCCCCGGCGGCGGCGCGGAACGCACAGGCCCTCACGGATCTGCTTGTTGAACATGCACCCCAAACGGGGCAGGCGCTTGAAATCGCCAGTGGCACCGGCCAGCATATCGTTGCCTTTGCCAAGGCCCTGCCCGGTCTCACGTGGCAGCCCAGTGAGGTCAACGCCGACCGCAGGGCAAGCATTGATGCCTATGCGGCGCAAGGTGGGCTGACCACCACCGTGGCCACGGCCATTCCCCTTGATGCAACACGGCAGGGGTGGGCAGAACAGCACAGGGATCAGGATCTGATAGTGCTGGTAAACTTGCTGCACCTGATTTCCACAGACGCGGTTCAGACCCTGATCCACGAGGCAGCCAAGGCGCTGGCCGATCATGGAACCCTGATCCTCTATGGCCCGTTCAAACGCGCAGGCGCGTTGACCAGCGAGGGTGATGCGCGATTTGATGCCGAATTGCGCGGTGCCGATCCGGCCATCGGATACAAGGATGATCTGGAGATGACGCGGTGGCTTGCAGATGTCGGGTTGGAACTGAGTGAGGTGGTGCAAATGCCTGCAAACAACCTTGCGTTCATTGCCAGAAAACCGGCTGCGTGACGCTGGTCCTTGGCTTTGAGGCATGGTTTCCCTGCGCTGGCTACCGTCCAAATCCGGCATGATTTCTTCGGTCAATTTCGGGCAAGCACATTCGGCGGGGTTTCGCGACCCCATCGACGGGATCCCGGCGCAAGCGAAAACCGGTTGGGCCGTTCACAGGATAGGAACTCCGGCTGCGCGGCAGAGCCTTGCCTCGGTCAAATAGGAAACTTCCGACAGCATTCAGCTGTCGGCGTGATCCGCCGCAATCACGCGGGTTGGCAGGCATGGGGGCCGCGTGGCCCGATAACGCAACCGGCCCCGGCCCAAGACCGGGGCCTGTTGGCCTTACCCATCCACACGGATCGCAGCGTTTTTCGGATCATAGGGTGAATCCTCAACGATCTCTGCGTCCCAGAGTTGATCGAACATCTTGACCTTCATCTTGGTCCCGACAACCGCATGTTCAGGTTTGACATACCCCATGCCAATCGACTTGCCAAAGTGCACGGAATACCCGCCCGAGGTCAGCCGCCCGGTGCGTTCTTCGCCCACATAAAGCACCTCGCGGCCCCAAGGGTCCGCATCATCCGGCCCGTCAATCAACACAGTGACACACTTGGCGTTAATGCCGTGCGCCTGCATCGCGTCCTTGCCGTGGAATTGCTTGTTCAGGTCCACAAAGCGCGGCAAATCTGCCTCAAGCGGGGTGGCGTCCCGGCCCAGTTCGGTGCCAAAGGCACGGTAGGATTTCTCCTGTCGCAGCCAGTTTTGCGCCCTCGCCCCGACCAGCTTCATGCCATGTTTTTCGCCTGCTTTCTCAAGCTGATCAAAGAGATAGTTCTGCATCTCGATCGGGTGGTGCAATTCCCACCCAAGTTCACCCGTATAGGCCACACGGATGGCGCGGACCGGGCACATGCCCAATTCGATGTTGCGCATCGTCAACCAGGGGAACCGTTTGTTGGAGAGCACTGTCGACGGATCACCATCCTTGACGATTTCATTCAGCACGTCGCGCGATTTGGGTCCGGCAATCGCAAACACGCCCCACTGCGTAGTGACATCGTGGCATTCGACATAGCCGAATTCCGCCACCTTGTCCTCAATCGCCTTGCGCAGGTAATCGCTGTCATAGGCGGTCCAGGCGCCTGCGGATACGAGGTAGTATTCATCCTGCGCGATCCGCACGATGGTATATTCGGTGCGCGTCGTGCCATGCCCGGTCAGTGCGTAGGTCAGGTTGATGCGGCCCACAGAGGGCAGCTTGTTGCAGGTGAACCAATCCAGGAATTGCGTGGCACCAGGGCCTTTGACAACATGTTTGGTGAAGGCGGTCGCGTCGATCAGGCCGACCCCTTCGCGGATCGCCTTTGCCTCTTCAACCGCATATTGCCACCATCCGCCGCGACGGAACGAACGGCTGTCGTGGTCGTTGAAGCCTTCGGGCGCGAAATAGTTGGGCCGTTCCCAGCCGTTCACGAATCCAAACTGCGCCCCGCGCGCGGCCTGCCGGTCATAGGCGGGCGAGGTGCGCAGCGGACGACAGGCAGGCCGTTCCTCGTCCGGGTGGTGCAGGATATAGACGTGATCGTAGCATTCCTCATTCTTGCGTGCGGCAAACTCGGTTGTCATCCAGTCGCCGTAGCGCTTGGGGTCAAGGCTTGCCATGTCGATCTCGGCCTCCCCCTCGACCATCAGTTGTGCAAGGTAATAGCCGGTACCGCCCGCCGCCGTGATGCCAAACGAGAACCCTTCGGCCAGCCACATGTTGCGCAGACCCGGTGCCGGGCCGACAAGCGGATTGCCATCCGGCGTGTAACAGATGGGGCCGTTGAAATCGTCCTTGAGACCTGAATTCTCGCACGATGGCACACGGTGGATCATCGCTTCATACTGGCTTTCGATCCGCTCCAGATCGAGTTGGAACAAATCGGCGCGGAAGCTGTCGGGGACACCATATTCAAACCGGGCCGGGGCGTCTTTTTCATAAACGCCCAAAATCCAGCCGCCACGCTCTTCGCGCACATAGGATTGCGCGTCGGCGTCACGGATCACCGGGTGTTCGACATTTCCGTCGGCACGAAATTTAACCAGATCGGCGTCCTGATCCATCACGATGAACTGATGCTCGACGGGGATCGCCGGCATCTTGATGCCCAGCATTTTGGCAGTGCGTTGGGCATGGTTGCCCGATGCGGTAACAACATGTTCAGCCGTGATTACGATTTGCTCGTCTGACGGCACCAGATTGCCGCCCTTTTCGATCATCTTGGTCGCGGTCACCTCCCAATGTGTCCCGTTCCAATGAAACGCATCCGCCTGCCATTTGCGTTCGATCACCACACCGCGCTGGCGCGCACCCTTGGCCATCGCCATCGTGACATCAGCAGGGTTAATATAGCCGTCCGTCTGGTGATAAAGCGCACCCTTAAGGTCTTCGGTACGGATCAGCGGCCATTTCGCCTTGATCTCATCCGGGGTCATGAAGGTATAGGGTACACCGCAGGTTTCGGCAGTGGAGGCATAGAGCATGTATTCATCCATACGCTCATCAGTCTGCGCCATCCGCAGATTGCCAACCACGGCAAACCCGGCGTTCAGCCCGGTCTCTTCTTCCAGTGTCTTGTAGTAACGGATTGAATAGTCATGGATATGCGTCGTCGCATAGGACATGTTGAAATAGGGCAGCAATCCCGCCGCGTGCCAGGTGGAACCGGACGTCAACTCGTCCCGTTCCAGCAACATGACATCCTCCCAACCGGCCTTTGCCAGATGATATGCAATCGACGTGCCAACGGCACCGCCACCCACTACCAATGCTTTGACTTGCGTTTTCATGTGCCGATTCCTTCTGACCACGTTGCCCTCGTTTTAAGGTCAACCTGTGCTGGACGCTGGCACCAGCCGACCCAACATGTCAAAAAACCGACCTGCGCGGGGTTCGCGTCATTTATCGACGCGGCGGGTACCGCGATCAGTCGGGAATAATCTTGCCGGGGTTCATGATGTCGTCCGGGTCCAGCGCGCGTTTGATCGCCGCCATGACGTCGACAGTCGCCTGCCCCAATTCGCGCACAAGATAGGGCTTCTTGCCTTGCCCGACGCCATGTTCGCCGGTGCATGTCCCATCCATGGAAATCGCCAGATCGTTCAGCCAGCTGACAAACGCCTTGGCACGCAGGATTTCTTCTGCGTCTGTCATGTCCACCATCAGGCTGGCATGGAAATTGCCATCCCCCGCATGCCCCACGATGGGGGCAATCAGATCCATCTCGATGGCCCGTTGTGTCGCGGCCCCTACCGCCTCCGCCAATCTTGAAATCGGCACACAGACATCTGTCGCCACGCCCTGACGCCCCGGATGCTGCGCCAGCATCGCCCAATAGGCGTCATGGCGCGCTTTCCACAGCTTGTTGCGCTCTTCCAGCGTTGCAGTTGCGACATAACCTGTGCCGCCCTGCTCCTCTGCCAGCGCGCCAAAGGTCTCGGCCTGCTCGGCCACACTTGCATCTGACCCGTGAAACTCCAGCAACAGCAAGGGCGTTTCGGGCAAGTTCAGCTTGGAATAGCTATTCACCGATGTGACCAGCGCGGCGTCCAGCAATTCGATCCGCGCAACCGGCAGTCCATACTGGATCGTTGCCATTACGGCCTTTGCCGCCGCCTCGACACTTGGAAAGGAACAGCGTGCCGCCGACATTGCCTCGGGAACACCCTGCAAGCGCAGCGTGATTTCAGTGATGATGCCAAGTGTTCCTTCGGACCCCACCATAAGCCGCGTCAGATCGTAACCGGCAGAGGTCTTTCGGGCGCGTGACGCCGTTTTTATCACCTCGCCATTCGCCATCACCGCCGTCAGGCTCAGCACGTTGTCCTTCATGGTGCCATATCGGACCGCATTGGTACCGGAGGCATTTGTGGCGGTCATCCCGCCAAGCGACGCATTGGCACCTGGGTCGATGGGAAAGAACAACCCCTTGTCCCGCAAATAGGTATTGAGATCCTCGCGCGTCACGCCCGGTTGTACCCGGCAATCAAGGTCATCGGCGTTTACCTCGATCACGGCGTTCATCTGGTTGACGTCGATGGATATGCCACCTGCGGGCGCATTGACATGCCCCTCAAGCGACGTGCCGGTACCAAAGGCGATGATCGGCACCCGGTGAGCGGCACAAACCTTCACAACGTCCACGACATCTTCGGTGGACTGCGCAAATACCACGCCATCGGGGATCTGGTTCTCGATCCAGGTGGTAGTGTGCCCATGCTGTTCGCGAATGGGGCGCCCGGTCTGGAACCGCTCCCCGAATTGCTGCTTGAGAATCCCCAGGACCGTGCCGATCCCTTCTTCATTGCGCGTCAACGTGCCGCCATCTGCCATGTTCGCCCCCTATCGCCCGAATGCTATCCCTTCGCGGCGCGGGTCCGCCCCGCCCTGCAAATCATCCCCGATGGCAATCAGGTGCAGACCCGACGTCAACGGCCGCGTGCCCACGTCATACCCCATTGCGGTCAGCCCCTCGGCCAGATCAACTGCCGGTGTGCCGTCTTCCAGATCATATTCGCCGAACCGATTGACTGCATGCGACAGGCTGGCCGCCTGCTGCACATCCATGTTCCAGTCAATCACCGCCACAATGGCCTGCGCCACATAGCCGATGATGCGGCTGCCGCCGGGGCTGCCCACGGCCAGCACAGGTTTGCCATCCTTCAAAACGATGGTCGGTGCCATCGACGACCGGGGCCGCTTGCCCGGCGCGACCCGGTTGGCAATGGGCACGCCGTCGCGGTGCGACCGAAAGGAAAAATCCGTCAGTTCATTGTTCAACAAAAAGCCGTTTGTCATCAGGCGGGACCCAAACCCGTTTTCGATTGTCGTGGTCATGCTGGCCACGTTACCCGCCGCATCGACGATGGATATATGCGAGGTCGAGGGCAATTCGATGCTCTCGTCATCGGCCCAATTCAGGGCGTGGTCAAACGCCGGATTGCCGGGTGAAACGCTCTGCAATGCCCGATCCGTATTCAGGACCGATGCCCGCTGCGCCAGGTACCCCGGATCAATAAGACCCTGCACCGGCACCGGCACATAATCGCTATCCGCCAAATACCGCCCCCGGTCCGAGAACGCCAATCGCCCGGCATCGCCCATCAAACGCCGCACATTGAGATCCTGCGGCCCGGCGCTCAGGTCAAATCCCTCAAGCGCGCCCAGGATCTGCCCTACGGCCACGGCCCCGGAAGACGGCGGCCCCATGCCACAAACCTGATACCCCCGGTAAGGCGCACAAACCGCCGCGCGTTCCTTGACCTGATAGATCGCCATGTCCGTTTCCGACAGCACACCGGGGTTGCTCTTGGCCCCCTGCACTGTGGTCACGATTTCGCGCCCGATGGCCCCGCCATAAAACACCCCCGCTCCCGCTTGTGCGTAGCCACGCAGGGTCTTGGCATATTCAGGGTTCTTCAACGTCATACCGGCCCTGATCGGCGCGCCGCCGGGCAGAAAATAGGCCGCCGTCTGCGGGAAACGTGCGAGCCGCTCAACATCCGAGGCCACCAGTTGCGCCAATCTGGGCGAGACCACAAATCCCTCATCCGCCAGCGTTTCACCTGCGGTCAGAAGCGACGCCCACTCCAGCACGCCCCAGCGCGCATGCACCTCGGCCAAAAGCGCAGGGGTGCCGGGCGTGCCAACGGACCGCCCGCCAACAACTGCATCAAAAAACCTCAGGGGTTCTCCATCTGCATCCTGAAACAACTGTGGTGTCGCCGCCAGCGGCGCTGTCTCGCGGCCATCCAGCGTGGTAATTTCC
>CAXBKL010000046.1:0-26438 GCA_963976125.1 uncultured Sulfitobacter sp. | reverse complement strand
GCTCGGTATCCTCGGTAATGTCCTTGGCGGTATCGCCGCTGATGACGGCGGCGTCGTTTGTACCCAGAATGGTGACGGTAACGCTCTGTGTGGTGCCGTCGGTTGTGGTGGCAACGAAACTGTCGGTCAGGCTTTGGCCTGCGCCCAGGGCGTCCACGGTGGTGTTCAGATTGTCGAGCGTGTAGGTCCACACGCCCGCCGCCGTCATTCCGAACGTGCCATATCCATTGGCTGTGGCCGCGCCAGCCCCGACCGGGGTCCATGCGTCGTCTGTGTTGTCCACATCCGTGTGATCCAGATCGCCGGAGACCGACCCCGGCTCGGTATCCTCGGTAATGTCCTTGGCGGTATCGCCGCTGATGACGGCGGCGTCATTGGTGCCTGTTACGGTGATCGTGACGGTCGATGTGGATGTGGCACCCAGTGGGTCCGCGACGGTGATGCCAATGATAACATCCGTCGCATCACCGGCGGCCAGATCGTCAAAGTCGCCCGCAGGGTCAAAGCTCAGCGTGCCGTTATTGATGATCGCGGTGCCTGATGTGACAGGGTTTGTCAGGCTGAAGGTCAAATCCGCCGGATCATGCTCCGCATCTATGTCCCCGGCAAAATCAGCAAGGTCGATTTGGGTGGTGGTGTTCTGATCCGCCAATCGCAGCTGCGCAGCAAGGCTTGGCGCATCATTTGTGCCGGTGATCGTGACCTGCACCACCTGCGGACCGGTGGCGGCACCAAAGGCATCGGTATAGACCGCATCGAATGTTTCGCTGACTTCCTGGCCGTCGTTCAGGGCATCGGATTTGGCCGGATCGAGGGTATAGGTCCATTCTCCGGTCAGAGGATTGATCGAAACGCTGCCATAAGTGGTGTCTCCATCGGGCGAGATCGACCAGATGCCGGATGTTTCGCCCTCATCCACGTCGAAATAGCTCAGCTGGCCGCTGGCGGTCACATCACCCGGAACGTTGAAGCCCGGTTCGACAAAGGCGCGGGATACCTCGCCGACATTGGCCCCCATCACCGGGCCGGTGTTGGTGCCGGTAAAGCTGATTGTGACAGTGGTTGAATCGCTCTGGCCAAACTCGTCGGTGATGACGGCGCGGTAGGTCTCGGACGGCGTGGCACCAGACGGCAGGCCCGCCACGGCACCGGGATCGACTTCATATGTCCAGCGGCCATCGTTGCCGATGCTCATCGTGCCATAGGTCGGCACGGTCCCGCCCGTTGCAAAAATCGACCAGTTCGGCGCGTCGACAAAGACATCCGGATCAGCCGCCACCAGCAATCCCGTCAGCGTGGTGCCGCCGCCTTCGATGTGTCCCGCTGTGGTATCAGAACCGGCAGAGTTGACAATCGGTCGATCGTTTGTACCCGTGATGGTGATGGTGATGACCTGCTCTGCCTCAAGGCCGCCCGTATCGGTGACCGTCGCGGTGAACAGGTCGTCGACGGTTTCCCCCTGCCGCAGGCTGTCTGCGGTTGTTTCGTTCAGGTAATAGGACCATTCCCCGGTCTCCGGGTCGATTTGCATGGTGCCGTAGTTCGGCGCAACCGCCTCTACCGTCCAGGTCCCAAGTGTCGTGGGGGTCTCGTCCACGTCGAAATAGCTCAACGTGCCGGTGGCGTCCGGGTCGTCAACGGCGATCTCGGGAAAGAACTCACCCTCGCCAGCTTCGGTCACGGACCCAACGGCATCTGATGGACCTGAAACGATAACCGGGCCGTCATTGGTGCCTGTTACGGTGATCGTGACGGTCGATGTGGATGTGGCACCCAGTGGGTCCGCGACGGTGATGCCAATGATAACATCCGTCGCATCACCGGCGGCCAGATCGTCAAAGTCGCCCGCAGGGTCAAAGCTCAGCGTGCCGTTATTGATGATCGCGGTGCCTGATGTGACAGGGTTTGTCAGGCTGAAGGTCAAATCCGCCGGATCATGCTCCGCATCTATGTCCCCGGCAAAATCAGCAAGGTCGATTTGGGTGGTGGTGTTCTGATCCGCCAATCGCAGCTGCGCAGCAAGGCTTGGCGCATCATTTGTGCCGGTGATCGTGACCTGCACCACCTGCGGACCGGTGGCGGCACCAAAGGCATCGGTATAGACCGCATCGAATGTTTCGCTGACTTCCTGGCCGTCGTTCAGGGCATCGGATTTGGCCGGATCGAGGGTATAGGTCCATTCTCCGGTCAGAGGATTGATCGAAACGCTGCCATAAGTGGTGTCTCCATCGGGCGAGATCGACCAGATGCCGGATGTTTCGCCCTCATCCACGTCGAAATAGCTCAGCTGGCCGCTGGCGGTCACATCACCCGGAACGTTGAAGCCCGGTTCGACAAAGGCGCGGGATACCTCGCCGACATTGGCCCCCATCACCGGGCCGGTGTTGGTGCCGGTAAAGCTGATTGTGACAGTGGTTGAATCGCTCTGGCCAAACTCGTCGGTGATGACGGCGCGGTAGGTCTCGGACGGCGTGGCACCAGACGGCAGGCCCGCCACGGCACCGGGATCGACTTCATATGTCCAGCGGCCATCGTTGCCGATGCTCATCGTGCCATAGGTCGGCACGGTCCCGCCCGTTGCAAAAATCGACCAGTTCGGCGCGTCGACAAAGACATCCGGATCAGCCGCCACCAGCAATCCCGTCAGCGTGGTGCCGCCGCCTTCGATGTGGCTGTCGGTGAGGGTCGACGTTGCCGCATTGATGACCGGGGCGTCATTGGTCCCGGTGATTGTAATCTGGATCAATTGCTGGGCGGTGGCCCCATCTGCGTCAGTGATCGTCGCGGTGAACTGTTCAATGGCGGTTTCGCCTTCGCGCAGGACATCAGCAAGGGATTCATCCAGAAAATAGCCCCAATCCCCGGTTTCGGCATCAATCGTCAATGCTCCATAGTCGGACGTGATCGCCTCCACCGACCACGTGCCAGGGGCCTCGGGAGCTTCATCCGGGTCTTCATAGGTGAGCGTCCCGGTTGCACCGGCTGTGGCGCTCAGAACTGCTGGGAATACTTCCCCTTCGCCCGCCTCCACCACTTCGCCAAGTGCATCTGCCTCAGTCGAGGTGATCGTTGGCCCGTCATTTGTGCCGGTCACCGTGACTGTCAGCGTTGCCACATCGGGTATCCCCGAGACGTCGCGCACCTCAACGATGATGGTAACGTCGGTTTCGTCGCCAGCGGCCAGATCCTCAAAACCGTTGTCGGTAAAGAACGTCAGGGTGGTACCCGCCGCATCAATCTCGGCGCGGCCCGTGCCGGGTTGGCTCAGAATGCTGAAGCTTAGTGTGGCATCCACATCCGCACTATCCACGTCGGAGGCCAACGCGGTCAGATCAAAGGTCGTGCTTGGGCCGTCTTCTGACAAAGTGCGGCTGTCTGCCTGCAGGACCGGGCCATCATTGGTCCCGGTGATGGTGATGACAATTTCCCGGGTGTCCGTGGCGCCAATTTCATCTGTGATTGTCGCGGCAAAGGTCTCTGTGCGGGTTTCCCCGGCGTTCAGGCTGTCGGCAGCGGTTTGATCCAGCTGGTAAGTCCACTGACCGAGTGAGGCGTCAATTTCCATCTGCCCCAATGCGGAAACCGGGGGAGTGACCGCCCATGTTCCACTTGTCGCAGTTGTCGCATCCGGGTCCGAATAGGCCATCACTCCGGTCGCCACGACGGGCAATCCGACATTGACCGCAAGCGGTTCTTCGATTGCGCCTGATGTGTCTGAGGTCACCGCTATTTCAGGCGCATTGTTCGTTCCGGTCACAGTGATGGTGACAGTTGCGGTAGCCGTTTCCCCATCGCCATCGGTTGCAACCAGATCAACGGACACCTGTCGCGTCGCGCCTTCGGCCAGATCATCGAAGGCGGAATCGGGCGTGAAGGTGAGCGTGCTGTCCATGATGATTGCACTGCCCTGGGCCGGGCCGTTCGCAATGCTGTACTCCAGCGTTGTACCGTCTTCGCCCGCGTCCGGATCGTCGGCGAGGTTTGCCAGATTGATGTCGACGCTAGGGTCGCCTTCGGTCAGATTTGCAGAGCCGTCGGAAAAGACAGGTGCCCCATTTGTACCGACAATGGTAAAGGTAACGGTATTTGTCACTTCGACGCCATCGGCGTCGGTGGCGGAGAAATTCAGGATAACGTCCTGCGCTTCTCCTTCGATCAGACCATTGAACGCGGTACCCAGTTCAAAGATCAGCTCTGTCCCTTCAATCCGCGCGCTGCCCGCCGTGGGCGGGGTCAGCAATTGGTAGGTGAGCGTGCTGCCGTCCTGTCCGGCATCCACGTCAGTCGCAAGTGCACTGAGATCGACACTGACGCTGCCTGCCTCTTCGGTCAGGGTCCGGGTTGTCGAGGACAGGACCGGCGCGTCGCTGTTTCCGTCGATGGTGATTTCAACGGTGACGTCCTGACTTCCACCAAAGGTATCTTCGATTGTAGCCGTGTAGCGTTCGATCACGCTGTCGCCGAGGATCAACGCATCGGCGGCCCCCTGGTTGAGCACATAGGTCCATTCGCCGGTCAGACCGTCGATCATCATCAAACCAAGAGACGAGCCATTGGAGGGATCGGCCGCAATTTGCCAGATCGGGGTTGTCCCGTCGTCATCCGGGTCAACTGCCGTGAGCGTGCCAGAGATTGTCGGGATGCCAATATCCCCGGCCCCGGCCTCGCGTACCGTGCCGTCAAGCACGGCGCTGATGATCTGGGGCGCATCGTTTTCGCCGGTGATCGTGATGGTGATGGTCTGAAGCGCTTCCGCGCCCTGCGCATCGGTCAGCGTGGCGGTATAGGTTTCGGTGACCTGGACGCCTTCGCCAAGACTGTTGGCCAACCCTTCGTCAAGCGTATAGGTCCATTCCCCGCTGATCGGGTCAATGACCATGGAGCCAACTGATGTGCCATCGGCGGCAATGGACCAGCTTGCCACGTCGCCCGGTGCGGCATCCGCATCAACAAAGGTCAGCGTTCCGGTGGCGGTGGCAACGCCACCTTCCTCTACCGCCCCGGCCAGATCATCCGGGGTCGCAACAATCACCGCTTCGTCATTCGAGCCGACCAGAGTGATGGTGATAACCTGTGACGACGACAACCCAAGGCTGTCGGTCACCACAGCGGTAAACGTTTCAATGCGCTCTTCGCCTTCGGTTAGCCCCTGTGCGGCATCCTGATCCAGAAAATAATGCCAGACACCTGTTTCAGCATCTATGGTCATGGTGCCGAAGCTTGGACCATCCGGCGAAATGCTCCAAGATGCGGCGGTCCCGGGTACCCCGTCGGGATCGACATAGCGCAGGGTGCCAGTCGCATCCGCGTCTGACCCATCCGCCGCGGCAAAACGCAGTGCCTCGCCCCCTTCGGTGGGACCATCATAGCCATCTTCGAACACGGTCGCTTCGATGTCTTCGATGGAGAATTCGATTGTGGGCGCGTCATTCAGTCCGGTGATGACGATGGTGATGGATTGCGACGCGGTTGCACCAAAGGCGTCCGTGACAGTCGCGGCAAACACTTCTGTTGCTGTGTCGCCGTTGCCAAGCTGATCCGCCGCAGTCTGGTTCAGCGTGTAGACCCAGAACCCGGTGTCTGGATCAATGCTGATCGCGCCGAAATCCGTGGCGTTTTCAGGGTTCGAAACGACCGACCACTGGCCGGGCGTGTCGCCCTGGTCCACGTCTTGAAAGGAAAACGTGCCTGACACGCTGCCGGTTGCGGGACCGTCCGTCTCTTCGCCTTCGACGGATTCAAACATACCGCCTCCACCCTCTTCGAGCGTAAAGCCGAATATGTCTTCTTCCAGTGCTTCCTGCGCGGCCTCGGACGTGATGACGGGACCATCATTGCTGCCGGTCACAGTCACCAGAACGGTGCTGCTGTCCGTGGCACCTTCGGCATCGGTTACGGTCGCAATAAAGCTTTCGACAATCTGTTCGCCCTCGGCCAACGGGTCCGCCGCACCTTGGTTCAGATCATATTGCCATGCACCTGTTTCGGCATCTATGGAAATGCTGCCCAAAGCGGTCGTGTTTTCGGGGGATGCCGCAATGGTCCAAACGGCGGGTGCCGGGCCTTCGTCTACGTCACTGTAGCCGATTGCGCCCACCGCCGGAGTGCCGCCGGTTTCCGCATCGACGCCAATTTCCAGCGTCGACCCTTCGGATAGTGATGCACTGACCACAGGGGCGTCGTTGACGGGATCAACTACAACGGTGATCTCGCTTTCGGTGGCGGCTCCGCCGGTGTCGGTGGCGGTGACGACAAAGCTGTCGACGCCTTCAAAATTGGTGTCCGGCGTGTAGGTAAAGGTGCCATCCTCAAACAGGACAACCTGACCGTTCTGCGCACCCTGCGTAAGCGAAACCGCAACAGCGTCACCGTTGGTGTCCGTCACACCAAGGTCGCCGACAAAGGGGGTATCTTCGATGGACTGAATCTCGGTGACCGTGACTTGGGGTGCCCCATTTCCGGTCGAGGCGGTGTCGGTAGGGGCGCCTTCGGTCTCCAGCTCCGCATCGTCTTCGGGTGGCGGAGCATCGTCATTTTCGGGAAGAGCGTCATCTTCGCCGTTCAGCTCGGTCTCATCGCCGCCTGATTCGCCGGGTTCGCCGTCATCACCCGTTCCATCCAACGGCGGCACAACGAGAGGGTCGCCGTCATCGCCGTCCTCGGTCTGATCGGTGTCGTCGTCCACGTCGGCTTCGTTTACGGGCAGTTCGACAAAGGTTTCGCCCTGCTCAACCCGTGAAAGCGCCGTTTGAAGTGCTGCAAAGGCTTGCGCCAAAAGCGGGGCATCGTCGCCCAGATCAATGTCGGACCGTTCAATCCGGATCGGGGGAATATCGGTTGAGGGTGGCGATATGATCCACTGCTCGTCGGTGCTCGTGATCGTAGTAATCAGGTTGCCTTCAAGGTCAAACAGCTCAATAGCGCCGGTGCCACCGTCGAAGTCGGGGTTGAGCGAGACCTTGACGGTTGAAACACCATCCGCCGTCTGAATATCGACCTTGACCGTGGTGCCCCGGATCCCCATCGTGGCCGATGGCGTGTTGATCTGGATGCCGCCTGTTGGTGCCGCCTGACCGGCGATGAACACGAAACTGCCTTCTACGAGGCTGAAAACGCCAGAGTTTTCAGTGCTTTCGGGGTCATATATCAATTCATCCAGCACCATGCGAGAGCCGGATGCGAGGGTAAAGATCGTCCCGTCAGCAAAAGTAATGCCCAGTGTGCCGCCCAATTCGGTACGCACAACATCGCCCTGAAAAACCTTGATGCCAACGTCCAACTCGACCGTGGTGCCGTCTGTGCGCTGGACAAACGCCGCCCCGGTCAGCGTCTCGACCTGACCAATCGCGTCTTCCAGAGCAAAGCCACCCGACTGCGCGTATTGGCCCGGAAACAGGGGGCCAGCGAGCCGTTCGACCACAGGCCCGGCAAGGCTTGCACCATCGTGGGACAGAACATCGGCAGGCGTATCGGAATTGAAATAATCTGACAAGAGCAGCGTTCTGCCATCATCGCTGCGCAGCAGCAGATCGGCACCTTCGCGGCTGAATTCCGCGGTGAACAGGGCAAAATCCTGGGGCGTTACCCAACCCCCGTCCGCAGTTGTCGGCACGAGCATTTCAACCTCAAGTGAGGCCGCACTCTTTGAGTCCGTTGGCAGCATCAGACCAATCCTTGAAAAATCACTTAAAAAATTCCTCTAACTATTCATCAAAAGTCCAATTTTTGCAAGATAATCCGGGGGTTCACCGCTTTTCACATCTGTGGATCGGACGCCCAAACCCGGTGTCCAGACAAGCTACATTGCGCCGAGCCGCTCTTTGAGGCTAAGGTATCAGAAATGCGACAGGGCCCCGATGAAAACGCTGAAATGGTTTGTCAGAAAATTCGATTGGGCCCGGACAGTGGCGCTTGGCTTGCTGATTGCGCTGCTGGTGATCCGGATCTGGGATCACGAATTTGTCCAGACCTTCCGCAATCAGGCCTTTGATCTTTACCAGCAAACCAAGCCGCGTGAGCCTGGTAAATACCCCGTAACGATCATCGACGTGGATGATCGCAGCATCGAAGAAATCGGGCAATGGCCCTGGCCGCGTACGGTCTTTGCTGACCTTGTCACCAAGACGACCCAGGCTGGAGCGGTCGCGATTGCCTTTGACATCATTTTTGCCGACCCGGACCGGTTGTCGCCTGAAGTGATTGCTGCCGATAATCAGGCATTGCCCCAAGAGGTGCGCGAGGCCCTCAGAGCGCTGCCAAACAGCGACGAGGTGTTGGCTGATGCGATGCGGCGTGCGCGCGTGATCGTTGGAGAGACCAGCATCCGAAGCGCAGACGGCAACCTTGCGGTGCGCGCCGACGGGCCGAAAGTGGAATATGCCTTTTTGGGGCCGGATCCGACCCCGATGATGATGAATTTCCCGGATCTGGTTCAGAACCTGCCGGAGATTGATGCGGTGGCCAGTGGCCGGGGGATTTTCACGGTCAGGCCGGATTCCGATGGTGTGTTCCGCCGGGTGCCTCTGGTGATGTCGGTCCAGGAGCAGATCAGGCTTGGCCTGTCGGTCGAGTTGCTGCGCGTGGCCACGGGTGGCGGCGCATTTGCGGTCAAGTCCAACGATGCCGGCATCGACGGCGTTGTTGTGGCCCGACAGCTGATAAATACTGCAGCAGACGGAACCGTATGGCCGCATTTCTCGCCCGGATCACGGGCACGTTTCGTGTCGGCTGCCGATGTTCTGGCAGGGCGGTTGCCACCGCAACGGCTGGCTGGTCAACTGGTGTTTGTGGGCACCTCCGCCATCGGGCTGGAGGACTTCCGGGCGACCCCGTTGGGTGTGCCCATGCCGGGGGTCGAAATCCATGCGCAAGTTCTTGAAAATATTCTGGGAAAAACGCTTCTGGTGCGCCCCAACTATGCCATCGGAGCAGAGCTTTCGGCGATTTTTGCCTTTGGTCTATTTATGATAATTCTGATGCCCTTCCTTGGGGCAACATGGACCCTTATTGCGACAATTGTGATTATGGGCGGTTACGTTGGCGGATCTTACTATGCGTTTTCTTCGGCGCGCATCATGCTTGATCCAACCTTTCCGACCTTCTCGGTGGCGTTGATTGCAATGTTCATGTCGACGGTGAATTACCTGCGCGAAGAACGCCAGCGGCGTCAGATCAGGGGCGCATTTGGTCAATATGTCTCGCCTGATCTGGTGAACCAGCTTTCCGACGATCCCGACCGGCTGATCCTTGGCGGCGAGCGTCGGCCCCTGTCCATTCTTTTCAGCGATGTGCGTGGATTCACCACCATCTCGGAGAGTTTCAAGGACAATCCGACGGGGTTGACCGTGTTGATGAACCGCTTTTTGACCGTGTTATCGGACGCTATCCTGCACTACGGCGGCACCATCGACAAATTCATGGGTGACGCGGTGATGGCGTTCTGGAACGCGCCGCTGGATCACCCCGACCATGTGCGTTCATCCTGCCGCGCGGCGCTCAAGATGTTGTCGGATGTCGAGACACTGAATGCGGAACGCGAAGCGCAGGCCAAAGCAGAGAAAAGTGACGACGTTCTGCACCGCATCGACGTTGGCATCGGCATCAACACAGGCGATTGCGTGGTTGGCAACATGGGCAGTGACACAAGGTTTGACTATACTGCACTTGGCGATGCGGTGAACCTCGCGTCGCGTCTCGAGGGCCAATCCAAGACATACGGTGTCGGCATCATTCTGGGCGGACCAACGGCAGACCCCGTAAAGGACGAATTTGCGGTGCTGGAACTTGACCTGATCCGGGTCAAAGGCAAGACCGAACCGGCGCAGGTGTTTGGGTTGTTTGGTGACGAAACCCTCTATGCGCGCCCGGAATTTCAGGACTTGGCGGGGATCAATGCTCAGATGCTGGTGGCTTACCGGGGGCAGGAATGGGAAACGGCAGCGGAGTTGCTGAGCGCTTTTGAAGAGGCAGGCAACAAGCTGGAGTTCGACTTTGCAACCTACGTGACGCTCTACCGTGATCGGCTTGAGGAAATCCACCGGAACCCTGTGGACGCGGATTGGGACGGCGTGTTTACCGCAACCAGCAAGTAGTCGGGGCAGGGGGCCGCGCTATCGTTCGCGCAGCGCTTCTGAGCTTGCCCGCAGAACCGGTTTACCCAGATAGCTGAGCACGGATTTGCGGCCCGTCTGGATGTCCACAGAGGCCACCATACCCGGTATGATTTCAAGCCGGTTGTCATCCGTACCCAGATGGGCGCGATCCGTTTCAACGACAATGCGAAAAAACTGCTCTCCTTGCGCGTTCTCAATGGTGTCCGCGCCGATCCGTTCAACCGTGCCGTCAAGCGAGCCATAAACAAGATAATCGTAGGCGGTGATTTTCACGCTGGCATGTGCGCCGGGGCTTATAAAGGCGACGTCCTGAGGGCGAATATCCACCTCGACCAAAAGTTTGTCCCCAATGGGTACAATTTCGATCAGCGGTGCGCCCGGCTGTACCACCGCGCCAATGGTCGCCACGTTGACGGTGTTCACGGTGCCGCGCGTGGGGGCGCGAACGGCGGTGCGGGTCACCCGGTCATTTGCGGCGCGCAGGGTTTCCTGCACGACGGCCAATTCGACCTGCAACCGGGCAAGACGTTCGCGGGCCGATGAAATGTAGGACGCCCGCGCGGCCTCAATCTGGCTTTGTGCTTCGCGAATGCTGGCGGAAATACGCACTTCGGAACTGTCCGCGATCATCAGATCACCCGCCAACTCGGCCCGCCTTGATTTCAGCCGCAACAATTCGATCTGCGGCAGGGCACCGCGTTGAAAAAGATCCTCGCTTAACGCGATTTCCTGATCCAGTGGTTCCAGGGTAAAGGCAATCTTGCTGCGCAGCGCGCCCAACTCGGCCAATTCGGCCCGCCTTTGCGAAAGGCGATTACGCAGCACCGTCATTTCCTGATCCAGCTGCGAGCGCCGGGACAGGAACACTTCCATCTCTGCGGCAGTGGCCAGAGGGTTTTCGCCCTCAAGCCCTTGCGGAAAGAACAAATCCGACGTCAGGCCCGCTTCTGCCTCCAGCCGTGCCTTTTCGGCCAACAGGGCCGCTTGCTGTTCAAGAAGCTCGCCGCGTTTCGAGGAAAAGCTGGTGTCATCGAGTTGCATCAGCACCTGACCCGCCTCAACGGTGTCGCCCTCGATCGCATCAATCGAAGTGACGATACCGCCCTCAAAAGACTGCACTACCTGCACCTGCGACGAAGGGATGACCCTACCCAGACCGCGCGTGACTTCTTCCAATTCATAGAAATAGGCCCAGGCAATGAATCCGCCAATGCCAGCCAACAGGATCAGCAGCAACCGCCAGTGCGTGCCGTTCCGATCCACAAGCTCTGCGCCGGAGATGTCGTTGATAAACTCGTTGTCTTCACCATTGCGGAACATGATCTACCCCGCCGCCGTTTTGGCCCTGGCCGCTGCGCGCAATTGCGCGGCGACCTCGGCACGCGGACCGTCAAGAAGTTTGCGGCCCTTGTCCATCACCATCACCCGCGAGGCGATGTCGGCCAGAGATTGACGATGGGTACACAGGACCAAACCCATCCCGTCCTTCGCCAATTCGCCCAAGCGGGAGGTGATGATCGCTTCCATCTGCTGATCCATCGCGCTGGTTGGTTCATCCAGAAATGCCACCCTTGGATTGCGCAATACCAGGCGGGCAATTGCCAGCCCCTGCCGTTGCCCCCCGGACAGACGGCTGCCCTTTTCCCCGATGAATTGATGAAGGCCCTCCGGGTTTTCGGAGATAAAGACATCCATGCCCGCGTAATAAAGGGCGCGGTTGATCTGGTCCTCACTGGCGTTTGGACGCCCGATCAACAGGTTTTCCCGGATTGTGCCGGTAAACAGGTCGGTGTCCTGGGTCAGATAGGCCACCCCCTCGCGCAACTCGGCCGAATCGTATTGGCCAATTTCCTGTCCATCAATCAGGATGATCCCCGACTGTGGGGTCAACAGACCATTGCACAGTTTTCCAAGCGTCGTTTTGCCCGACCCAACCCGGCCCAGCAGTGCAACCGTTTCGCCTGCGCCAATCGTGAATGAGACGTTGTTCACAGATGCAATCGGTGCGCCGGGGTAGGTAAAGCTGACGTCCTTGAATTCAATCGCGCCCTTGCTCACCCGCAGGGCGTTTTGCACCACATCCGCGTTTTCGACCGGGAGTTTCATAAATGCTGACAGCGCCTTCATGGCCTTGATCGCGTGTTGTGCCCGGAATAGGGTCTGCGCGATATTGCCCAGCGGCGACAATACCCGCCCCGCAAGGATGTTCGCAGCGATCAGGCCACCCACGGTAATCTGACCATCCGCTACCAGAAACACGCCCCAGACGATGATGCCCACGCTGACTGCCTGTTGCGTTACCATCGTGCCGGTGATTGCGAAGTTCGACCAGAACCGGGTGCGCCCGGAAATCAACGCCGACTGCGATACTGCCTTTTCCCATTCGCGTTGCATGACCGGCTCCGCGTTCAGGCTTTTCACGGTTTCGATGCCAAACAGGGATTCAACCAGCACAACATGGCGTTTGGTGGCGACCTGCTGGGCTTTTTCGACCGTGCGGCCAATCGGGATCTGAGCAAGCAACGCCATTATGACGACCACCGGCACGGCAACCAACGGGACATAGGCAATCGGCCCGACAATGGCAAAAAGCACCGCGATAAAGATGCCGATGAACAATAGATCAATCAGGGATATGAACGTCGAAGAGGCAAAGAATTCCCGCACCATCTCAAAGTCGCGGATGTTGTTGGTGATGCCAGCGGCCCCCCCCGGCCGGTCCAGCAATCCCACATTCATCGCTTGCCTGAAAATGCCGGAGGCGGCCTTGACGTCCACCCGCTTTCCGATGGTTTCCAGCATGCTGTTGCGTAACACCCGCAAGAGCAGGTCCAACCCCATCGCGATGCCAACCCCCAGGGCCAGCGTCCACAGGGTGACATAGGCCAGGTTGGGAATGACCCGATCATAGACGTTCATCACAAAAAGCGGCAAGGCAACGCTCAGGACGTTGATCACAAAAACCGCCAGGATGACCTGAACCCAGATGGTCCAGTTTGCCCAGAAAGGGGTCCAGAACCAATGTCGGTAGGGCTTGCCCTGGGCACGGGCCTCTGGCGACAAGAGACTTTCGGCACGGTCCCCGTCAGGGGTGATGAGCATCGCCTTGCCATCGGTCATCCGGCGCAGGTGCGTCATGCGCATCTCCTGCTCCAGCGGGCCGGCGTCAAAATCCAGAATCTGAGCGACCTTTCGGTCACCGCTGATCTGTTGAAGGATGATCGGCTTGCCGGACTTCTTATGAAAAAGCACGCAAGGCAGAATGATCGGATCAATCCGGCGGACGTCGCGGATCACCAGCTTGGACCGCAGGCCGATTGTCTCCAACGCCCGCGCCATCATCTGACGGTCCGTCGGGTCGGGATCGCTGGGCAGGCGAGAGAGGACAGCCGCCTGGGAATAGGGTTGATGCAAAGCCCGCGCGAACCACGCGACAACCACAAGACCGGGATGCGCGCCGGGGTCCGCCAAGACGCCTGGCGGGGCTGCGTCCGGTTGGGCGGGCGCCTGAGGCTCGCCCAAGCTGCTCATCTCAGAGGTTCGACAACCGTGTTGAACACTGCCGCCTTTGGAGCCTTGAGCGCCTTGCTTTCATAATCCGGCGCAAAGAGGACATTGGCGTTCTTCAGACCGAAGTGTTCAACCAGCCGGCTCCGGGTTGCCAACATACGATACTTGCTGAACGCGAGCGCCGCGTCGGCGCTGGCTTTCTGGAATTTGACGTTGAACACTGTCCGTTCCGCCTCAAGCACGTCAATCAGGGACCGCTTGGCCGCTGCAAGTTCGTCCCGGTATTGGCGTACGATCAGGAAATTGGCGCGCAGCTGATCGTCCAGCAACCTGCTGCGTTTGCTGTTCTTGACGTAGGCGTTCCAGTTTCGCGCGGCAAGCTCGCGGACCTCGTCGGCGGCCACGCGGCGTTCAAGTTCGGCCTGACGTGTGCGTTCCTTGATCCCGGCAGACTGGGACGGGCGGCGCCCGTTATAGAGGATCCAGTTCATGCGTACGCCAACAAAGGCGTCTGAACGGTTGCTTGAATTGCCGTCCCGGTTGACGCCGTGGGTCAGGCCGCCGTTCAGCGTGACACGCGGCTTGCGGTCCGCCTGCTTGATGTTTCCATCAAACACGGACTCTCGGGCGACCTTGTCGGCGACACGTACCCGGAAGCTGTTACGCACGGCCTCATTTTGAAGGGCGCGCAGGCTCTTGGGGATTGATCTGACGCCCGGAATGCGCATCTTGCCCCCCGGTGCCCGACCGACAATGCGAACATAGCGCGCGTGGGCGTTTGCCAGGGATTGTTCAATGCCCACCTTGGCGTCCTGTGCCGCGGCAATCCGGTCGCGGACCAGAAACCCGTCGCTGGTCGGCAGGCGGCCCCCATCAACAAGGTCTTGCACCTGTGCGCCGATCTCGCGGTGGCGGGCGATGTTATCGGACGCCAGATGCACCAGGCCCCGCAGGCGCACGACGTCGATGTAGGCCTCAACCGCATTCAGCGCGAGCGTTTCAGAGGCGTCCATCTGCCGAAGGATGCTTGCGTCCACACGGGTGGCATTCCGGTAGACAAGGTTTTCCCGCCGGTACCCGTCGAACAACAGGTATTCGACCCCAAGACCGATCTGTGCGGTGCCTCTCAATTCGCCATTGTCAGCAGCCGAAAGCGTTGCCGGGTTATCGACGATCTGAGCACCCGCCTCGCCGAACAGGGTGACTTCGGGCTGGTATTGCCCTCGCAGTTCCATCAATTCGAAAAGCGAGGCACGGACATCAGCATTCGATGCCTGGGCGGCGGGGTTGGAGGTCACGGCGGAACGCACTGCATTTGCAAGACTGTCTGCCAAGGCAGGGCCTGCGATCATCGCGAATGCCATCACAAGGGGAAAAACGGAGCTTTTGTATGATCTTACGCGCAGCGTCATTCTAGAATTTCCGTCAAATTGACTTGTTTCAAAAAACAGCGCTGAACATCACCACAATGGCAGACACCCAACGCCGACCAACTCGTAAGAGCCACGATCTCTGTTAGGGGTGACATTAACATTTGTACTTGGAAAGGAAAACCTTGTTGCGGGAGCGGGATTCATGGCCAATGTGCCATTTTGGTTGGTAAAACTGCCATCCGACCCGACCAAAGGTGTCATCGTAGGAGGGACGGCGGTTCACCCCATCCGCACCCAAAAAGCAACAAACGGGACGCGATTTCAACGTTCACAAGAAGATTCCGTTAAATCATTGATTAGTGGGCGGAGGCAAACTATCAACTAAAACTAGAACATAGTGCGGCACAAAAGACCGCACATGCAGAGGATCAAGGGGCGGCAGGCAGGCCGCCAGGGGCGAGAAGGCGGCAGCGGTTTGCGCAAAATAGAGATATTGCTTGTCGGCATTTCCATGCTGGTAACGCTTGCGCTTTTTATTGGCAGTTTGCAGGACCGCACCGATACGGCGCAGGACGAATTCGATCGGCTGACCGAAGACAGCGTGATGCGACTGCAAATGCGCATGAGTACTTATCTGCAAACTCTCAACAGTACCGCCGCTTACCTGAAATCCGGTGCCGAAGCCACCCCGGATGAATTTGACGTATATGTCGATACGCTCGACATCGCGACCTTCCTTCCGGGCATCAGCGGTATAGGATTTATCGAACCGGTTGTCTCATCTGATCCTCTGCCCGCAGACGGGGCCGAGACCGACACCTCATCGGCCGCCGGCCAAGAGCGTTTCATCATCAGCCGGATCTCGCCGCTGGAACCAAACCGGGAGGCATTGGGCCTGGACATCACCTTCGAGCAGGGGCGCCGGGATGCGGCCCTTCGCGCACGCGCGACGGGCATGCCGCAACTGACACCCCGCATCCTGCTTGTTCAGGATCAGACCAAGCAACCGGGGTTCCTGCTGGTTCGGCCTGTTTTTGTCGACCGGGAAGGGGAGGGCTCGGAGGGGGCCGATGGCAAGACGTTCCTGGGGTGGGTCTATGCGCCCTTTGTCGGCTCCGCACTCCTGACGGATCTTAATCCCGGAACAGACAGCGCGTATGAATTCGCCGTCTATGACGGAGAACGAATTGACCCCGAACAGGTCATCTACAGCTCCCTGTCGGAAATCGGGAAACACGGCGCCTATGATGCGCAATATACAGTTGATCAATTTGGCCGCAAATGGACAATCACCTACCAGAGCACCGGGGCGTTCGAGGCAGCGTTCCGTTCCCTCGCCCCGATCTGGATCCTCGTTTTCGGGGGTGTGCTGAGCGTTCTGCTGCTGTTGTTGGTACGCAATCAACGGGTGCGCAGTGACGCCCTGGCTGAGCTTGCCGCGCTGCGCAGCAGACAGATCAGCGCCAGAGAAGAAGAAAACAGGTCCGTGGTTGAAAATGCCGTCACGGCGGTTTTTGTGCTGGATCAGGATCGTCAGGTCCGATTTGTCAATCAGGCCGCAGAAGAGTGTTTTGCCTATAGCGCCGCCGAGATGGAAAACATGGCCTTTGATGAACTGGTCAAGGAAGTCGCGGAAGATGTTTCTGGCGGCGATTTCAATGCCATCAGCATGACCAAGGACGGTACGCCGCTTGTATTGGACCTGCAATGCAATGAATGGGTCACCCACGATGGGGAACAACGCACAACCGCGATTGTACGAAACCTGACCGCTGAATTTGAAGCGGTCCGCGAGTTGAAGAACACCAAGTCGATTTATGATCTGGCGCTGAAGAGCGGTCACATCGGCGTTTTTGACATTGATCTCAGGACAGGCACCTCCGAGGTTTCCGATACCTGGCTGCAAATTATGGGCTACGAGGCATCCGACCCGGATCAGAACACCCAGGCTGCGTTTCTGTCTCGTGTGCATCCTGCTGATCTGGAGACATTGAAAACAGCGGATCAGAAATGCATCGACGGTAGCACCGGCCGGTCCACCACTGAATTCCGCCTCAGATTTCCCAACGATGAATGGCGTTGGATGCGATCGGATGCGGTTGTGGTTGAATGGGACGCAGATGGCAAAGCGCGGCGCATGATCGGCACACAGACCGACATCACAGATCTGCGGCGGTCCCGAAATGCGCTGGAAACCAGCGAAAAACGTTTCCGACAGGTTGTCTCGGCAGCCCCCATCGGTATGGCACTGGTGTCGGATCAGGGCGAGTTTCTCGATTTCAACGACGCGTTTTGCGACCTTTGCGGGTACTCGCGCGCCGCACTGAACGATGGCGTCCGGTTAAGCGATCTGATGTCGAGGGACGAATTGAAGAAGGTCTTTCACGATGTGATGGCGATGGTCGGCACCCATCACAACGACGTGTATCGCGGCGAACACCGGATCGTGCACAAGTCCGGTTCTGAACGGTGGGGCCTTTTCAACATTTCATGTACCTACGATCCGAACACCCAGGCCAATTTCTATATTGCCCAGATCAATGACATCACCGACCTCAAGGAAATCGAGCAGCTCAAGAACGAATTTGTATCAACCGTCAGCCACGAATTGCGAACGCCCCTCACCTCCATCAAGGGGGCCTTGGGGTTAATCCATGCGGCACCCGATTCAGGGTTGAGCGCCAGCAGCAGGCGCCTGATTGACATTGCCCGGCTGAACACGGACCGGCTGACAACCATTGTGAATGACATCCTCGATCTTGAGAAGATTTCGTCAGGCGAGGTAGCGTTCCACTTCGATACCTACGACATGTCTGAAATTGTGCTTGAGGCCGTCAAGGAAATGTCGCCGTTTGCGCTGACCCACAACAACAGCTTTCGAATGGATGTGCCCGACGACCCCATTTGGGTTAGGGCGGACCATGGCCGTACCAAACAGGTTCTTGCCAATCTGATGTCCAACGCCTGCAAATATTCGCATGACGGCAGCGAGATTGTCATCAAGGCCGAGCGTCTTGCCGATGTTGCCATCATCTATGTGCAAAACACAGGCGCGGGCATCCCAGAGGGGTTCAAGTCACGTCTTTTCGAGGCGTTTTCGCAAGCGGATAGTTCGGACACCCGCGCCAAGGGCGGCACCGGCCTTGGGTTGAATATAACAAGGCAGATCGTCGCCCGACATGATGGCAAGATCGGGTTTGAGAGCATCCCCAACAGCGTCACGGTGTTCTGGTTCACCTGCCCTCTGTCCGAAGATGTGCCTGACGATCGTCAGCCCGCGCCCGCAAGGACACAGCAGGCGAAGGCGGAAAAGTTGAAGGTTGTCCATTTGGAAGACGACCGCGACTTTGCAGAAGTCATCCGGTCAGGACTGCACCGCGTTGCCGATGTCACCCATGCAAAGGACCTGTCCGCTGCACGAATGGCACTGGAGGGGGACGACGTGGATGTCCTCATCCTCGATTGGTCCATACCGGGCGGTGATCCGGGTACATTGGTGGCGGAGGTGCATAAACAGCACCCAGACATCCGAATTCTGGGTTTGTCGGCGGATTCAGATCAAAGGCGCGACAATCGGCTCTATGCAAATCTGGTGAAGTCGCGCACAGAGTTGGAAACCATTGCCGACTACGTCGCAGGCCGGGTTGCACGTGTCTCCTGATATTTGGCCGCAAAACCAGACAATTTACCGTCTGGTGCCACATTGTTGCCAATTTAGCCTGTCATCACTTGGTTAGAATTATTCCCCGCGCTCCCATTGAGCGCACGCATTGATTGTATTTGAGGCTGAAAGTGTTAGGCACCGATGTCTAAAGAGACGCAAAAGTCAGGTCTTCAGACCCGATTGGCCCTGCTAAGTGGCACATCACTTGCCGGGATGTGGTATTTTCTGGCCAGCAATCTGATCGCCGCACCCTATGCCGAATACGCCGCCGCACTACCGGCAATTGTCCTTGCGGGTCTGTTGCCGACGGTTCTGTTGAGTAACGCCAGCAAACGCGAGGTTGAACGTACCAAACAACCGCTTTCACAACGGCTCGAAGTTCTGAGCAAGCATGTGATTGTGAATGTCGTGGACAACAACCACTGCATCGCCGAGGTGAACGAGGAATTTGAAAAGGCCACCGGATATTCTCAGGAAGAAGTTTTGGGCAAGCCGGTCAACATGCTTTATTTTGATGACTTTGCCAGAAAAGACGCCGCCGATATTCGGGCCGGACTGATGCGTGGCGAAACCTGGCAGGGTGAGACATCCCTGCGGTGCAAAGACGGCAGCCTGTTGATGACCCATGCAACAGTCATTCCGTTATTTGACACGGACGGAACATGGATCGGATCAATCTCCGCCCGGACGGATGTCACAACGGTCAACCGGCTCATGGCTGAGCAGGAAACGGTCGAGACGCTGGATGAATTGCGTGACGACATCTGGATCATTGATGCGGAAACCGGGCAATTCACGTATATGAACCGCGTTGCCGCGCGCCGCACCGGTTGGGACAATGAGACATGCAAGTCCATGTCCTTGACAGATTTGGCCGACAAGGCCGCCGCGCAAGAAATCCAACAGGCTTGCCGTGCTCTTGAGGCATCAGGTGAAACCATCACCCATTTTGAAACAACGCTCATGGGTGTGCCTTTCGAGGCGAGCATAAAATTCCTGCGCGTGGCCAACAAGGCCAATCGTTTTCTGGTCATGCTGAACGACATTTCCATCAGGTTGTCGCAGGAGCGCAAGAAAGACGAGTTCATTTCAATGGTGAGCCATGAATTGCGGTCGCCGCTGACGTCAATCAAGGGGTCGATGGGCCTGTTGTTGTCCAATGCCGCAGGAGAGTTGCCGCCCAAGGCAACCGCACTGCTTGAGATTGCCCATCGCAGTGCAGACCGGTTGGTTCTGATCATCAATGATATTCTCGATATTGAGAAGATTTCAGCGGGCCAAATGGAATTTGACGTCAAGCAGGTAAATATTTCGGCGCTTGTGGAGGAAGCCAGACATGCAAATGCGATGTTGCGGCAACGCTTCGCGCTGGACATTCAGGTGGAAGGCGCCGCTTGTCCGCTGTCGGTTCAAACCGATCCAAACCGGATCATTCAGGTGATTACGAATTTCCTGTCGAACGCCTGCAAATTTTCCCGGCCCAACAGTCGGGTTGTGATTTCGCTGACCGAAACCGCTGATAGCGTGCGGGTCGCGGTCCGCAACGAGGGGCAGGGCATACCCCACAAGGATCAGCACAAGATATTCGAACGCTTCGCCGATCTTGAAAACTCTGCCCGCAGCGAAAACGGCGGATCGGGTCTCGGGTTGAGCATCAGCAAAGCGATTATTGAAGGTCTGGGCGGATCCATCGGGTTTGAAAGCACGGTTGGCGTTGGCACAACATTCTATTTTGACTTGCCAAAGGGGCATGCAGGGGGGCAATCATTGCAAGATGATGACCTCATGCGCGAAGCCTCCTGAGACCGGCAATTTCTGTCAACTGGCGCAACAAGGATGTATTATGATTAAGCTTCTGCATGTCGAAGATGATGCTGACATTCGCGAAATTGCGCAGATGTCATTGGATATGACCGGAGAATTCGAGATTGTGCAATGCGAGTCCGGAGAGGACGCCCTGAAAACGGTTCAGGGGTACACGCCGGACGTCATCCTGCTTGATATGATGATGCCGGGCATGACCGGAAAACAGACCCTGGAACACATGCGTCTGATGCCGCACCTTGCCGATGTGCCAGCGATCTTTATGACGGCGCGGGCACAGCAGTCCGAACAGGATGAATTGAGAGGGATGGGCGCATCTGATGTGATCAGCAAACCGTTTGATCCCATGACGCTGGCCGAACAGATCAAGGCCGCGATGTAGGCTCAGGCCGCTTCACAGCAGTTTGCGGCAATTTTCCAGAAATTGATCGACGTTGGTGATGACATCCCCCGGACAGGTCGCCTGTCCCGCTTCGGGGCTTTTGAGGTGGGCAATGATCTCATTCTCGCACTGATGGGCCATATCACCGAGTTCGGCCATGCCGAGGGAACCCGCGCTTCCCGCAATCTGATGCAGGATAGCCTTGGCCGCATCCAGGTTATCGCAAATCTCTGCCGCCGTCTTGCCGTCCCAGGCCGCGATGGCATGCATCGCAATCTGCTCCTGACGGGGGCCGAGCATTTCGATGAACCGCGCACGCACGCGAGAGAGGCCGGGTAGTTCTGTCACCATGTCCTTCATGCTGTCTGACCAACGTTCCAGAAATCATATTTGGACTTTTCAAACGCAATGCAAGCCGCTTCGGCACTTGCATGCGCCGTAGCAAGGGCATCAAGAGCGGTTGAGCCGCTTTTCCAGATAAGCCGGACAGCTTCGCCAACGCAGACGCGCGGTTCAAGAAGCTCGCTTTGATTGTTGTAAAGCTCGGTTCGGGAAAGAGACAGGTTCACCGCATCTTTCAGATTTTCAGTATTAGGACGCCAGCCGCTTTCCGTAACACAGACAAACGTCCCGTTGCCAGCGTAGGACATCAGGAATTGACGGCCCGCAAGGGTGTCGGAAATCACCTCGGCGACGTCTGAAATCATGCTGTAGAATTCGAAAGGCGTAAGGGTGGCGTGAAAGTCCTCAATCTCACGAATGGTGAAAGCGAAGGTGCTTGATCCAAACAGCGCGCTTCGAGAAAGCTGCGCGACGTAATTCTCCATCGCGATGTACTCGATCACGCTATCAACGTCGTAAATCGAAATCGGTTCATAGAGTTCGATGACATTGGCATGATCGGTCACGGTCTTGGCGGCAAAGATCTTGCTGGTCCGCGAATGGCGCTTCGCCAACATCTCTTCGATGGTACCGATGCGCGAACGCAGTTCGGCCACTTCAAAGGGTTTGTTAACAAAGTCCGTGGCCCCGGCCGCAAAGGCGCTGTCGACATAGCGTTTTTCGGCCATCGCCGTCAGCATTACGATCGGGGTATCCACATAATGTGCGGTTGCACGAATGTGGCGGGTCAATTCAATCCCGTCCATACCGGGCATCTGAATGTCAAAAAGAAAACAGTCGAATTCTGGTGCATCCGGCGCATCCAGTAAATCAATCGCCGCAAGAGCGGAGTCCGCCTTGGTCAGATCATGCTTGCCAAGCTGCGCCATGAACTCTCCAAGGAGTTCAAGAATGATTGGGTCATCATCTACGGCCAGAATTCTCATCGCACTCTCCAAAAAGCAAAATCTTCCATCGAAATAGAGTCAGCTAAGAATCAACTATAAGAAAGAATCTGACGTAATTTAGGCAAATACCAGTAATTGTTGATATTTCTGGCTGCTCGACCGAATTGGTTGTGCGGCTGTCTCAGCGGTGCCAGCGCGCCATCGGGCGGCTCTGGTTTGAGGCACGGCGAAACAGGGGATCCCCGGTCCGCCGCGCTTAACATTTTCTATCAGGTCTCTTTCTTGTCATTCACAACATTCATCTGCGCCAACCCGCTTTGACCCAGGTCGACCTTGGCAAAGGGTCCGCCCTGCAACATTTCAGCAGGGTCGCTCACATCCGCAGGTCCGGTTTCGGCCAGCACTTTTTCGGCAAATTGTTCCGCGTTGTCCTTGGGGCGGTAGCCGAGAAAGGATGCTTTGGCGTTGTCCACGGGCGCGCGGTCGTTGTTTGACACGCCGTAAATGACGCTGAAACCAACCGAAGGGGTGTCGATCGCACGTGCAACCAGATGGATCAGATCGTCATAAGAAAGCCAGGAGCCCAACGCGCGCGCGTTATTGACCTGTGCCGCACTAAGGATGCGCAGATGCACAGATTCCATCTGGCGCTTGTCCCAATACATTGACCCAAGGTCTTCGGTGAAACACTTGGCCAGACCATAGAACGTATCGGGTCGGTGCGGGGCATCAATGCCGATGAAATCGCGCTTCTTGTGCATGCCAACCGCATGGATCGAGGAGGCATAGACAATACGGCGCACACCCTGCTGATAGCCTGCTTCCCAGATGTTGTACGACCCGATGAAATTTGGCCCCAGAAGCTCCTCAAAAGGTTTTTCGTCCACAATCGCGCCAAAATGCACCACCATGTCCGCCCCGTCGAGGATCGGATATATCGCATCATAGCTTGCCAGATCGGCCTGCACATAGGTTTCACCGGGATAGAGCGTGCCGATGTCCTGCGCGATGTCGGTGCTGACAAGTTCATCGCACATCTTGCTCAGCGGTTCGCGCAGATAAGAACCCAGACGGCCTGCGGCCCCGGTCAACACCAGTTTTTTCAGATTCATCGTTTCTTTCCTTCTTGTTTGCCGGTCATATCACCGCCTCAGATGACAGCCTTCTCAGAAAACTTTTCGCCTTTTTCAATACGTTCATACCCAAACGCGCCAAGATCCAATGACCGATACGCCCCATGGAGGATCAATTCGGATACGCCACGGCTGATCGCGGGGGATTGTTGCAACCCGTGGCCCGAAAACCCGTTCATCAGCACAAAGTTGGACACTTTGGTATGGCGCCCCACAATCGCGTTCTGATCGAACGTGTTGTAGGCGTAGTGCCCCACCCATTCGTTGATTACCTTGACCTGCTCAAACGCGGGTACCCGCGTCGCCACAATTGGCCAGACCTTTTCCAGCCAGATCGAATGATCGAAACCAAAATCGTCATAGGCAACGTCCGGGTCCACGTCCGGGGGGCATCCGGCGAGGTAATATTTCCCTTCCGACCGCATATGGACCCCGGATGGGTCAATTGTCAGTGGCAGATCACCATCAAGCGGATGGGCCGCGTCAAAGATGAAGGTGTAGCGTTTGCGCGGGCGGACGGGCAGGTCAATGCCCGCCATCTGCGCGGTCTGGGCCGCGCGCGGTCCCGAGGCATTGACCAACGTGCCGCAGGCGATGGTGTCCCCTGATTTCAGCGTGACATCTGTCACCGCCGATCCAGACCCATTCAGGGTCATGTCCAAAACTTCATCATGGATGTATTCCGCGCCTTGGCGGCGTGCCATGCGTTTGAACCAGTCAAACATCGTGCCGCCGTCAAAGTAGCCTTCATCCACTGTGTTGTGGTTCGCGGCAATGACATCATCCAGCGCATAGAACGGATAGGTCGCGGCAATCTCGTCCCTGCTCATGTGGCGGGTATGGGCACCTTCGGCCGCCTGAATGGCCTGGGCTTCCTTCAGCTCCTGCGCAAATTCCGGTGTATCGGCAAGGTACAGGTAACCGTAATTTTGCAGCACCAGATGTGGCACCTCCGGGTCATCGCCCATGAAGGTGCGGAAATTCTTGATGAATTCGGCACCGAACTGCGAAATCTGGATGTTGGTGCGGTTTGAAAATTGCTGTCTGATGCAGGAATTTGTGTGGCTGGTCGAGGCAAAGGAATAGGTCGGATCGCGCTCCACCACCAAAACACGTCCGTTGAAATCCGCAGATGACGTCAACCACCACGCAAGCGCGGAGCCATACATTGCCCCGCCAACGATCACTACGTCATATGTTTTGTGTGATGCGCCCATCCCGATCTCCGATTCTCGCCAATCCTTGACACCCGTCTAACGTACCGGGATTGGCCGCGTAAACGTCTGTGACAGGTGGGGCCGGAATATTAGGCCCGAACCCTATGGCGCAAAGGGTCTCTGGATTGCACGTTCCACCAGGGCCAATCGGTCTTGGCCGTAAAACATGTCGCCCCGCACAAAATACGTGGGCGAGCCAAAGACCGACCGCGCAATCGCCTCTTGGGTGTTGCGCTGATGCTGGTCCTGAACTTGCATGGTTTCCGCTGCTGCCAGAACGGCACGTCCATCAAGGCCCAAACCATCAGCAAGAGCGATCAGGGTTGCCCGATCCGCAAGGTCGGCGTCGTCCTCCCAATGCGCTTTCAGGATCGCGCGGGACATTGGGCCCGCCGCACCCTGTGCGGCGATAATCATGCCGTTTGCCCGGTCCAGTGGGCTATCATGGTAGGTCGGACGATGGCGTATCATCGGCAGGCCGCGCATTTCTGCCCATCGCACGATTTCGCGGCCATAGAAGTAGTCAATATGCGCCTTGCTGCGGGCTGCGAAGCTGGCACCGCCTGCCGCCTGCATGACGGGCGCAAAATCAAAGGGACGGTGTATGATGTCCCACCCAGCATCAGCGGCAATGCGTTGCAGTTCCCACGCCCCGAGATAGGCGTAAGCGGAATGCGCCGAGTGGAAGTATTCAATCACCTTATCATGAGGCATGTCGACCGTTCTCCATCTTGCAATCAGATCACCGCCGAGCGGCTGTCTGCTGACTTGTCCCGATCATCCTTCACCTGATGCGCGCCGCTGTCATGTTAAATCGCGCACCCGGCCCGCAATGCAAACCGATGGTACCCCGCCTCCGCCAAAGAGCCATTTTCAATCTGCGGCAGTGAGTTGACCACGGCGCTCCGCTGGGATGGAAAGTCCTTTGATTGACGGTCTGCATTGGGTCAATCTCTCACCCGTCGGATGCGGGCAGGGAACGTGGCTGCCGCCATGTGCCATTCCGCCAAACCCGCCCCGTGTGCTGAGCGTGCATCGTTGCCCCCCCCGCCACTGATGGCGCGCGACCCTGCGCAAATTGACCAAGTCCGGGGTCATGTCCCGCGCGGCTTGGCCCTGAGCGTTGGATCGGCCTGCGTCGGGTCTTCTGGCCAGGGGTGTCTGGGATAGCGGCCGCGCATGTCCTTTCGGACATCCGCATAGGAGGTTGCCCAGAAACCGGGCGCTGGGCCGGTGAAAGCAACGTGATCTGCAAGGGTTGACCGGCAATCATCGGATGCCGGGTCACACCAAACACCTCTTGCAGCCGGAGCGCGATCTTTGGTTGCGCGCCAGCGTAATCAATCGGCACCCTGCGCCCCAGCGGCGTTTCAAAATGGGGCGGGACGGCGGCATCCAGCGCCTGCTGCTGATCCCAGTTCAACCGCCCGCGCAAAGCAGGCAGCAGATCAAAACCCTTCCATTGTCCCGCCGTGCGCACATCACCGAGATGCGGCAAAAGCCAGTCTTCCAGTGTGTCCAGAAGATGCGCTTCGGAAAAGTCCGGAAACCCGTCCTGCATCAACCGCGCCCGAGCCAGAAAACGAGCCGCAGCCGCAGACGGGATCAAACCCAGTTGCCGGACACCATCCAGCATGGCCCGTGCCACCGTCTCTCGCGGGGCATCCGGCCAGGTTCGGTCATCCAGCACAAGCGCGCCAAAGGTTTCGTGTTTGCGCGACAGGACGGCCCCGTCACGGCGCGACCACAAGCAGACATTCTGCCATACGATCTGATCCGGGAACGTGGTCCGCAATTCGGCCTCGCTGATCCGTACCGCCTGCCGCACCCGCGCTTCGCGCGGATTACCGTCCAGATCTGTCGCCACGATCAGCCGCGCGCCCGCCATCGCATCAGTTTCCGGCAATATCGCGCCCTTTCCGCCGGACAGGACA
>CAXBKL010000045.1:0-27066 GCA_963976125.1 uncultured Sulfitobacter sp. | reverse complement strand
ATCGGCTCGTCGCCTTCGTTGTGACCAAAGCGGCGGTAGCATATCAGGTCGATCACCACGTCCTTGTGGAACTTCTGGCGGAATTCGGTGGCCACGCGGGCGGCATGTACAACCGCTTCGGGATCATCGCCGTTGACGTGGAAAATCGGCGCCTCGACCACCAGCGCATTGTCGGTGGGATAGGGCGAGGAGCGGCTGAAGTGCGGGGCCGTGGTAAAGCCGATCTGGTTGTTGACGACGATGTGCATGGTGCCGCCGGTCTTGTGGCCGCGCAGGCCCGACAGGGCGAAACATTCCGCCACGACGCCCTGTCCGGCAAAGGCTGCGTCGCCGTGCAGCAGGATGGGCATCACCGCAACGCGGTCGGGATCGTTCAACTGGTCCTGCTTGGCACGGACCTTGCCGATGACAACAGGGTTCACGGCCTCAAGGTGCGAAGGGTTTGCCGTCAGCGACAGGTGCACCGAATTGCCGTCAAATTCCCGGTCCGAGGAGGCTCCGAGGTGATATTTCACATCGCCTGAGCCGTCGACATCCTCGGGTTTGAAACTGCCGCCCTGAAATTCGTTGAAGATCGCGCGGTAGGGTTTCTGCATCACATTGGCGAGCACCGACAGACGACCCCGGTGGGGCATGCCGATAACGATTTCCCGGACGCCCAGCTGACCACCGCGTTTGATGATCTGCTCCATCGCGGGAACAAGGCTTTCGCCGCCATCAAGGCCGAAACGTTTGGTGCCCATGTATTTGACATGCAGGAATTTTTCGAAGCCCTCGGCCTCGACCAGCTTGGACAGGATCGCCTTGCGCCCGTTCTTGGTAAAGGCGATTTCCTTGCCGTAGCCTTCGATGCGCTCCTTGAGCCAACCGGCCTCTTCGGCGTTGGAGATGTGCATGTATTGCAGCGCAAAGGTGCCGCAATAGGTGCGCTTCACGATGTCGACGATCTGACGCATGGTGGCGATTTCAAGCCCCAGCACGTTGTCGATGAAGATCGGGCGGTCCATGTCCGCCTCGGCAAATCCATAGGCCGTCGGGTTGAGTTCGGGATGATCCCCCTGATCGCGCATGCCCAGCGGATCAAGGTCCGCCGCCAGATGGCCCCGGATACGGTAGGCGCGGATCAGCATCAGCGCGCGGATGCTGTCAAGGACCGCCTGCTTGACCTGGTTGTCGGTCAGGCTGACGCCCTTTTCCTGCGCCTTGGCCTTGATCTTGTCGCCTGCGGCCCTGGCCTCGACCGGTTCGGGCCAGACACCTGTCAGCGCGCCCATCACATCGCCCGTTGGGGCGGGGGGCCAATCGCGCCGCGCCCATGAGGGGCCTGCGGCCTCTGCTTCGACCGCCTTGCGTTCATCGCCCATCGCACCGAAAAAGACATGCCATGCTTCATCGACTGAGGACGGGTCAGCGGCATAGCGCGCGTAGAGCTGTTCGAGATATTCCGCGTTGTCGCCTTCCATGAAGGAGGAGACGTGGAAATGGTCGTTGGCGGGTTGTTCGGTCATTGGGGCACCTCATGTGGGTTGGGACCGTATGTGTTGGGGCCGGGTTGGGAGGGAAGAACTAAGAAAACGATCACGATAGCGGCCATGATCGGGACAATGGCCGTGGCTGGAATGGGTGCTGCAAGAGCTGTGCCGTCTTCGGGAAACATGTCAGGGAGATTTGACCAATCCAAATAGTAAAGGACGTCGATGACAGGGGCCGCGATCAACAGCGGGGCGGCCACAGGGAACAAAACACTCCACCAGCCGCCGATGTTTCTGCCCTGCCGAGGTCTGACATAGGCCGCGTTCAGCAAGGCAATGCCGACAAAGACGGCTAGAAGTGAGGCGGGAGACTCGTTTTGGAAAAGGCATCTGAGGACAATGAATGCGCCGAGCAACATCATGAAAAGGGTCCAGACAAATTCCAACCGATTTACCTGCCCGACATCGTCGAGGGGCCGGGCGGGTCGGTTGAAACATGAAACAACTGCGCCCGGTGGCACTGCCGGACAGTCCCCGGCCGTCCGCGCGGGCGGGGAATTTTTCCCCACCTGCGGGCGGGAAACACCCTTAATGCTCAAATGCCACCGTTGCATTTCCTCAGCCCTTCTCGATCGCTTCCTTCACGGCCTCGCCAAGCGTTGCGGGGCTGTCAGCGACGACAATACCTGCGGCACGCATCGCGTCGATCTTGTCCTCGGCACCGCCCTTGCCACCGGCGACAATCGCACCGGCGTGGCCCATGCGGCGGCCCGGAGGGGCCGTGCGGCCCGCGATGAAACCGGCGGTGGGCTTCCAGCGGCCCTTCTTTTTCTCGTCTGCCAGGAACTGTGCGGCTTCCTCTTCGGCGCTGCCGCCGATTTCACCGATCATGATGATGGATTGCGTTTCATCATCGGCCAGGAACATCTCCAGCACGTCGATATGTTCGGTGCCCTTGATCGGATCGCCGCCGATGCCCACGGCGGAGGATTGGCCATAGCCCAGATCGGAGGTCTGCTTGACCGCCTCATAGGTCAGCGTGCCAGAGCGCGAGACCACGCCGCAAGAGCCGCGCTTGTGAATGTGGCCGGGCATGATGCCGATCTTGCAGGCATCCGGGGTGATCACACCGGGACAGTTGGGGCCGATCAGGCGGGATTTGGATCCCTCCAGCGCGCGTTGAACGCGCATCATGTCCAGAACCGGTATGCCTTCGGTGATGCAGACGATCAGCGGCATTTCCGCGTCAATCGCCTCAAGAATGGAATCGGCGGCAAAAGGGGGCGGCACGTAGATCACGGAAGCGTTTGCCTCGGTCACATGCATCGCTTCGTGCACGGAGTTGAAGACGGGCAGGTCCAGATGGCTTTGACCACCTTTGCCCGGTGTCACGCCGCCGACCATCTTGGTGCCGTAGGCAATTGCCTGTTCGGTGTGGAATGTACCCTGTGAGCCGGTAAGGCCCTGACAGATGACTTTGGTGTTTTCGTCGACGAGTACGGCCATGGGTGGCGTCTCCTTTGTTGGTCTTTTGATGTTTCAGGAACCGGTCTGCGCGTGCAGATCAGTCGATAATCGGGGTTGACCCGTCGTTGGGTCGCGGGGTGTAGGGGGGCGGCGCCACGGTCACTGGCGGGGGGGCTGTGGTGGTGGTGCCCTGCGCAAGCGCGGAGGGGCTGGGATGAATCGCCTGGGGGGTGCCGCGCACAGGAACATCGCGTGGGCCACAGGCGGCAACGACGGCGACAAGTGTCAATAGCCCCGCGATACGGGCGGGGGCGTGATATGCTGCGGCTGGGCGCAGGTCGGAAGCTGGGGTCATTTGAGGTCCCTTTTCAACAAACAGATGGTGTCAGCAGTCATACCGCTGCCTTTCGCAACAACACCGACGTGTTGTCGTCAACCGGGTGGGTGATCGTATTGACCAATTGGGTTGTGAACCCTGCGCGCCTGACCGTTTCCGTGAGCGTCGCAAGGGTGAAATAATTCACATGATCGGGATAGCGGAAACCGCACCATTTTGGGCCAATCACCTTGCGGTTGAGCGAGCCGTAATTCGGCACCCGGATATAAAGGCCCCCGGTGTCTTTCAGCGCCCGATGCGCGCCGCGCAGCACGCCCATGACATCGGTTTCATGCTCCAGATAGGAGAACATGATGATGCCGTCAAACTGGCCTTCGTCAAATTCCCAGATTGCCTCTGCACCGGCGCCATGCTGGCAATAGCCACCGGCGGCGCGCATGACGGCGTCCGATTGGGCGTGCAGGGCATTCGACAACTCGATCCCGTAGGGTGTCATCGGGGGCTTGATCCGGTTGCCGGTGCCACAGCCGATGTCGAGCACGTGACCGTCATTGAACCATTTGCGGAAACTGTTGGTCTTGTCACGGGTCATGCCAAAGGTGCTGCGGACCTGGCGAATAAAGGGGCTGAGGACGGTGGACCCTCTTGAGGCGGCCTTTTTCTCCACATAGGTCTTTTCCCATGCGTAGTCTTCCTCCAGCGCCTCATAGGCTGGAGGATTGCGCAGGTAGGTCAGGTCGCAGTTGGTGCAGGTCGCCACCTGCCAGAGGTCAGGCGAATAGGCCGGTAGGGCGGTGGCCGTATCGCATCCGCAGGCAGGGCAATCGCGCAGGGGGTGAGCGTCTTTCATGTCTCCCCCTTTGGGCCAGGGCCCGCATGGAGGCGGTCCACCGCCATGAAGGTCCGGCCCGCGCGCAGGCCCACATGGACCACGGCCACCCGGTCCCGCAGCGTTTCACGCCCCGCGATCAGTGCCGTACCCTGTTCCGCGGCATGCGTGTCGGGCAGGGGGATTTTGGTGCCAGAGACCGGGGGTGTCTGCATCTGTTGGGGCAGGGCGGTGATGGCCTGATCGGCGGGGCTGGCTTGCATCGCATTTGCCGTTCCAATTGCTATTACGCTTGCAAGAATCCTCCCCCAATTGCGGTCTCGAAGCTCAGAACTATTGAACATGGAGTACATTAGTATTTGCCCCCATGAACTTTGTTGCCGATCTGCAAGACCCGTAGCGTTGCTCCCACCACTTTGCGGTTGTTTCCGTTAGAGAGTGGAGCATCACTACCGGCACTCGGCCCAGGCAAGATCGCAACTTCAAGGACGCGGCGGTCCTTTGTATCGACAAGACAGGTTTCAATCCAGCTTGCGTGGGCGGTCGGTAGCGTCTTACCTTTTGGGGTCGTAACGCCAAACTCTACCCTCATCTCTGGTCGTGCAAAGAGAGCGTAGCGATCAAGTTCGACGCTCAACTGTTCAAAAGCGAGACGCTTAGGTAACTCCAGTGGCCTGGCTGAAATGTTGATTTCAGGGGTGAGGCCATCAGCAAAGTACGCGCAAGCCTGCTGAGCACCCGGCTCAGCAAGCGCAGATGTACTGATGCCCGAAACCAGAACTATGGTCGCCAGAGGTTTCAAGGTCAGCCCTTGACCGCTTTCACGATCTTCTGGGCGCCGTCCTTGAGGTCATCGGCGGCAATCACGTCGACGTCGGAATTGTTGATGATGTCCTTGCCCTGCTGCACGTTTGTGCCTTCCAGACGCACAACCAGCGGTACTTTCAGGCCGACTTCTTTCACAGCGGCCACAACGCCTTCGGCGATCACATCGCAGCGCATGATGCCGCCGAAGATGTTGACGAGGATGCCTTTGACCTGTGGATCGGAGGTGATGATCTTGAACGCCTCGGTGACTTTTTCCTTGGTTGCACCACCGCCCACGTCGAGGAAGTTGGCAGGCTCGGCCCCGTAAAGTTTGATGATGTCCATCGTCGCCATCGCCAGGCCCGCGCCGTTCACCATGCAGCCGATTTCGCCGTCCAGCGCGATGTAGTTCAGATCGTATTTGGAGGCCTCAAGTTCCTTGGGGTCTTCTTCGGTGGTGTCGCGCAGTTCTGCGATGTCGGCGTGGCGGTAGATGGCGTTGCCGTCAAAGGAGACCTTGGCATCGAGCACTTTGAGATCACCGCCGTCGGTGACGATCAGCGGGTTGATTTCGAGCATCTCCATGTCTTTTTCCAAGAACGCCTTGTAGAGCAGTCCCATCAGGGCGACGCATTGTTTGACCTGCTTGCCTTCCAACCCCAGCGAAAAGGCGATGCGGCGGCCATGGAAGGGCTGGTAACCAGTTGCGGGGTCGACGGAGAAGGAAAGGATTTTCTCAGGCGTGGAGGCGGCGACCTCTTCGATGTCCATGCCACCTTCGGTGGAGCAGACAAAGGAGATGCGCGAGGTCTGGCGGTCCACCAGCAGCGCCAGATAAAGCTCGGTTTCGATGCCTGAGCCGTCTTCGATGTAGATGCGGTTGACTTGTTTGCCCGCCGGACCCGTCTGATGAGTGACCAGAGTGCGGCCCAGCATCTTCTTGGCCTGCTCGGCGGCTTCTTCGACGGACTTGGTCAGGCGCACACCACCGGCATCGCCGGCATCGGCCTCCTTGAATTTGCCCTTGCCGCGGCCGCCGGCGTGGATCTGGGCCTTGACCACCCAGAGCGGGCCGTCCATTTCGCCAGCAGCACTTTTTGCGTCTTCGGCCTTGAGGACAACCCGTCCGTCAGAAACGGGTGCGCCGTAGCTGCGCAAAAGGGCTTTGGCCTGATATTCGTGGATGTTCATGAGAAAGCGGTCCCGGTTTTGTTCAAGTCACCCCTGCATATGCGGGTGAGTCTTATGGTTGGGTAAAATCATTTCGCAGTTCAGATGATAAATCCAGTACAAACCGACATTTGTGATCACACGGCAAAATCCTGTGATCACAAATCTGGAGAATCTGGGGAATCAGCGGAGAATCGGCTGCAAACTCATAGGAATTTGCGGGCCGAAATTGACAAATTAGCAGGGTTTGCCGGCCAGGGGGAGACAGATTCCTTGCATCCATCGAAGTCCGGGGGCCGGGATCAGCGGACATATGCGGTGCAAAGATATGCAGGGGGCCAGCCCCCGTCGCCCCCGGTGGGAGGGGGAAGGTCATGAAGTGCGATGAGGGCGCAGTCCATTTGCAATGGGTTTGTGGATGATGGGCCTGATTATCCATAAAATATGAAGATTTATCGAAAAACTCCGAGAAATCGATGTGTCTCCAAAATGGGCGCTTTTTTTCCGGCTTAATGCTACCAATCCCAAATGAGGAAAGAACGGGCTTTCAATTTTTGTGATGTGTCGGGCGTGAGCGGCAGAGAATAAGAGAGTTCGTTTATGGTGCGCCAGAGAAGCCAGCCGACATAGCGTCGAAAATTGAAGTGGTGCCGTGGTCGCCCGTCGAATGGGTCAGCGGCGCATCTACTGAATTGGCAAACCGCAAGAGTGGCCCTATTCCTTTTTCGCATAGCAGTGGCCAACGACAGTCTCTATCCCATTGCGATCCATCCCGCGCCAGGGTTGCCGCCCAGATAGAGGTTGGCCCCGTCACCTGAAGCCAAAGTTCGCGGCGTAGGGTTTGCTGGGTTCGCTGGCAGAATCTCCTGACAGATTCGAGGATTTCGTCGGCGGATTTGACCCAATTGCAGGGTTTTGGATTTACGTTGCGGGCTTCGATGAAGGTTGAGACATACACCTCCAGTTCCGCAACCGACCGGTGCAGACCGCGTAGAAGTCGCTTGCGGGTCAGGTCGGCGAACCGACGCTCGACCTGGATGGCCCAGCTGGCAGAAATTGGTGTGAAACGGACAGGCCAATGCGGACGCCGCGCCAGCCATGCCTTGATCCTCGGGGTCTTGTAGGGGGCGCAATTGTCCATGGCAATATGGACCTCGGGTCTCTCCGGCATTTGCCGGTCGGTTCACTGCCCGGCAGCGCATGCTTGCATGCGAGAGAGGGTGTATGAGGACGTCGAGAAACCCGGTGGCCCTGTGGCGCTTGTCGCACCTTTCCGATCACCGGACCGACAAAGCGATTTATCCCCCCATCAACGCCGCATCGAACGGATAGGTTGTCAAATTCTCGAACCCGTCTTCCGTGATGAGCACCTGATCCTCCAGCTTGATCGAAAAATCGCCGCCCTCCGGTTGCACCAGGGCCTCAACACACAGCACCATCCCGGCCTCCAGCGGATAATCATAAGCCCCTTCAACTGCCTGATCGGGATAGGCCACTAGCGGCCACTCATCACACAGGCCGACCCCGTGCATCAGGCACCCGTATTTGCCTGACTGAAACTGTGCATCCAGCACATGGGTGCCCGCCGACAATTCCGGGATCATCACGCCGGGTTTCAACATCTGCATGTTGGTCATGATGTGGTCGACCCCATGTTGCATGGCATAGACCATGTCGGGGCGCGGTTTGTCCGGGCCGATCCACCAGGTGCGCGAGATGTCCACGCAGATGCCGTAACTGCCCACCAGATCGGTATCAAAGGCGATGATTTCATTTGGTTGCGCAATGCGCGGGCCGCATTCCTGAAACCAGGGGTTGGTGCGCGGACCTGAAGTGAGCAGCCGTGTTTCGATCCATTCGCCGCCACGCCGGATGTTTTCGGCGTGCAGGATGGCCCAGATGTCGTCCTCAGAGGTTTGGCCCGATGGCACCTGCGCACGGGCAAAATCCTCCATCGCACGGACCGATGTTTCACAGGCATGCGATGCGCAGCGCATGGCGAGGATTTCATCCTTCCCCTTCACAGAGCGGCTCTTCTCGGTGACTTCCTCACCGTCCATGATCTCGAACCCCTGCCGTTCGAGACTGCGCAACCCGTGCAGCATGACCTTGTCCACCGCCAGGCGTCTATTGCCGCCGCCGTGTTCGGCGATCAGGTCGCGTATCTGTTCGGCCAAAAGGTCTGCGGCCGGGCCAACCTTGTCGCCACGGTCAAAATAGAACAGGTCCGCACCGGACCGCTGTTCGCGCACAAGCGGGTTGAATTCGCTCAGGAACGGCGAGTTCTTGTAATCCCACATGACCATGTAGCCATCCGCGCACAGCAGGACGGCGCGGAACGGATTGTGGGTGTTCCACAGCTGCATGTTGGTGCTGTCGGTCGCATAGCGGATGTTGAGCGGGTCAAACATCAGCAAGCCGCCATAGTCCCGGTCGACGATGTGCCGGGTTAGCCGATCCCACCGATAATGGCGCATATTTTCGAGATTGGGCAGCGTCAGCCCGGCGGCCTCCCATTCCCGAAAAGCCAGCAGGGTCGGGCCGATTTCCACCCGGTCGCTGTTGTTGGGTGACCCATCATCAAGGGTCGCGCCCTTGTTCGGGTCAATCTTGCGGGTATCGCGGTAATGTTGGTTCATGAATGCCACCTGGTGCAGAGATACTTCAGACTTGGCCAAAAATCGGTGGCATGTTTGCTGAAATCCGACAAAATGAGGTGTCGTTTTTGCCCTTCGTTTTCAGAGGTTCCCCGTTGGATCGGATTTTTCAGACCCACCTGCCCCCTGAGATGCAGGGTGATCCGCGCCTGCCAGGTATCGGGCCGTGCGGGCCAGAGGACTGGCTGCGGGTGGATGAGGCATATGCCGGGCAACTGGCCTACCGGGCGCACCTGATTGCCACAGCGCCCGAAACGGTCATCTGGTGCGCGCCCGATGCGCGACCTGCGGCCCGCGAAATGCTGGAAGAAGCCTTGGCGATCCTGCCTTCACTGGGATTTGCAGTGGATGCGGCCAACGTGACCTGCCCGGATGGGCGGGTTGTTCGGACCGACTTTGAACGCCCCCTGTACACCCTTGGACATCTCTTGCAGGAAGACATCTGCATCCTGCAAAAACAGGGTGACGAACATGTCCTGACCGCGGCAGTTTTGTGTTTCCCGGCAAGCTGGTCACTGGCCGAAAAGGTCGGCAGACCGCTCACGGCCATTCATACGCCCGTCGTGGAATATGACGGTAATATCGCCAATCGTGTTCAACGGCTGTTTGATGGGGTGCAGGTGGGCCGACCGCTGTGGCGGTTCAACAAGCTGATGTATGTAGACAGCGACCTGCACCAGCCAAGCCACCGGATGCGGCCAAACGCCCCGGTATTCTTGCGCAGTGAGCGTCAATGTATCCTGCGTCTGCCCAAGTCCGAAGCTGTAGTGTTTACCATCCACACTTGGGTTCTGGATCAGTTGCACGCGGGCATCTGAGCGCCCGCGTGCGTTGTTCAGGCGGCGTGCAGCACCATATGGGGCTGACCGTCTGATGTCTTTTGCGGTGAATGGCCATCGCTGTTCACGGTCGTATTCACCTGACGGCGAAACGAACTGAACAGGTCTGACGTCACCACATCAATGGCCTCATCAAAGCGCAGGGTCAGTGACCAGAAGCCTGAAGACGCCTGCCGCGCGGCCTTGATCTGTCCGGTGAACGGATGGCCCAGATACCGCCCCGCGACCTTTTGGCCGGGGGACCAGCCGGGATGCGCGTTGGACGCCGCGGCCACAAGGGTATTCCAGTCGCGCGCGCCCCATTGATGGGCGATGGTTTCCAGCGCCTGGGCGTGGCTCAGGTTTTGCCCGTGCGCAGCCAGATCGCCACGCAGCCGTTTGGCCTGCGCTTTCAGCACGTCACGGGATGGGATGGATTGTGTCATGTCAAACTCTCCGTCTCGCACGTCGTGAAGGGGGTCCGCGTTGCCCATCAATCAGCGAGATTGAAGGTTTGGTCTTGATCCAGAGCTTCACCGAAATGCGGACGGCAGGGGCCTGACCCTTGACCGCTAGATAGGCGGGCAGGGGGATGCATGCAAGGGGGCGGGAAATGGGTGTGGTTTCGGAGCCACATCTGCTACTTGGGCGCAGTTCGCGCACGAGAAAAAGGCGTAAATCTCGATGCATTGATCAGCTGGGCTTATTCTGGAATACCGTTTGACGGTTACGCTGCTGGGAAAAGGTGCTGGGACTATCTCTCTGGCAGGCCAAGCTTGACGATTGTCTCCAGCGCCCCGTCATTCACCTCATTAAATTTTTCAATCCACGGATACATCTTCCAGCGTTTTCTCAATCTTTCGACGGTCAACTCTGGTTCTTTGTGCATCGCCATTTCGAGATAATGAGCCGCATCGTCCAACCGCCCAAGTTGAGCACAGGCATAAACAGCATTGAGAAGAATTGCTTCACTGACATTGGGGTACCGACAGGCCAGTTCAAATGCGTCTGCAGAGACCTCATCAAACCGGAATGAATTTCGAAAAAGCTGCGCGCCCCCAATATGGCTTTGGAAAGCATATGCCTGCGGGTCATTTGGACTCAATCGCAGGGCTTTTCGTGCCTGTGCTTCCAGAACATCAGCATCAGGCTCGGCATCAGAATACTCGGCAACACATCGCGCTAGACAAAGCACGATTGAATTGGGGTTTAGTCTTTCCGCCACCGCAAAAGCATCTTCGGCATCTCGGTCGCGCCCCATTATCTTGAGGAAGCCCGCGTGCATTACGTGACCGTAGTCCGATTTGGGATCGAGTTCGACCGCGAGATTGGCCAACCTCAGACCGTCCCGAATTTCCTGCCTTGCGTCGGTGGTCCACCCAAGGACCACTCTGGCATAGTGCACACGCGCGGCCAATGCGTGGACAAAAGCAAACTGGGGATCAATGCGAAGCGCAGTATTGTAGAGGTCCAACGCGGCATCAAAGTCCTCTGGGGAGTATTTGAAAAACTGGGAATATCCTTTTTGGGCCAACTCCCATGCCGTCAGGCTCTCGGTTGGTTTCTTACGCGTCAGGTTGCGTTCATGCGCACCTAATTCAGGCTCCACACCTGTCACAATTGCGCTGGTCAGTTCATCCTGCACATCAAAAAGATCGGCCATCGTTCGGTCCCATCTCTCGGCCCACAAGTGCCCTCCGGTCTCGGCCTCAATCAACTGAGCGGTCGCGCGCAATCGCTCCCCAGCCCGCCTTACCGACCCTTCAACCACGTATTTGACGTCCAATTCCTGTGCAATTTGGCGCACGTCCTTTGGCGTTCCCTTGTAGGTAAACGCCGAATTTCGGGCGATCACTGTCAGGGTCCGAGACCTTGAAAGCTCGGTTGTGACATCTTCAGCGATACCATCAGCCAGGAACTCCTGCTCTGGATCGGATGACATATTGTCGAAAGGTAGAATAACAATTGACGGTGGAATGGCCGTTTTCTGGACCTGTATGGGGGCGAGAACGCCATCAATTTCCACGCGCCAAACCTCTATCGGTTCAGGTATGTTCTTGACGTCCTGCGGTCCAAGAGCAGTAAGGGGAGCCTCGATCTTTCCGCGCAACTGTTCATGAACGGCCCTGGAAATGCAAATACCACCAGGCAGTGCAAGGCTTTCCAATCGCGCAGCAACATTTACTCCATCTCCCAGAATATCATCCCCATCAATGATGACATCGCCAAGATTAATCCCAATTCGAAACTGAAGCTGTCTTGCCTGAGGTTGATCGCGTTCCCGCTCGACCATGGATTTTTGGATGGCAAGTGACGCGCGGACTGCTGCGACAGGAGAGGGAAATTCAAGCAATAGCCCATCACCCATCGTTTTGATCAAACGGGCCTTTGCAGACCTCAGAACAGGTTGGACGAGATCATACTGCACTTGATTGAACCGGCTCACAGTGCCTTCTTCATCCTCTGCCATCAAACGAGAATACCCGACAAGGTCCGTGGCAACGATTGTCGTAAGGCGACGTTCCATTATGGCTCAATTAATCTCGTTGAAAGAATGAAATACTATGAGGTTTTCCAGTGAAGAAGCAACTGAGTAACTACTGGTCAGTTCGGACGAGAGCCTCGCGCCAAACCAGCGCACACCATTATCCACAAACAAAAAAAGGGCCAACCTTCCGGTCAGCCCCTTCCCAATCTCAAACGAACCGCAGCTTACTGAGGAATATCCCCGGTAATCCCTTCGACATAGAAGTTCATGCCGGCCAGTGTGCCGTCATCTGCTGTCTCGCCTTCGGCAAGGAACGCAGAGCCGTCCTGTTTGTTCAGCGGGCCGGTGAACGCGTGATAGGATCCATCCGCCAGCGAGTCTTTCAGCGCCAGCGCCTCGGCTTTCACTTCTGCGGGCACTGCATCGGAAATCTCGCCGATGCCAACCATACCGGCACCGATGCCATCCCAGGTGTTGCCGCTTTCCCATGTGCCATCCATCACGGCCTTGGTGCGCGCCACGTAGTAAGGTGCCCAATCGTCAATGATCGACGACACCCGTGGGAACGGTGCGTATTGACCCATGTCAGAGGCCTGACCAAAGGTGATCACGTTGCCAGCATCCTGCGCAGCCGCTTGCGGGGCTGTGGAATCGGTATGCTGCAAAACCACGTCCGCACCCTGTTCAATCAGAACCTTGGCGGCGTCTGCTTCTTTGGCCGGATCAAACCACGTGTAGGCCCAGACGATCTTGAATTCGACATCCGGGTTCACTTTACGCGCGTGGATGAAGGCCGAATTGATGCCCCGGATCACCTCGGGGATCGGGTATGACCCGATGTAGCCGATGATGTTGGATTTGGTCATGCTGCCGGCGATAAGTCCCTGAATCGCACGGCCTTCGTAAAAACGCGCGGAATAGGTCGCCACGTTCGGGGCCTGCTTGTACCCTGTCGCGTGTTCGAACTTCACATTTGGGAACTTCTTGGCGACATTGATCGTCGGATCCATATAGCCAAACGAAGTGGTAAAGATCAGATCGGCACCGTCCAGCGCCATCTGTGTCATCACCCGCTCCGAATCGGGGCCTTCGGCCACGTTTTCCACATAGACGGTCTCGACCTTGTCGCCAAAGGCCTCTTCGACCGCCAAACGGCCTTTGTTGTGCTCATAGGTCCAGCCGCCGTCGCCGATCGGGCCGACAAAGACAAATCCAACCTTGGTCTTGTCTTGTGCCATGGCCGTTGTGGCCAGACCCAGTGCAAGTACCGCACCAGTCAGGAGTTTTGTGAGTTTCATAAGTTTCCCCATTGTATCGCCCATAAAGGGCTATTTGCAGTTTTGGCCCCTAGTGAGAGGCATGGAAATTGCGGCCAAGCGAGGCCGGAGCCGCCGATTTGTCCGCCGACAGGATCACCAGAACGACGATCGTGATGACATAGGGCGACATTGCCAGATACTCCACCGGAATGGCAACGCCTGCGCCCTGTAGATTAAGCTGCAATTGTGTGATGCCGCCAAAAAGATAGGCACCCAGCAGGAGCCGCCAGGGCTTCCAGGAGGCGAACACGACCAGCGCCAGCGCAATCCAGCCCATCCCGGCGGTCATGCCCTCGGTCCATTGCGGCACGCGAATGAGGCTGATGTAGGCGCCGCCAATCCCCGCACAGGCACCGCCGAACATGATCGCCAGCGTACGGATGCGCACCACCTTGTAGCCCAGCGCGTGGGCCGCATCATGGCTTTCCCCCACCGCGCGCAGAACCAGCCCCGCACGGGTGAATTTCAGCACCGCCCAGACACCGGCCACCAGCGCGATGCCCAGATACAGAATGATGTCATGGGACAGCAGGATTGGCCCGATGACCGGAATATCCGCCAAAGGTCCAAAATTGATCTCGCCCAGGCGGGGCGGTTTGATCCCGACATAGGATTGGCCCAACAATGCAGAGAGGCCCAGACCAAAAAGCGTGAGCGCCAGACCGGAGGCCACCTGATTGGCCAGCGTGACCTGTGTGAGGAAAGCAAAGAGCAGGCTGAGCAGCGCCCCGCCAACGGCCGCGGCCACAAATCCCAGTATGGGCGAGCCGGTCTCTACGGCGGTGGCAAAGCCAAAGATCGCGCCGGTAATCATCATGCCCTCGACGCCAAGGTTCAGAACGCCCGCTTTCTCGGCCACCAATTCGCCGATGGCGGCAAAGACGAGCGGGGTCGCGGCGACAAGAAAGCCTGCCACAAAGAGGATCGGGTTGATTGCAGAAAGGTCCATTACGCGGCCTCCGTCCGGCCAAAGCGCAGCCGATAGTTGGTGAACATATCCAGTGCCAGCAAGAAGAAGAGCAGCATTCCCTGGAATACCTGGATCGCGGCGGCAGGCAGGCCCAGATTGGACTGCGCGATGTCACCGCCGATATAGGTCAGCGCCATCAGCAGCCCCGCAAGCAAGATGCCAACAGGATGCAACCGACCCAGAAACGCCACGATGATCGCGGTAAACCCGTAGCCGACATTGAAATCAATCGTCACCTGACCTGCGGGGCCGGATACCTCGAACATGCCGGCAAGCCCGGCAAGCATTCCAGAAGTCCCCAAACAGAACAGGACAAGCCGGGTAGGGTTCACGCCCGAGAATTTCGCGGCGCGCGGCGCTTCTCCGGTCACCCGGATGGCAAACCCCAGCTTGTGTTTGGTCAACAGGACGTAGGCCAATATCACCGCAATCATTGCGGCGACCACGCCCCAGTGCATGCCGGAACCTGCAATCAGGTCTGAGTTATGTGCGCTGTCATATTGCTGCAAATTGCGGCTACCGGGAAACCCGAACCCTTCGGGATTTTTCATCAACCCCAAGGACATGGACGCCAGAAACTGTTCCGCCACATAGGCCAGCATGAGGCTTACCAAAATTTCGTTGGTGCCAAAGCGTACCTTCAACAAGGCCGGGATCATGCCCCATATCCAACCGCCAAACCCCCCCGCCAGCACCATCAGCGGAAAGATGAACCATCCCTCCATCGGATAAAACGCCAATCCGACGCCGGCGCCGAACAACGCGCCCATGATGTATTGCCCTTCCGCCCCGATGTTCCAGATGCCGGCCTTGAACCCAAGGCTGAGGCCAATGGCAATCAACACCAAAGGTGCGCCCTTTATCAGCAGTTGCGGACGATAAAAGAAGGAAAATTCGCCAAATAGCGGCTCCCAGAAGATCGTGAGGATCGACGCAATTGGATCCTTGCCCAATGCCATGAACAACACACCGCCAAAGAACATCGTCGCCAACACCGCCAGCACCGGCGTGGCCAACGAAAACGCGCGGCTCGGTTGTGGCCGTTTCTCAAGCCGGATCATAGCCGCATCCCCTTATGTCTATTCGGGTTCAAATTCTTCGCAGGGATTTGGAGGCGTGCCCCGCCCGATTGCGCCATCAGATCAAACATGCGCGACCTCCATGCCATGTGCTCCACCCATCATCAGACCGATCTCGTCCACCGTCAGTCCAGCCGCCGGGCGCGGTTCGGACAACCGCCCCTCGTTGAGCGCGGCGAACCGGTCCGAGATTTCCATCAGCTCATCAAGATCCTGGGAAATGACGATGATTGCGGTGCCATTCTCTGCCAGATCCAGCAGGGCCTGTCGAATGGCCGCCGCAGCAGAGGCATCCACGCCCCAGGTCGGCTGGTTCACCACCAGCAAATCAGGCCGTTGCAGGACTTCTCTGCCAATCACGAACTTTTGCAAATTGCCGCCTGATAATGATCGCGCCGCATTGCCGGGGCCAGGGGTGCGCACGTCAAAGGTTTCGATGATGCGTTCGGCAAACGCGCGCGCCTTGCCCCAATTCAGCATCCCGGCTTTTTCCAGGCCCTCACGGGCCGCCCCGGTCAGCATGGCGTTTTCGGTCAACGACATATCAGGGGCGGCGGCATGGCCCAGCCGCTCTTCGGGCGCGCTCAGAATGCCCAGCGCGCGGCGTGCCGTGGGGCCAAGCGTTGAGACATCCCGGCCCTCGAAATTGACCATGCCGGGCGCGGTGATCATCTCTCCAGACAGGGCGGTCAGCAGTTCATCCTGCCCGTTGCCTGCCACGCCCCCGATGCCCACCACCTCACCCGCACGCACCGACACCGATATGTCACGCAGCGGCATGCCAAAGGCACTTGGGGATTTGGCCGACAACCCATTAAGGGTAAGAACAACCTCCCCCGGCGTCTTGCCCGCCCGCGTCGGTGTCTGCAAAAGCTTGCCGACCATCATTTCCGCCATATCCCGCGCCGAGGTTTCGGAGGGGGTGCATTCGCCAACCACCTTGCCCAGCCGCAGGATCGTTGCGGCATCACACAGCGCGCGAATCTCCTCAAGCTTGTGGGAAATATAGAGGATCGCGGTGCCTTCCGCCGAAAGTTTCCGCAATGTTTCAAACAGAATATCGACCTCTTGCGGGGTCAGGACCGATGTTGGTTCGTCCATTATGAGCAGTTTCGGCTCTTGCAAAAGACACCGGATGATTTCAACCCTTTGACGCTCACCGGCGGACAGGTCGCCGACAACCCGGTCCGGGGAAAGCGGCAAACCGTAGGTGTCAGATACGTCCGTGATCTGTTGGCTCAAGGCACTCAGACGGGGGGCGTTTTCCATGCCAAGGGCAATATTTTCCGCCACGGTCAGTGCGTCAAACAGCGAAAAGTGCTGAAATACCATGCCAACACCGGCCGCGCGGGCGGCGCGAGGCTCAGGCGGGGCAAAGGGCGCACCGTTCATCTGCATCTGCCCTGCGTCGGGCTTGACCAGCCCATAGATCATCTTGACCAAGGTGGATTTGCCCGCGCCGTTTTCACCCAACAGGGCATGTACCTCGCCGGGCGCAATGCTCAGCGAGACAGTGTCATTGGCAACAACGCCCGGATAGGCCTTGGTCAGGCCCTTGAGGTCCAGAAGAGGGGGGATGCTCATGCGCGACGTTCCTTCCCGTAAAATGTGTCTTGTGCAGGATGCAGTAGCTGTGCGGCCACACCCAGAGCAATCTGATGGGGATGTTTGCCCAGCCCTGGATCGCCAATTGGACAGGTGATGCGGTCGATCTGCTGACTGTTATGGCCGGCTTCGGCAAGACGTTTGAAAAAGCGGGCTTTCTTGGTGGCGGAACCGATCAGTCCGCAAAACCGGAACCCCTGTGTCAAAAGCCCGTGGCACAGGGCCAGATCGAGGGCATGGGAATAGGTCACGATCAGATGTTCGGCGGTCTGCGGGGCATAGCGAACCAGCAGGGCGGGGTCGCCGCCCTGCAAGACTGTGACATCTTCGGGAATATCCGCCGGAAACCGATCTGCACCTGTGTCGATCCATGTCACGGCCAGGTCCGGCAACGGGTTCAACACCCTGACCATGGCCCGCCCCACATGCCCGGCCCCCCAGATCCAGATCTGCCGGGTGGGAGAGGCAACAGGTTCGATCATCCAGCCGTCGAGAAACTGCGCCGACATCGGTGCCGTGCCGTTGCGGTGCTGGGCCAGAACCCGGCTCACAGACAGCGGCATGGGGTCCGGTCCCCGTGCAACGAGGTTTTCCGGCAGGCCCGAAGCACGTTTGAGATCAAAGACTTCGCTTAACATCACGACATGCCCGCCGCAACATTGCCCCATGTCCGGTCCCAGCGCATGCTGGCTCAGCCGGTCGTCGCCCTGCGCCATCAGTTCCCGTGCGGCCTGGGTCAATTCAAACTCCAGTGTACCGCCGCCGATGGTGCCTGTCTGGCCGTTCTGCCAGACCAGCATCGCGGTACCTGCATCGCGGGGTGCCGATCCGCGCACCTTTGCCACAACAACGCGGACGACGGGTCCATATGCGCGGCAGGCCGCGATCAATTCATCGCGATCAAAGCTCATGTGCGGGTTCTCTCAACCGCGCCCAGAACCGCCTCTGCGGTCGCGGGGGCGTGCAGGTCACCATATCGCGGCCCGCAGGCCGCAACCGCATCCGCCAGCGCCATGAACGCCGAAATGCCCAACATGAAAGGTGGCTCGCCCACGGCCTTGGACCGGTAGACGGTTTGCACCGGATTGGGTTCATCCCATAGGGCAACGTTGAAAATATCGGGCCGATCAGAGCAGGCCGGGATCTTGTAGGTTGAAGGCGCATGGGTTTTCAGCGCGCCCTTAGCGTCCCACACCAGCTCTTCGGTGGTCAGCCATCCCGCGCCCTGAACATAGCCGCCTTCGATCTGACCGATGTCCAGCACCGGGTTCAGCGATGCACCCGCATCATGCAGGATGTCCGCCCTCAGGATGCGGTTTTCGCCTGTCAGCGTGTCAATCACCACCTCGGTACAGGCCGCCCCATAGGCGAAATAGAAAAACGGCCGGCCGCGTCCCGCGATCCGGTCCCATTCAATATCGGGGGTTTTGTAAAACCCGGTGGCCGAGAGGCTGATCCGGTTCTCATAGGCGGAGTGCGCTGCTTGCGCGAAACTCAATTCCCGGTCACCAACACGCACCATCCCATCGGCAAATGTGATGTCGGTGCTCTGGTACCGTTCGGCCAGATGCGACTCAATCCGGCTGCGGATCGTGTCGCAGGCATTCTGAACCGCCATTCCATTCAGATCAGACCCCGAAGAGGCCGCTGTTGCAGAGGTATTGGGTACTTTTGCGGTATCGGTCGCGGTAATCTTTATCATCTCCAGCGGAATGCCAAAGCGGCTGGCCGCCACCTGCGCGACTTTCTGAAACAGACCCTGGCCCATTTCGGTGCCACCGTGATTCAGATGCACGGACCCGTCCTGATAGACATGCACCAGCGCACCCGCCTGATTGAGATGGGTCAGCGTAAAGGAGATGCCAAATTTCACTGGCGTCAGGGCAATGCCCCGTTTCAGGATCGGTTGATCCTTGTTCCACTGTGCAATGGCCGCGCGGCGGGCGGTGTAATCTGCACTGACCTCCAGCCGCCGGGACAGGGCATTGATAACGCAATCGGTGACCGGCTGATGATAGGGCGTGGTCTGGGCCTCGGTTGTGCCGTGATCGGCGTAATAATTCGCCCGCCGCACAGCCAGCGGGTCAACGCCAAGCGCCTGCGCCACATGATCCATGACCTTTTCGATCCCCACAACGCCCTGCGGGCCGCCGAACCCGCGAAACGCCGTGGCCGATTGCATGTTCGTGCGCAGCCGATGCGACGTGATGCGAACGTCCGTGAGGTGATAGGCATTGTCTGCATGCAGCATCGCCCGATCTGCTACCGGCAAGGACAAATCCTGCGCCCAACCACAGCGGGTATACTGGGTGAAATCGACCGCCGTGATCCGTCCTGCGTCGTCATAGCCCACATCATAGTCAATGCGGAAATCGTGGCGCTTGCCGGTGATTATCATATCGTCGTCGCGGTCATAGCGCATCTTGCAGGGCTGTCCGGTCAACGTTGCCCCGACCGCACAGGCCACCGCAAGCGCGTTTCCCTGGCTTTCCTTGCCCCCAAACCCACCGCCCATCCGGCGGATTTCCACCCGCACCGCATGCATCGGTTTGCCGATGGCATGGGCAACCTTGTGCTGTATCTCGGTTGGGTGCTGGGTCGAGGAATGGACAATCATGTCCCCCCCTTCCTGCGGCAGGGCCAGTGCGGCCTGACCCTCAAGATAGAAATGCTCCTGCCCGCCCATTTCGATGGTTCCGCTTAGCCGGTTCTTGGCCATTTGCAGGGCATTGGGTGCATCCCCTTTTTGATAAATACGTGGTCCTTCCTCAAATCGGGCATCTGCGGCAAGCGCATCTTCAATGGTCAGGATCGGTTGGGTTTCGGCAATCTCGACCTGAGCCTGACGGGCGGCAAACCGCGCCGCCAGATGGGACGAGGCGATCACCAGAAACAGCGGCTGCCCCGCGTAATGCACCTGTCCGTCTGCCAGGAGCGGTTCATCATGGGCGGATGGGGACACATCACAGTCGTGGACCAGATCACCGGCCGTCAAAACATGCAGCACACCGGGGGCGTTCCTGACCGCTTCCAGGTCCATCGCGGTAAGGGTGCCCGCCGCGGCGCTGCTGGTGCCAAAGGCAAGATGCAAGGTACCTTGCGGTGTCGGAATGTCATCGACATAGCGCGCGGCACCAGTGACGTGAAGCCGGGCGGCGTCGTGGGGTAGGGGGCGTGAAACACTCATGCTGTGACCTCCTGCACGTCCGTGATTGTGCCAGACAGGTCATGCAAATACCGCAGCAACATGTTTTGCGCGGACTTCAGGCGATACGCCGCACTGGCGCGCATATCCGTCAGCGGCGCAAAATCCGACGCCATTGCCGCCATCGCCGCTTGAACTGTGCTTTCGTCAAACGCGGCCCCTCTCAGGGCCGCTTCCGCCTGCGCGGCGCGCATCGGCGTTCCCGCCATGCCACCATAGGCCAGCCGCGCATCCAGAACCCGGCCCTCCCTGACATTTATCGACAGACAGCCGCAGACCGCCGAAATGTCCTGATCGAACCGCTTTGACAGCTTGTAACACCGCAACCTGTCGGGTTGCTTGGGGATTGTAATCGCCTCGACAAATTCACCGGGCTGGCGGTCCTGTTTGCCATAGGCAACAAAGAAATCCTCAAGCGGGATGTCCCGCCGCGTGCCACCCTTGCGCAAATGCAACTTCGCCCCCAAGGCAATCAGCGCCGGCGGGCTGTCCCCGATGGGCGAGCCATTGGCGATGTTGCCGCCAAGGGTCGCGGCATTGCGGACCTGAACCGACCCATAACGCCGGATCATTTTGGCAAAGCTGGGGAAATGCGGCGCAATCGCGGTTTCGACATCCGTCAGGGTTGTCATCGCGCCGATGCGGATATTGCGGTCTGTTTCGGAAATGCCGCGCAGGTCGTCACATTGGTTGAGGAATGCAACCTGCCCCAGGGGGCGGAATTGCTTTGTCACCCAAAGACCAACATCCGTGGCTCCGGCAACCAACGTCGCATCGGGATGGGCCAGATACCAATCGGCCAGGTCATCTGCGGTATGTGGCTGGACGATGTTGGACGTCTGCTCAGCCCCCTGCCGCGCCGGGACCGACAATTTTCTGAGGTGGTCAGGCACCGGTTGATCCGCGGCATGTTCCGCTGCGCGGATGATCGGCGCGTAGCCGGTGCAACGGCACAGGTTCCCGGCAAGCTGGACGTCGTGATCCGTTGCCCCGTTCAGATGAGCAGTGGCCATCGACACCACAAACCCCGGCGTGCAGAACCCGCATTGGCTGCCGTGATGATCCACCATCGCCTGTTGCACAGGATGCAGGGCCCCATCGGGGGGCTGAATGCCTTCCACCGTGGTGACATGTTTGCCGTTGATCTGGGGCAGGAACAGAATGCATCCGTTCAACGCGCGGCTGCCCTGCGCGTCGGTGACCATCACCGTGCAGGCGCCACAATCGCCTTCGTTGCATCCCTCCTTGGTGCCGGTCAGGCGCCGTTCTTCGCGGAGCCAGTCGAGCAGGGTGGTTGTTGGTGAAATGTCCGTAAGAAAGACTTGCGTTCCATTCAGCAGAAACGAGATGTCCATATGTCGGGGCCAGCCGCGGTACCAAGTGCCCATAGTGGCAAAGCGTTCGATGCGGCGTAGAACGCAACTGCCGGGTTAATCTGCCTTAAGCTACGCGGGGGATTCGCGTTTTGGCAAGAAAAAAGTTGCCCACGGCCCCGAAGCACCGGTGATGCGCGGTCGATTTGCGAAGAGCGCAGGGGCATGAAGGGCACCCAGAAATCGCGGCAGGCTCCCTTTTCCGGGCCAGCCGAATTTCGCTGCAATAGCCTTTAGTTTCCTGATAGATACAGAAGCTGCCAATGGAAAAATCTGCCAGGCACGGCTCCGGTATCATGCGGTGCGGTTGCTTGACTGGAATGCGGGCGATTGGTTTTGCGGCATTTGGTCGGCTTGGCGGGCTTGGCCGTGCCATACCTTTGACCTGTGCGCTGTGAATCCGCGCTGATCTTGCAAAAACGCGCGCCGATGGGGTGTCATTCATGCAGGGGTGGCGTAGTCTGACGGCATGACAAATTCACCTCGATTCATCCACTTGCGGACCCATTCCGAATACTCTCTTTTGGAAGGTGCGTTGCGTCTGAAAAAGCTGCCAGAGCTGTGCAAAGCCGTGGAAATGCCTGCCATGGCGCTCACCGATACCAACAACATGTTTGCCGCGCTGGAGTTTTCGGTGGCAATGTCGGGGGCTGGCATTCAGCCGATTATCGGCTGCCAGGTTGATCTGAGCTATGCCGAGAATCGCCCTGGTGAGCGGCCAACCGATCCCGCGCCGGTGGTTCTGCTGGCCCAGACGGAGGTTGGATATGAGCATTTGATGAAGCTCAATTCCTGTCTCTATCTGGACAAGGGCGGCGCGCTTGCGCAGGTCACAATGGCCGAGCTTGAGCACCATGCGCAGGATGTCATCTGCCTGACGGGCGGTCCCGACGGGCCGGTTGGCAAATTATTGCAGAATGGCCACAGGCCTGCCGCCGAGGCATTGATGCAGCGGCTGTCGTCGGCCTTCGGCGACCGGCTTTATATCGAATTGCAGCGGCACCCCGGTGATGCCGGTCAGCCGGAAAACGAACGGCAGACCGAACGTGGCTTTGTTGAGATGGCCTATGCGATGGACATCCCACTGGTGGCGACCAATGACGTCTATTTCCCCGACACTGGAATGTATGAAGCCCATGATGCGCTGATCTGCATTGCCGAAGGCGCCTATGTAGATCAACAAGAGCCCCGGCGGCGTTTGACCGCACAGCATTATTTCAAATCGCCCGCCGAGATGGCCGCTCTCTTTGCCGATTTGCCCGAAGCACTGAGCAACACGGTCGAAATTGCCAGACGATGCGCTTTTATGGCCTATCGTCGGGATCCGATCCTGCCAAGGTTCGCCGATGACGAGGTTTCGGAACTGCGCAAGCAGGCGCAGGCTGGCCTCAAGGCGCGCTTGGCAGTCATAACGCCTGTTGCCCCGGTGGCGGACTACGAAGAACGCCTCGAATTTGAACTTGGTATCATTGAGGGCATGGGGTTCCCCGGTTACTTTCTGATTGTTGCGGATTTCATCAAATGGGCCAAAGAGCAGGGCATTCCGGTCGGGCCGGGCCGTGGCTCCGGTGCGGGGTCTTTGGTGGCCTATGCGCTGCTGGTCACCGACCTTGATCCGCTGCGCTACAACCTTCTTTTCGAACGGTTTTTGAATCCCGAAAGGGTGTCGATGCCCGACTTCGACATCGATTTCTGCATGGACCGCCGCGAGGAGGTGATCCAGTATGTTCAAGAGAAATATGGCCGTGACAAGGTGGGGCAGATCATCACCTTTGGTGCGCTTTTGTCCAAGGCGGCGGTGCGCGACATCGGGCGGGTTTTGCAGATGCCATATGGTCAGGTCGATCGCCTGTCCAAGATGATCCCGGTCGAAGGCGTCAAACCGGTGTCCATCGAAAAGGCGTTGGCGGATGAACCGCGCCTGCGCGAGGAGGCCCGAAATGAAGAAGTGGTTGCGCGGTTGCTGGAGTATGGCCAGCAGGTCGAGGGCCTGCTGCGCAACGCCTCGACCCACGCGGCCGGCGTTGTGATTGGCGATCGCCCGCTCGACGCACTTGTTCCGCTCTATCAGGATCCGCGCTCAGATATGCCCGCAACCCAGTTCAATATGAAATGGGTGGAGCAGGCAGGGCTGGTCAAATTCGATTTTCTGGGACTGAAAACGCTGACCGTGATCCAGAATGCGGTGGATCAGATCAAGACCTCGGGCCGCCACTTGCACATTGCCGCTGATGGAACGGAGTTATTCACACCGCCCGAGGGGCTGATTGATGATATTGCGACCATTCCGCTGGACGATGAAGCCTCTTACAAACTCTATGCCTCGGCCAAGACCGTTGCGGTGTTTCAGGTGGAAAGTTCGGGCATGATGGATGCCCTCAAACGGATGAAACCTACTTGTATCGAGGACATCGTGGCGCTCGTCGCCTTGTATCGTCCGGGCCCGATGGAGAATATTCCGACCTATTGCGAGGTCAAGAACGGCCAGCGGGAATTGGAATCCATCCATCCGCTGATCGACGATATTCTTGAGGAAACTCAAGGGATTATCGTATACCAGGAACAGGTGATGCAGATCGCTCAGGTGATGGCGGGCTACTCCTTGGGCGGGGCGGATCTGTTGCGTCGTGCGATGGGCAAGAAGATCGCCGAGGAAATGGCCAAGGAGCGCCCGAAATTCGAAAAAGGCGCGATGGAGAATGGCGTCGACAAGAAGAAAGCGACGGAAGTTTTTGATCTTCTTGAAAAATTTGCAAACTATGGTTTCAACAAGAGCCACGCCGCCGCCTATGCCGTGGTCAGCTATCAAACCGCATGGCTGAAGGCCAATCACCCGGTCGAATTTATGGCTGGTGTGATGAACTGCGACATCCATCTGACTGATAAACTTGCGATTTATTTCGAGGAGGTCCGCAAGCGGCTTGAGCTGCCGTGGGTGCCGCCCTGCGTGAACCGCTCTGATGCGGCGTTCAGGGTTGTGGATGGTGCGCTGGTCTATGCGTTGGGCGCTCTCAAGAACGTCGGGATCGAGGCGATGAAGCTGATCTCCGAAGCGCGACAGGTTGAAGGCACGGACAAACCATTCGCGACCCTATTTGACCTTGCGCGCCGGGTTGATTTGAAACGGGTCGGCAAACGGCCTCTCGAAATGCTGGCCCGCTCGGGCGCCTTCGATCAGCTGGATTCTAACCGTAAGCGCGTCTTCCAGGCCCTTGATTCACTTGTGAATTATTCCACCGCCATCCACGAACAAAAGGCCTCCAGTCAGGTGTCCCTTTTTGGTGAAGCCGGAGATGATTTGCCAGAGCCCCGCATGTTCCCCTGTGATGATTGGCTCCCTGCGGAACGCCTGACAGAGGAGTTCAAGGCGGTAGGGTTCTACCTGTCTGGCCACCCGCTTGACGATTACATGGGGCCGCTCAAGCGCAAGGGTGTCATGACATTGGACGATCTGACAGCCAAAGCCGAACAGGGCGCCTTGGTGGCGAAATTGGCCGGGGTGGTTGCGGGTCGGCAGGAACGGAAATCAGCCCGTGGCAACCGCTTTGCCTTTGCCCAGATGTCTGATACCACGGGCGCATTCGAGGTGACGTTGTTCTCGGAAACGCTTGAAAAATCGCGTGAATTTCTGGAAGTCGGGGCAAAGGTTGTCGTCACTGTCGAGGCGACGATGGAAAGCGATCAGCTCAAACTGTTGGGGCGCGCCGTTGCCCCCATTGATGCCGCCGTGGCCGATGCCGGAGGCATGGGATTGCGGATATTTCTCGAAGAATCCAAGGCGATTGCCGCCGTTGCCGAGGTATTGAACGGTGCGCGGACCGCGGCGCGCGCGGCAGGTCTTGGCCCCGTTCAATTGTGCTTGATGGACCCTGATCTGCCGGGAGAGGTCGAAGTGGATCTAGGTCAGGAGTTCCCCGTAACACCCCAGATAAAAGGGGCAATTCGTTCTTTGAATGGTGTGTTGGAAGTCGAGGAAATCTAGGGGGTGGGTATCAACAGAACGTTAGAGCCGTGATGTAAAAACGCAACTGCCTCGATCCTGATCCACGACGGGGCCGTTGTCGCCTCCGCCCTGAAAGCAAACAACTGAGACGTGACAATCAGTAATGGGGCGGGCGTTCGTCACCTATGACCACCCCACCCCCCACGGTGGCCTCCCGCTCGCCTTCGCGCTGCATCAACATATGCACCCGGCGGTTCAGCGTGGTGATTTCCGCTTCCTGACGGGCAACCATATCCGAAAGATCGTCGACGATGCGGGTCAGATGGGCGATTTGTTCTTCGAGTTTTTCCATACCCCGCCGCTTACCACGGGTTGGGGGGGCCGCAAAGGGGGGGCTGTTTCCACCCGACAGAATTTGAGGCCAAAAAGGAAAGCTATCCCGGCGCGTTGCTTGCCCTTGAATGGGGGCTGGGGTAGGAGCGGGGCGCGGTCCCAAGCGTCAAGGAACAGGTATCATGGCCAAGCCCAAGAAATCCCCCCGGCCCAAGGCGGAAACGCCCAAAGGGTTTCGTGACTATTTTGGTGCTGAGGTGACGCAGCGGGTCGAGATGCTGAGCAAGATTGCCGGGGTTTATCATCGCTACGGGTTTGACGCGCTGGAAAGCTCGGGCGTGGAAACGGTCGAGGCGCTGGGCAAGTTTTTGCCCGATGTGGACCGCCCCAACGAGGGTGTTTTTGCCTGGCAGGAAGATGCGGATGCGGACAAGCCCGGCGATTGGCTGGCGCTGCGCTATGATCTGACGGCGCCTTTGGCACGGGTCTATGCGCAGCATCAGAATGACCTGCCCAAGCCTTACCGCCGCTACGCGATGGGCCCGGTGTGGCGCAATGAAAAGCCCGGACCGGGGCGGTTCCGCCAGTTTTATCAATGTGATGCAGACACGGTTGGCGCGCCTTCCGTGGCGGCGGATGCCGAGATTTGCGCGATGCTGGCCGATTGTCTTGAGGAAGTAGGCATTGAGCGCGGCGATTACATCGTGCGGGTGAACAACCGCAAGGTGCTGAATGGGGTGCTGGAGGCAATTGGCATTGATCACATTTTAGATGCCGACAGGAGAGAAGAAGTTCGCGGTATTGTGCTTCGCGCAATAGATAAGTTTGATCGTTTAGGCTGGGAGGGCGTCCGAGATCTCCTTGGTAGAGGCCGAAAGGACTCTAGTGGTGACTACACGGAAGGCGCAAACCTCAATTCTGAGGCAATACAAACCGTCCGGAAGGCTTTTTTCTCCTCAGGAGCATCCGAAGAGCTTAAGGCAAAGGCCATTGAATATGCAAATGGTACTGATTATCAAACGCTTACCGTTGAAGATAAAGTTGTCTTATACAATCTTTATGATGTTCTTCGGGATACTATTTCTGGAGTGGAGGCTGTAGTTGAGTTAGGTGATTTTCTCCGTCTTTGCCGCTCGGCTGGCTACGGCCCTGACCGCATCGTCATCGACCCCTCCGTCGTACGCGGCCTCGGCT